>NZ_QNFZ01000687.1 GCF_003313395.1 Nonomuraea lactucae | reverse complement strand
GCGGTGCGCTCGCTGGAGGCGCTGCAGCCGGGCGACGTCATCCGCGTCCCGGGCGGCCGCCGGGCGGGACTGGCGATCGTCCTCGACCCGGGCCGCAACCCGCGCGGGCACGGCCCGAGCCCCCTCGTGCTGACCATCGGCAAGCAGGTCAAGAAACTCGACCCGGCCGACTTCCCGGTGCCCGTCGAGCCGATCGAGAAGCTGCGCATCCCGAAGAACTTCAACGGCCGCTCGCCCAAGGAGCGGGCCAACCTCGTCTCCACGCTGCTCGCCAAGATCGGCGACCGTGACCTGGGCAAGCCGGCGAGGGCGCGCGACCACGCCGTGGAGGACGAGGAGATCAACGAGCTGCGGCGACGCATCCGCCAGCACCCCTGCCACGGCTGCGACGAGCGCGAGGACCACGCCCGCTGGGCGGAGCGCTACCACAAGCTGCTGCGCGAGACCGAGGGGCTGCGGCGGCGCGTCGAGGGGCGCTCCCACGTCATCTCGCGCACCTTCGACCGCATCTGCGCGGTGCTGGAGCAACTCGGCTACCTGGAGGGTGAGACCGTCACCGACGAGGGCCGCCGCCTGGGCCGCCTCTACACCGAGCTCGACCTGCTGACCGCGGAGTGCCTGCGCACGGGGCTGTGGGAGAGGCTCGACCCGCCCGAGCTCGCCGCGTGCGTGTCGGCGCTGGTGTTCGAGTCGCGGCAGGCCGACGACGCCCGCCGTCCCAAGATCCCGGCCGGTCGGGCGCAGGACGCGCTGACCGCGATGATCCGGCTCTGGGGAGAGCTGGAGGGCATCGAGTCCGACCACGGCCTCGAGACGATCCGCGAGCCCGATCTGGGGTTCGCCTGGGCGGCGTTCCGATGGACCAAGGGACACAGCCTGGACGCCGTGCTCATGGACGGCGTCAACGGCAACGAGCTGGCCGCGGGTGACTTCGTCAGGTGGATCAAGCAGCTGATGGACCTGCTCGGGCAGCTGGCCAACGCCGCGCCGAAGGACAGCAGGATCAGGCAGACCGCGACGAAGGCGATCGACGCCATGCGCCGCGGCGTCGTGGCCTACTCCTCGCTGACCTGACCCGAGGCTGATCTGATCCGAGGCTGTCCTGACCCGAGCGGTGGGGCCCGCGGGGCGGGCTCTCGGGCCGTCGCGGGTACTGACCGGCCGGTCAAGGCGGGGTCATCGCCGGTATACGGAACGTCACCATCCGGCCAGTTTCCTGGTGGATCGCGATGGACATCCCCATGTCGGAAGCCCGTCCAACCCTCGGACGCCCACCGCGCTGAGGCCCCCTCCCCACGCGGATCAACGGCGCCCGGCCACCCCCGTCGGGAGGTTGCATGTTCGCCCTCGTCGCCGCCCTGCTGTTCGTCCTCGCCCTCGTCTTCGAGATCGCCGGCCTGACCCTGGGCGGCGTGGTCACCGTCACCACCCTGGGCACCGCGGGCCTGCTCTGCGTCGCCCTCCACCTGATGGGCGTCGGCGCAGGCTGGAGCCCGCTCAAGAAGTGACGCCCGCTCTTTCCCTCACCGGTGCGGGCGTCGTAGCGCCTCCCGGCGCCCGCACCGCCCTGACCTCTATTATTACGAAAGGTGACAGTCAAGGACCGTGACGAGGGGAGCGCCGTGGGCCGACGCAGCGAGCACAAGCAGCGCGACCCGGACCTCGGCATCCTGTCCGCGCGGCTGCTCTTCTCGGTCCAGAAGGAGCTCTTCGAGACCCTGGCCGAACAGGGGCATCCACGGCTCAGGCCGCGGCACGGCGCGGTGCTGGGCCATCTCGACGAGGAAGGGACCCGCGCCACGGAGCTGTCACGGCTGTCGGGGACGCACAAGCAGGTCATCGGCAACCTGATCGACGAGCTGGAGGAGCTCGGCTACGTCGAACGCCGTCCCGACCCGCAGGACCGGCGCGCCAAGCTGATCGTCCCCACCGCCCAGGGGCGCGACCAGATGGCGAAGGCCGACGAGATCATGGCTGCGATCGAGCGGCGGCACGCCGAGGCGATGGGGGAGCAGAGGCTCGCCGTCTTCAAGGGCCTCTTCCGCGAGATCGCGGAGCGGCAGCTCGCCTGGCGAGGCGCCTGAACCTCCTTCACCGGTACGCCCGCGCCCGGTGCGCGACCCCGGCGGACGGGGCTGGAGGGCAGCGGCGTGCGCCTGAGCGCTCGTGCGCCCTATCTGAAAGATTTTTCGGATGGGACTGTAAGAGTATGGGTGCCTCGGGGCAGTTCTTAGCGTGGACGATCCCGAAGAACGATTCTCCATCCTCTATGACCGGCATTACCGGAACGTACTGGGTTACGCCTTGCTACGTGCCGATCCTGCCATGGCGGAGGACCTGACGAGTGAGACGTTCCTGATCGCCTGGCGGCGCCTGGACGATCTGCCCGACCCGCCGCTGCCGTGGTTGCTCGGGGTGACCCGCAACCTGCTGCGCAAACAGCGGGCCCGCCGGCTGCGCACCGAGGAGTTGGTGGCCAGGCTCGCCCAGCTGACCACGTTCGTCGAGGGGGACGTCGCCGAGAAGGTCGCGAACCGCCAGCATGCCCTCGCCGCGCTCACCGGTCTGAAGGGGCAGGACGTCGAGGTGCTGATCCTGACGAGCTGGTGCGGCATGACGTCCGCGGAGGCGGCCGAGGTGGCGGGCTGCTCGGCCCGCACGTACGAGGTCCGGCTCCATCGCGCACGCCAGCGCCTGAGGAAGGCGCTCCAGTCCACGCCCCCCTTCACCCTCCAGGAACAGACATGAAGGACAGAGGTTCAGTCAGCGAAGCCCTCGACACGTTGCGTCCGGACGCGTTCATCGAGGACGCCTACCGGCGACACCGCTCCGGCGACCTTGCCCGCGCGTTCCAGACGCGCCGAACCCCGCGGCGGGCCCGGAGGTTCTCCGCTTTCCGGCACAGCCCGTTCATCCTGGTCGCCGGTGGCGCCGTCGCCGGCCTGGCCGCCGCCGCGCTGGTCGTTCCGTTTCTCGGCGGCGGGGGCGCCGGCACCGGCTCCCCGGACCTCGACGCCAGCGCCGGCCCATCTGTCTCCGCCGGGAAGCCGCAGAGCACGAGGACCATCCTGCTGGCCGCCGCGGAGTCCGCCGCGAAGGCACCCGCGGATTCGGGCCGGTTCTGGTTCTCGCGGGTGCGGACGGCTCAGCTGATGCGGGCGGATCCGACGAAGAGGGTGAAG
>NZ_QNFZ01000685.1 GCF_003313395.1 Nonomuraea lactucae | reverse complement strand
CGCTGCTGGCCGGGTGCGCCGCTCAACGGCAGGCCCCAGGCGCGGCGGGCGGCGCGGCGCCCGGCGTGACGGACACGGCCGTCAAGGTCGGCGGCGTGCTGACCAAGACCAGCGCCAGCGGCTACTCCACCAAGGACGCCGAGATTGGCGCGAAGGCCAGGTTCGAGCGGGCCAACGCCGCCGGAGGGGTGCACGGGCGGCGGATCGAGTTCGCCGGCGCGGAGGACGACGGGCAGGACGCGGCCAAGGGCGACGCCGCGGCCAAGAAGCTCGTGCAGAAGGACCAGGTGTTCGCGCTGGTGCCCGTGCACGCGCCCAACTTCGGCGGCGCCGCGTTCCTGGAGCAGCAGGGCGTGCCGTGGTTCGGCTGGGCGACCGGGCCGCAGTGGTGCGGCACGCGGACCGGCTTCGGCTACAACGGCTGCCTGGCGCCCAAGAAGGGGGCGGGGTCGCAGACCTGGTGGGGCAGGCAGATGGCCGACCTGCTCGGCGGCGCCGCGAGCAAGACCGTCTACGTGCAGACCAGCGACTCCAGCGGCAGCAAGTACGGCGGCACCACGATCTCCCAGTCGTTCACCGCGGCGGGGTTCGAGCTGGTCGGCGTGAACTCCGGGCTGCCCGCGTCCGCGCCCCCGCCCGACTGGCTGCCGTACGTCAACAAGATCATGAACTCGAACGGCGGCAGGGCCCCCGACGTCGTGGTCTCCGTGATCGCCGGCACCAAGTTCAACGTCGGCCTCTACTCGGCGCTCAAGCGGGCCGGTTACCAGGGTGTGCTCACCGACGCCACCAGCTACGACGCCGCGATCCTCAAGGACCCGGCCAGCGCGCGGGCACTGGAGGGCGTGATCGCCGCGCCGATGTTCGAGCCGTTCGAGTCGGCCGCCCCCGAGATCGGCACGCTCAGGGCCGACGTCGAGAAGGTGGCTCCCGGGGCCACGCTCACCCAGCACATGGCCATCGGCTACTGGGCGGCCGACATCTTCCTCGACATGCTGGAGAAGACCGGCAGGGACCTGACCAGGCAGAGGTTCCTGGCCACCGGCAACGGCTCCTACTCCTACGAGAACCCCGGCTTCGGCCGCGTCAGGTTCCCGAAGGACCACTCCGAGCCGAACGGCTGCGGCGCTCTGGTCAAGCTCGAAGGCGGTGCCTTCGAGGTGGCCAAGAGCATGAAGTGCTTCGACAACGTGCCGCTGAAATGATCCTCGGCTACGTCGTCAGCGGCCTGGTCACCGGGGCGATCTTCGCCGTCATGGGGTCGGGCCTGACCCTGTCGTACGCGGCGACCGGGGTGTTCAACTTCGCCCACGGCGCCATCGGCTTCATGTCGGCGCTGCTGTTCTACCAGTGCAACGTGGCCGCCGGGCTGCCCTCGTGGCTGTCGGCGGCGCTCGCGGCCGGGGTCTTCGCGCCCGCGCTCGGCTACCTGCTGCACAGGGCCATGTTCCGCGGGCTCGCCCAGGCGGGTGAGACGGCCCAGATCGTCGGCACCATCGGGCTGACGATCGCGCTGCCCGCCCTCGGCCTGCTGCTCGTGGACGTGCTCGGGCTGCCGAGCGCCGACGCCACCTCGCTGCCCCGCGGGATCGGGCCGCATCCGGCCGTCCCGCTCGACCTGTTCGGCGTCCGCCTCGACACCGACCAGTTGATCACGTTCGGCTTCTCGGCCGTCACCGCCGCGGGTCTGTGGGCGTTCATGCGGCACACTCCGTACGGCCTGCGCATGCGCGCCTGCGTGGACCGGCGGCGGCTCGCCACGCTGCGCGGCATCGACGTGGACGCCACCTCGGCCCTGGCCTGGATGCTCGGCTCGGGGCTCGCCGGGCTCGCGGGGGTGCTGGCCGTGCCGGTGCTCGGGCTCGACGCCACCGCGTACACGGTGCTGCTGTTCGCCTCGGCGACGGCGGCGGTGTTCGGGCGGCTGCGGTCCATCCCGTGGACGTTCGCCGCCGGTCTGGCGCTGGGCGTGGTGCAGAACCTGGTCGCCGGCTACACCGACTTCCTGGAGGAGATCACCGGGCTGCGGACCGCCGTGCCGGTCATCCTGCTCTTCGCCGGGCTCGTGCTGCTGAACCGGTCTCGCGAGCGGGTCGCGGGCTCCGCGGCCGAGGACGCGCCGCCGCCCGACCACCTTGCCGGAGTGCCGGTCTGGCGGCGGCGCCTGCCGTGGGCGGTGTCGCTCGTGGCGCTGCTGGCGTTCGCGTTCGCCGGGCCCGAGTACTACGTGGGCGTGGCGGCCCACGGGCTGGTGCTGGCGCTGATCTTCTGCTCGTTCGTGGTGGTCACCGGGATCGGCGGCATGGTCAACCTGGCACAGGCCGCCTTCGCCGCGATGGCGGCGCTGACCTGCGGGTGGGCGTTCGCGTCGGGGCTGCCGTTCTTCGTGGCGATCGTGCTCGGCGTGCTGGCGGCGTGCGCGGTGGGCGTGCTGGTCGCGCTGCCCGCGCTGCGGCTGGGCGGGCGGGTGCTGACGCTGGCCACCCTCGCGCTGGCGCTGCTCGCCGACCAGGTGCTGTTCCAGGTGGACGCGTTCAGCAACGGCACGATCGGGTGGCCGCTGCCCGCGCTGGGCTTCGGCTTCGCCGACACGTCCGATCCGCGGGTGCGGGTGGTGCTGCTGCTCGCGCTGATCGGGGGCGTCGGGCTGCTGGTGCGCAACCTGGAGCGGTCGGCGTCCGGGCGGGCGATCCTGGCGGTCAGATCGGCTCCCGCCGCGGCCGTCACCTCGGGGCTGTCCGCGCCGCGGACCAAGATCATGCTGTTCGCGCTGGCCTCGGGGATCGCGGGGCTGGGGGGCGTGCTGTTCGCGATCTCCAAGGGGTCGATCACGGCGACCGATCTGCCGGCCTTCGCGGGGTTCGTCTGGCTGGCCGTGGTGGTGCTCCAGGGGGTGCGGCGCGTCGGCGGGGCAGTGCTCGGCGGGCTCGTCGCCGCCGTCTTCCCCGAGCTGCTCGCCACCTGGGACGTGTCGGCGCACGTGGGGGCCGTCCTGTTCGGGGCGGGCGGCATGGTCCTGGCCAGGCATCCGGACGGGGTGCTGGCCCAGCTGGCCGAGTCCCGTCACCGCCGCCGCCGTGGTCGCGGTGCTGGGGCGGGGGAAGTGGTCGTGCCGCGGCGCGTGCGGGAGGGTGCCGGGGCCACGGAGGGGGCCGCGCCGCTCGCGGGCG
>NZ_QNFZ01000684.1 GCF_003313395.1 Nonomuraea lactucae | reverse complement strand
GGCTCGCGGCCTGGCTCGCGGCCGAGGCCGTGGACGCGGTGGTGGACGCCACGCACCCGTTCGCGGCCAGGATGACCGCCTCGGCGGCCGAGGCGTCGGCGAGCACGGGGGTGCCGCTGCTCGTCCTGCGGCGGCCCGGCTGGCGCGCGGGTCCTGGCGACGCCTGGCAGCGGGTCGGCTCGCTCCAGGAGGCGGCCGAACGGCTGGTGGCGCCCATGAGGGTGTTCCTCACCACCGGCCGCCGGAGCCTGCCGGTGTTCGCCGGGCGTGACGGGGTGTGGTTCCTGGCCAGGTCGGTGGATCCGCCCGAGCCGCCGGTCCCGGGGAACGTGCACGTGCTGCTGGACCGCGGGCCGTACACGGTGGAGGGGGAGCTCGCGCTCATCCGCGAGCACCGCCTGGACGTGCTGGTCACCAAGGACAGCGGCGGCCCGATGACCACCGCGAAGCTCGTCGCCGCCCGCCGCCTCCGCCTTCCGGTGATCATGGTGAACCGGCCGCCGCTGCCGGGCGGCGTCCGGCTGGTGGAGACCGTGGCGGAGGCCGCGGGCTGGGCTCACGGATAGCGGCAGTTGGCGGATGGCCCAGCTCAGGGATAGCCCAGCTCAGGGATAGCCCAGCTCAGGGATAGCGGCAGCTCAGGGATAGCGGCGCGGGGTGTAGACCGCGCCGCGGGCCGTGACCCGGGTCGTAGAGGATCCGACGATCAGCAGGCAGCGCATGTCCACCTGCCCGGGATCCAGCTCGCCGAGCGTGGTGACGGTGACGCTCTCATCCTCGCCGCCGACGTTCCTGCCGATCACCACGGGGGTGGCGGGGTCGCGGTGTTCCAGCAGCAGGTCGCGGGCGGCGGCCACCTGCCAGGTACGGCTGCGCGAGGCCGGGTTGTAGATCGCCAGCACCAGGTCGGCCCTGGCCGCCGCGGCGAGCCGGTCCGCCACCACCTCCCACGACTTGAGCAGGTCCGACAGCGACAGCACGCAGAAGTCGTGGCCGAGGGGGGCGCCGACCCTGCTGGCCACCGCCTGCGCCGCCGTCAGGCCCGGGACGACCCGCACCGGGATCCCGGGGAAGTCCTCCGCTGCCTCCATCACCGCGCTGGCCATCGCGAACACGCCGGGATCGCCGGACGACACCACGGCCACCCGGGCGCCTTCCCCGGCCAGCTCCAGGGCGTGCCTGGCCCGCTCGGCCTCGACCCGGTTGTCGGTGCGGTGACGCCGCTGGCGCGGGTTGGGCGGCACCCTGTCGACGTACGGGCCGTACCCGACCAGGTCGGTGGCCGCGGAGAGCGCCTCCTGGGCCTCCGGCGTGAGCCACGGCCGCCCGGCGGGCCCGAGCCCCACCACGGTGACCTCGCCGGACACGGCGGCCACCACGGGCGGCGGAACGAACGTCCGTTCGGCGGGGCTGGCGAGCAGGGCCAGCGAGAAGTACGGCACGCCGTCCGGGTCCACGTCCTTGAGCGGCGCGACCCGCTCGGCCCCCATGGTGGCGCGCTCGACGTACCAGGCGTCGTCCAGCCGCCCGGCCTCGGCGAAGGCGTCGCGGACCTTCTCGAACGTCCTGCCCAGCTTGAGCACCGCGGCCGAGTCGGTGTCCCGCAACCTGTCCGCCAGCACGTCCCCGGGCAGCGTGCCCGGCAGCACCGTGAGGACCTCGTCCCGCTCGACCAGCGGCCGTCCCAGCACGGCGGAGGCGGCGCTGACCGAGGTGACGCCCGGCACCACCTCTGTCCGGTATCGGTGCGCGAGCCGCTTGTGCATGTGCATGTACGACCCGTAGAACAGCGGATCGCCCTCGGCCAGCACCACCACGGTCCTGCCCATGTCGAGGTGGGCGGCGAGCCTGTCGGCGCAGTCGGCGTAGAAGTCGTCGAGCGCCCCCTGGTAGCCGCCCGGGTGGTCGGTGGTCTCCGTGGTCAGCGGGTACAGCAGCAGCTCCTCGATCTGCCCCTCCCGCATGTACGGCAGCGCGATCGACCGGGCGATGCTGCGCCCGTGCCTGGCGGCGTGGTAGGCGATGACGTCGGCCTCGCCGATCAGCCTGGCCGTCTTGACCGTGACCAGTTCGGGGTCCCCCGGCCCCAGTCCCACCCCGTACAGCCGTCCCGTCATCCTGATCACTCCGCTTCGCTCGCCATGGCGTTGACCGCCGCCGCCGCCATCGCACTGCCACCCCGCCGGCCGTGGACCACCAGGTGCTCCAGGTCGCTGTCCGCCAGTGCCTGCTTGGACTCGGCCGCGCCGATGAAGCCCACCGGGACGCCCAGCACCGCGGCGGGCCTGCCCGCTCCCTCCGCGACCAGTTCGAGCAGGCGGAACAGGGCTGTCGGCGCGTTGCCGATCGCCACCACCGCGCCGTCGAGACGGTCGCGCCACAGTTCGAGCGCGGCGGCGCTGCGAGTCGTGCCGAGCCGCGCGGCCAGTTCCGGCACGCCGGGGTCGCCGAGCGTGCACAGCACCTCGTTGCCGGCGGGCAGCCTGCTCCTGGTCACGCCGGAGGCCACCATCATGGCGTCGCACAGCACCGGCGCGCCGCCGGCCAGCGCCCGGCGGGCCTCGGCCACCACGCCGGGCGACCAGCCGAGGTCGTCGACGAGGTCGGTCATGCCGCAGGCGTGGATCATCCGCACCGCCACCCGGGCCACGTCGGAGGGCAGCCCGGACAGGTCGGTCTCGGCGCGGATGGTGGCGAACGAGCGCCGGTAGATCTCGGCGCCGTCACGCACGTATCCGTGGCTTACGTAGTCGGTCAATGTTGCCTTTCCTCGTAACCGTGCCCGGTAGCGATCATCTGGACGACCCGCCCTCTCGGCAGGCCGCACCGCCGCTCACATCCCGCCCAGTGAACCTGCGCCCCGGGCTGCTCACGTCCGCGGCCCTCGACGGCCCAGCGGGTGGCGTCCGCCTGGACGTCCGCCAGCGACTTCGCGCAGCCGGGGCGTCCCGTGCACGCCGTCACCCCCACCCATGGCGAGTCCGGATCGGTGACCAGGCCCGCCGCCCCGAGCCCGGCCGCGACCCGGCCCGCCTCGCCCGGGTCGAGGTCGGGGACCACGACCGTACGCCAGGGCGTCAGCCGTACCAGGTCGGCCGCACCGGCGAGGGCCCTCGCCTGGGCGGCGGAGAGCCGTCCGAGCGGGACCACCGCCTCCAGCG
>NZ_QNFZ01000681.1 GCF_003313395.1 Nonomuraea lactucae | reverse complement strand
CGTGTTCGGGTCCGGCGGCGCGCCCGGCTCCGGCGGTTTCGGCGGCGCGCCCGGCTCCGGGGGATTCGGCGAGGCGCCAGGGTTCGGCGAGGCGCCGGGCTCCGGCGGGTTCGACCAGGCGCCGGGCTCCGGCGGGTTCGACGGTTCGGCCCCGTACGGCTTCGGGGCTCCGGGAGACGCAACACAGGCGCTGGGACCCGCGTCCGGCTCAGGGCCGTTCGACGGCACGCAGATGCCCGGCGCCGCGCACGAGGCCGGGCCGTTCGACGGCACGCAGGCGCTCCAGCCCCCCGGTGAGCCGCCCGAGCCCGGCGACATCAAGGTGTACGGCAACGTCACCCTGGTCGACGCCGGCGCCCCGGACTGGTCGGAACGCGACAGCGGCTTCCTCGGCTCCGGCTGGTCCTCCGACGGCCCGCCGGAGGAGCCGGCTCCGCGCCGCCGCGGTCGCCGCAAGCCGCCGCCTCCCGGCGACGACCTGAACCCGGAGGGCTCAGGGGGACGCAGGGGCCGCGTCGCGCTGCTCTCCGTAGCCGCCGTGGTCGTGGTGCTCGGCGGCACCGTCGGGGGCGTGAAGCTGCTGAGCGGCTCCGACGGGCCCCAGAAGTGCTCCGGCGCCACCTGCGCCGCCGTGCAGGCGTCCAACCAGCCTGGACCGCTCTCGTCCTCGCCCACCGCCGAGGAACCGGCCGAGGAGCCGGAGGAGAGCACGGAGCCCACCGGCAAGTCGTCGCCGACCGGCGGGCCCACCCCGAAGGTGGCGGCGACCGGGCCCGCGCCTCGCCGTACCGGCACTCCGGAGCCGAAGCCGAGCAAGACGAAGAAGCCGTCGTCGAAGCCCAAGGACGACCCGTTCCCGACGAGCTTCGAGGAGAGCAGCACCCCGACGGAGACGCCGACGGACGACTCGACGACGATCATCGACCCCCCGACCTCGGGCCCGACCACGGACCCGCAGCCGACCGGGACCGTCAGCAACGCGCCGCAGGCCGGCGGGCAGGCGGTGAACGTCGACTTCAGCGTCGTCAGGCAGGGGCCGACCGTCTACACGGCGCAGCTGGACGTGCGCAACTCCTCCGCCGAGCCGGTGAGCTCGCTGACCGTCTCCATGCCGATCGGGGGACGGGTCCTGAACGTGAAGGGCGCCGAGTGGTCGCAGGACGGCGACCTGCTGATCATCGACCTGCCGGACTCGCTCGCCGCGGGCGCGTCGGCCGCGATCACGTTCTCGGCGACGGGGACCGCCGTCCAGCCGGCGAACTGCGGGCTCATCGGCGGGGAGTGCGCCGTCAGCTGAGTGGTTGGATGGGGCGTATGACCGTTACGACCCCTCCACGCGTGCTGACCGTCGCCGGATCCGACTCCGGCGGCGGGGCGGGCATCCAGGCTGATCTCAAGACCATGCTCGCCCTGGGCGTCCACGGCATGAGCGTGATCGCCGCCGTGACGGCGCAGAACTCGCTCGGCGTCCAGGGCTACTGGGAGCTCCCGCCCGAGGCCGTACGCGCCCAGCTCGACTCCGTGCTGGGCGACATCGGCGCGCAGGCGATCAAGACCGGGATGCTGGCCTCGCCCCGGCTGGTCGAGGTCGTGGCCGAGGCGCTGGGTGGGTACGAGGCGCCCCTGGTCGTCGATCCTGTGGGGGTCTCCAAGCACGGCGACCCGCTCCTCGCGCCCGAGGCCGTGGAGACGGTCAAGAGCCGGCTACTGCCCCTGGCCACCGTCGTCACCCCCAACCTGTGGGAGGTGGAGCAGCTCACCGCGGTGAAGGTCGAGGACGAGGACGGCCTGCGCCGCGCCGCCGACGCCGTACTCGAACTGGGGCCCGCCTGGGCGCTCATCAAGGGCGGTCACCTCCCGGGCGACCCGGTCGACCTGCTGACGGACGGCGCCCGCGAGTACCGCTTCGCCGCCGAACGCCTCGACAACCGCCACACCCACGGCACCGGCTGCACGCTCGCCTCGGCCATCGCCTCCCACCTGGCGCTGGGGGAGGAGGTGCCGGCGGCGGTGGGCAAGGCCAAGGAGTACGTGACGGGTGCGATCGGCCGCGGCTTCCCCCTGGGCGACGGCATCGGCCCCGTGGACCACGCCTGGCGCTGGCGCTGACCCGGCCCGGCCCGGCGCCGAGCCTCATGCGCAGCCGGCCCCCACCGGTAGCCGCGCTCCTGCCAGGAGGCGGGCCGGGATCGGGGGTGCCGTGCTGGGAGGCGGGCTGTGGTGGGAATGGGTGGGGCATGACGAAGGCCCGCCGCTCGGGAGACGAGCGGCGGGCCTTCGTGGAAGCGCGAACTAGCGGGTTACCTTGCCCGCCTTGATGCACGAGGTGCACACGTTGAGCTTCTTCGGCGTGCCGCCGACGACCGCGCGGACCGTCTGAATGTTGGGGTTCCAACGACGGCGGGTGCGGCGGTGGGAGTGGGACACGTTGTTGCCGAAGATCGGCCCCTTGCGGCAGACATCGCAGACGGCAGCCACGGTATCGCTCCTTTAACAGTCGATGTAGCCCTGTCCGCTGATGCTTGTCGGGCGGAGGGCATGCCGGGACGACCGGCTAGCCAGACGAGGATATCCGATCCGCACCACCGGGTGCGAACTTGAGCACTGGACTCGGGCAGATGCGGAGATATTCTCCTCGTCTAACGGTAGCGCACTCGGGGAGGTTGGAGCGCCGCGCATGGAGACCCTCGACCCGCCCGGGGTACGCCGCTGGGCACGCCTGGCCGCCGACACGCTGGGCAGGGCACGGGGGGAGATCGACGCGCTCAACGTGTTCCCCGTCGCCGACGGCGACACCGGCACCAACCTGCACCTCACGATGCTCTCCGCCGCGGAGGCCGTCGAGGCGCTGCCCGACGACGTCGAGCCGGCGGTGGTGTGGCAGACGCTCTCCTACGGCGCGCTGGTCGGCGCCAGGGGCAACTCCGGGGTCATCGTCAGCCAGGCGCTGCGCGGCCTCGCCGAGGTGCTCAAGGAGGGCTCGGACCTGCGCGCCGGGCTGGCGCGGGCCGCCGCCCTGGCCAGGGAGGCCGTGGCCAGACCCGTCGAGGGCACGGTGCTGAGCGTGCTCGGCGCGGTGGCGCGGGCCGTACAGGATGTGGAGGGGGGCCTCGTCGAGGTGGCGCGGCGCGCTGCGGGCGCGGCCCGCGCGGCG
>NZ_QNFZ01000683.1 GCF_003313395.1 Nonomuraea lactucae | reverse complement strand
GGCCGGCGCCGACCTGGTCCTGAGCCTGCGCGGCCTGCTCGGGGAGCTGGAGACGGCCGGCGACGCCGCCCGCGGCGCGCTCGACGGGCGGTTCTGGGACCTGGTCGTCGACGGCTCGGGCAACATCTGCTACCGGCTGTCGCTCAACGCGCTCCGGCAGGCCTACCGGCCGGCGGAGCCGATGGTGACGAGCGTCCTGGCCGCCGAGCACCGCGCCGTCGAGGACTATCGCGCCGTCGTCACGGCGATCGCCGGCCGAGATGCCGCGTCCGCCGCCCAGGCCGCCGCCACCCTGCTGGCGCGCGGCACCTCCGCCATGCACGCCCTGCTCGCCATGGAGGAACCACCTTGATCACCGAACGGCAGGCGGCCGACTTCCGCCGCTCAGGACTGACCCTGGCCGAGGCCGCCCGGATCTTCCTCGCCCACCGCAACGCCCGCGTCCTGCTGCCCGCCGCCTCGGCGGCCGTCCTCACCCGCCTCGCGCTCGGGCGGTGGTCACGCGGGGACCTGAAGGCCGCCGCCTGGATCGCGGGCATCGAACCGTTCGTGGAGTGGATGATCCACGTCCACCTGCTGCACCAGCGCCCCAGGAGGATCCGGGGCCGCACCGTGGAGCTGTTCTCCGCCCGCGGGCACCGCGAGCACCACCGCGACCCGCGCGACCCGGCCAAGGTCTTCATCCCCGGGCCGCTGCTGGCCGCCGCCCTCACCACACTGGCCGTGGCCAACACGGCGGCCACCCGGTCGTTGCGCCCCGCGACGACCGGTCTGGCCACGTCTCTGGTGTCGCTGACCCTGTACGAGTGGACGCACTTCCTCATCCACTCCGCGTACCGGCCCAGGAGCGGGCTCTACCGCCTGCTGCGCCGCACGCACCAGCTCCACCACTACCGCAACGAGAACTACTGGTTCGGGATCGTCACCCCGATCTCCGACCACGTCTTCAACACCTACCCGCCCAAGGAGGACGTGCCGCCCTCGCCCACCGTGAAGACGCTCGGCGTCACCCAGGCGGAGGTGGCCTGAGACGCCAGGCCCTGTGCCAAGGGAGAGCAGAGCCGGTGCGCGCAGGCAGAACACGACGTCCTGCCGCGGACCTAGCGTCGCGGGTGTGAGCTCGGGATCACGCCGAGCCCGATCACACCTGGAGAAGATCATGACGGACTCCGCCGTTCAGGGGATGCGGCGCAGGGCCGCGCTCACCACCGGACTGGCCGCCGCCGCACTGGGCGCGCTGCTGGTGGCGCCTTCACCTGTGAGCGCCGGCGAGGCAGGCCGGACGAAACCGACGATCGTGCTGGTGCACGGGGCGTTCGCCGACGCCTCCAGCTGGAACGATGTGATCACGGAGCTGAAGAGGGGTGGCTACCCGGTGCTCGCGACAGCGAACCCGCTGCGCGGCCTGTCGGGGGACGCCGCCTATCTCAAGAGCGTTCTGGAGAACGTCAAGGGACCGGTGGTCCTGGTCGGGCACTCCTACGGCGGGGCGGTGATCAGCAAGGCCGCCGTGGGTGATTCCTCGGTCAGGGCGCTGGTGTACGTCGCGGCGTTCCTGCCGGACAAGGGGGAGAGCGCGCTGGCACTGTCGGCCAAGTACCCCGGCAGCACCCTCGGGCCGAACACCCGGCAGTGGACCTACCGGCGGCCGGGCGGAGGCAAGGCGGTCGAGCTGACCATCAAGCAGGACAAGTTCCGCGAGCAGTTCGCCGCCGATGTCCCGGCCCGGAAGGCCGCGGCGATGGCGGCGGCACAGCGGCCTGTCGCGGTGGCGGCGCTGGAGGAGAGGGCGACGGCCGCGGCCTGGAAGACCATCCCGTCCTGGGCGCTGATCGCCACCGGTGACAAGAACATCCCGCCGGCCGCGCAGCGGTGGATGGCACGCCGTGCCGACGCCCGCACGGCCGAGGTCGACGCCTCGCACGCGGTGTCGGTGTCCCGGCCGCACAAGGTGGCCCAGCTCATCCTCAAGGCCGCGCGCGCCGTCGGCTGATCTTCCTCTTACCGAACCGGCCGGTTCCACCACTCGCAAGGAGAACACCCATGGACCGCAAGCCCGTGCTCGAACCCGCCGCCCAGGCGTTCGCCGAGGCCACCGCCAACCCGCCCTACCTGTTCGAAATTCCCCACGCCGACGGCCGCAAGGCCGTGGACGAGGCTCAGACGCCCGAGATCGAGGTGCCGGGCACCGACAAGGAGATCCTCCCGGTCGCCGACGGGCTGACGGTGAGCGTGTTCCGGCCGGCGGGCGCGAGCGGCCCGCTGCCGGTGATCATCTATGTGCACGGGGCGGGCTGGGTGTTCGGCAACGACCACACCCACGGCCGGCTGGCCCGCGAGCTGGCCCTCGGCGTCGGCGCGGCGGTGGTGTTCGTCAACTACAGCGCCTCTCCCGAGGCCCGCTACCCGGTCGCGATCGAACAGGTCTTCACCGCCGCCCGCTGGGTGGCCGAGCACGGTGGCGCCCATGGCCTGGACTCCTCCCGCGTGGCGGTCGCCGGAGACTCGGTCGGCGGGAACATGGCCATCGCGCTCACGCTGCTGGCCAAGGAGCGCGGCGAGATCCCGCTGGCGGCGCAGGTGCTGTTCTATCCGGTCACCGACGCGGCCTTCGACACGGGCTCCTACCACGACTTCGCCGAGGGCTACTTCCTGCGCCGCGACGGCATGCAGTGGTTCTGGGACCAGTACACCACCGATCCGGCCGAGCGGGCGCAGATCACCGCCTCGCCGCTGCGGGTCGGCACCGGGCAGCTGGCCGGGCTGCCGCCGGCGCTGGTCATCACCGCCGAGGCCGACGTGCTGCGCGACGAGGGCGAGGCGTACGCCAATAAGCTGCGCGCGGCCGGGGTCGCGGTCACCGCCGTGCGCTATCAGGGCGTCATCCACGACTTCGTCATGCTCAACGCGCTGCGCGGCACCCACGCCGCCGAGGCGGCCATCCAGCAGGCCGCCCGCTTCCTGTCCACCGCACTGAAGACCCGCCAGGAGCGATGATGGCCACTTCACCCACTGTTGTGCTCGTCCATGGGGCGTTCGCCGAGTCCGCCAGCTGGAACGGCGTCGTCACCCGGCTGCGCGAGCATGATCTCAACGTGATCGCCGC
>NZ_QNFZ01000682.1 GCF_003313395.1 Nonomuraea lactucae | reverse complement strand
GCTCGGCGGTGGCCACGTCCACGCGCCCGCCGGAGCCGCTCACGTCCGGGGCGGACGCCGCGGCCGACGGCCCGTCCCGGGTGACCACGGTCGCGTACGGCGGCGCGCCGCAGCCGGTGCTCAGCGCGCAGAGGCCGGCGAGCAGGGCGAGCAGTCGTAGCTGCACGGTCGGGTCCCGAAGGTCGTGGCCGTGGGAACGGCGGTCTGTCCGGCTGAGCCCATCACCGGGTGCCCCGGCGATCGCCCATGGCAGCGTAATGCCGATCAAAGGTATTTGTCCGGGCATAAGCCGATATTCGTGGGCGTACTACCACGAGAAGTGATCTCCCCCGCTCCGACCCGGAGGAGGGACGGAGACCAGTAGGCTGGTGTCGTCAAGCCGGACGAGCGCCCTGGACCCGAAAGGACCGAGCAGGAGACGTGGACTTCATCAGGCCCCTCTACCAGCGGTTCTCGACCTTGCTGCACGAGCTGACCAAGTTCGGCCTGATCGGCGCCATGGCGTTCGTCATCGACACGGGCATGTACAACGTGGCCCTGATGGCGCTCACCCTGGGGCCGATGACGTCGAAGGTTCTGGCCACGGCCATCTCGGCCACCTTCGCCTACGCGGGCAACCGGTTCTGGACGTTCCGGCACCGTGAGCAGAGCGGTCTGGGCCGCGAATACTTCCTGTTCTTCCTGCTCAACGGGATCGCGCTGCTCTTCGGCGTGCTGGCGATCGGCTTCACCCGCTGGACGCTCGGCCTGGACGACCTGCTCAGCCTCAACATCGCCAACTTGGTGGGCGTCGCCCTGGGCACGCTGTTCCGCTTCTGGTCGTACAAGAAGTGGGTCTTCCTGGAGGCGACCGAGCCGATCCCCACGGAGCTGCCCGAGGTCGAGGTCAGGCAGGACCGCTGACGATCCGGGTTCTGCCGTTGTCGTCGGCGGGCCGCAGGAAGATCGCAAAGGTGGCCGGGCGACGCCGCACCAGCTCCAGGCGGCCGCCGTCGGCGGCGGCCAGCGCGCGGGCGAGCGTCAGCCCGAGGCCGGTGCCGCCGGCCCCGCTCACGTTCCGGTCGAAGACCTTGGGGGCGATGTCGTCGGCGATGCCGGGGCCCTCGTCGGTCACCTCGATCACGATGTAGCTGTCACCCTGGGTCGTGGTGACCGTGACCGTGCCGCCGCCGTAGCGCAGGGAGTTCTCCAGCAGCGTGGCGATGACCTGGCCGAATCCCCCGGTGGTGGCCAGCGCCTTCAGCCCGCGGGAGCCCTCCAGCAGCAGCGTGCGGTCACCGCCGCGGAAGACCGGCTCCCATTCGGTGATCTGCTGGATGAGCACCTCGTCGATCGAGACCGGCTCCGCCTGCGCCTGGCGCTGCCTGCGGGCGGCGGCGAGCAGTTCGTCGATCACGGCGGTGAGCCGCTCGGCCTGCACGATGGCGGCCTCGCCCTCCTCGCGTACCGTGGCCGGATGGTCGCAGGCCGCGACGATCTCCTCCAGGCGCATGGTCAGCCCGGTCAGCGGCGTGCGCAGCTGGTGGGAGGCGTCGGTGGCGAACTCACGTTCCCGGGTTATCAGGTCGGAGATACGGGTTGCGCTGTGGTCGAGCACCTCCGCCACCCCGTCGAGCTCGGGTATGCCGTAACGGTGTTTGCTCGGTCGCGCGTCACCGGATCCCAGCCGTTCAGCGATCTTGGCCAGGTCCTGCAGCGGCAGCGTCAACCGGCGCGACTGCACGATGGCCAGCCCGACCGCCACGGCCAGCGCCGCGGCGGCGAGTGCCACGATCAGGAGCAGGCGTGCCCGCACGTCCTGTTCGATCTGCTCCCGGTCGCGGCTCACCCGGACGTAGATGCCGTTCTCGGACTGCGCGTCCTCGGCCATCTGCTGGCCGGACGGCGGCGCCACGCCGACGATGGTCGCCTTGGGCGGGTTGGCGCGCTCGTATATCTGGATGTGGCGGCCTGGATATTTCTGCTGGAGCTGCTGGGGATCCAGCGGCGTCTCCTGGATCCGGGCGTACTCGACCTCCCCCACCAGTCGCGTCGCCTCCGCCCTGAGCTCCTGGGCCGCCTCGTCCACGATCAGGCGGCTCACCACGATGCCCAGCGGGACCCCCAGCAACAGGACCGCGATGACCGCGACGACCAGAGTTGAGGTGAGCAGGCGGCGGCGCATCCCTACTCGCGTTCGAAGCGGAAGCCGACTCCCCGGACCGTGGTGATGTAGCGAGGCTTCGCCGCGTCGTCACCGAGCTTGCGGCGCAGCCACGAGATGTGCATGTCGAGCGTCTTGGTCGAGCCCCACCAGTTGGTGTCCCACACCTCGCGCATGATCTGCTCGCGGGTCACCACCTTGCCGGCGTCACGGACCAGGACGCGCAGCAGGTCGAATTCCTTGGTCGTCAGATGCAGCTCCTTCTCCCCCATCCAGGCGCGGCGAGAGTCGGCGTCGATGCGGACGCCCTGCACGACCGGTGTTTCGGACGTGCCGCGACGGAGCAGCGCGCGCACGCGGGCGAGCAACTCCGCCAGCCGGAACGGCTTGGTCACGTAGTCGTCGGCGCCGGCGTCCAGGCCGACCACCGTGTCGACCTCGTCGACGCGGGCGGTGAGTATGAGAACCGGGGTGCCGTGCCCCTCGGCACGGATCCGGCGGGCGACCTCCAGCCCGTCCATCTCTGGCAGGCCGAGATCAAGAACGATCAGGTCGATGCCCCCCGACAGAGCCCTCTCCAGGGCCTGCGGGCCGTCGGGGCTCACCTCAACCTGATAGCCCTCACGGCGCAGTGCACGCGCGAGCGGCTCGGAAATCGAGGTGTCATCCTCGGCGAGAAGTACGCAGGTCATGAAGCGATCGTAGGACCTTAAGCGATCGTTTCCCGGGTACAGCGCACGGTTTGACTCGTCGTTGACCTATCCATTGACCTGGGCAAACGCTGATAAATATCGGCTAGTCATGCTTAAATTACCGCGATTGTCGGGGGGAAAGGCGAATTTCGATCTTGCCATTCACGCGAAACGGCTTCGGCGTCCCGGCGTGTCGCGGCGGGAACACTCCGGCGATGATTCCGGCCGGGCGCTCCGGAGACGCGCCGCGCCCGCCGGATG
>NZ_QNFZ01000680.1 GCF_003313395.1 Nonomuraea lactucae | reverse complement strand
GTGCGGCAGGCCGCGCACCTGCACGGCGCGCACGCCGTCGCGAGTCTCCAGCCGCCACGTCGTCCACGCCGGCTCGCCGACCCGCCAGCCGTCGGTCACCTCCCACGGGTCCGTGCCCTGCGGCAGGGCGTGGAAGACGAGCGCGGCGGCGGCCAGCACGTCCCAGGGCACCGCCGCCGCCGGTACGAGGTCGGGCAGGATCCGCTCGACCAGCCCGGTGTCGAGCCCGCCCGCCCGGACCGCGGGGTGGGCGAGCAGGGCGCGCAGGAACGGGACGTTGGTGGTGACGCCGAGCACGGCGGTCTCCGCCAGCGCCCGGTCGAGCCGCCTCAGCGCCGCCTCCCGACCGGGCGCCCAGGCGATCACCTTCGACAGCATGGGGTCGTACTCGCTGCCCACGACGCCACCCTCGACCAGCCCGGAGTCGACGCGCACGGCGCGGCGCACTGCGGGCTCCGCGGCGGGCACTGCGGCGGGCACTGCGGCGGGTTCGCGGAGGGCGAGGACGCGGCCTCCGGTCGGCAGGAAGTCCCGGGCGGGGTCCTCGGCGTAGACGCGGGCCTCCACGGCGTGCCCGGTCAGCCGCACGTCGTCCTGGCTGAACGGAAGGGGCTCGCCCGCCGCCACCCGTAGCTGGAGCTCCACCAGGTCGAGTCCGGTGACCAGCTCGGTGACCGGGTGCTCCACCTGCAGGCGGGTGTTCATCTCCATGAAGTGGTGCTCGCCGGTCGTGCCGTCGACGATGAACTCGACCGTGCCCGCCCCCGTGTAGCCGACCGCGCGGGCCGCCTCGACCGCCGCCGCGCCCATCCGGGCCCGCATGTCCTCGCTCACGAACGGGGAGGGGGCCTCCTCGATGATCTTCTGGTGACGGCGTTGCAGGCTGCACTCGCGCTCGCCCAGGTGGACGACGTTGCCGTGGGTGTCGGCCAGCACCTGGATCTCGATGTGCCGCGGGTTGGCGACGTAGCGCTCGATCAGCAGCGTGCCGTCGCCGAACGCGGCGCGTGCCGTACGGCGGGCCGACTCCAGCGCGTCGGGCAGCTCGGCGGCCGAGCGGACCAGCACCATGCCCTTGCCGCCGCCCCCGGCCGACGGCTTGATCAGCGCTGGGAAGTCCGTCCACGCCTCCAGGGAGTCGCCGGGCTCGGCGCCGCCCGGCACGACCGGAACCCCGGCGGCCGACACGGTGGTCTTGGCGCGGATCTTGTCGCCCATCGCGTCGATCGCCTCGGCGGGCGGGCCGACGAACACTATCCCGGCCTCGGCGCAGCGCCGCGCGAACGCGGCGTTCTCGGCGAGGAAGCCGTATCCGGGGTGAACGGCCTGCGCCCCGGACGCGCGGGCGGCCTCGATGATGGCCTCGACATCCAGATATTTCGGGATCTGCAGGGCTATGTCGGCGTCGCGCACGTGGTGGGCGTCCGCGTCCGACGCGGTGTGCACGGCGACCGAGGTGATGCCGAGAGCGCGCAGGGTGCGGATGACGCGGACGGCGATCTCGCCGCGGTTGGCGATGAGCACCGTGTCGAACGTCTCAGGCGAGCGGGTGGAGTGGGCCATGGGTGAACGTCACATCCGGAAGACGCCGTAGCGGACGGGTTCGAGCGGGGCGTTGGCCGCCGCGGACAGGGCCAGGCCGAGGACGGTGCGGGTGTCGAGGGGGTCGATCACGCCGTCGTCCCAGAGCCGGGCGGTGGAGTAGTAGGGGTTGCCCTGGTGCTCGTACTGGGCTCGGATCGCGTCGGCGTCCGCGTCTCCGACGGTGGTGAGCACGTTCGCGGCCTGCTCACCGCCCATGACCGAGATGCGGGCGTTCGGCCACATCCACAGGAACCTGGGCGAGTACGCCCGACCGGCCATGGCGTAGTTGCCCGCGCCGAACGACCCGCCGATCACCACGGTGAACTTGGGCACCCGGGCGCAGGAGACGGCGGTGACCATCTTGGCGCCGTGCTTGGCGATGCCGCCCGCCTCGTAGGCCCTGCCGACCATGAAGCCGCTGATGTTCTGCAGGAACACCAGCGGGATCGCCCGCTGGTCGCACAGCTCGACGAAGTGCGCCCCCTTCATCGCCGACTCGCCGAACAGGATGCCGTTGTTGGCCACGAAGCCGACCGGGTGGCCGTGGAGGTGAGCGAAGCCGGTGACCAGCGTCGGGCCGTACTCGGCCTTGAACTCCAGGAAGCGCGAACCGTCCGCGAGCCGGGCGATGACCTCGCGCACGTCGTACGGCTGGCGGGTGTCGGCGGGCACGATGCCGTAGAGGTCGCGCGGGTCGTGGCGCGGCTCCTCCGGCTGGACGGTCCGCCACGGCCGCTCCGCCCTGGGGGCCAGCGTGGAGACGATGTCGCGGACGATGGCGAGGGCGTGCGGGTCGTCCTCGGCCAGGTGGTCGGTGACGCCGCTGACCCGGGAGTGCAGCTCGCCGCCGCCGAGCTCCTCGGCCGTGACCTCCTCGCCGGTCGCCGCCTTCACCAGCGGCGGGCCGCCCAGGAAGATCGTGCCCTGGCCGCGCACGATGACCGCCTCGTCGCTCATGGCGGGCACGTACGCGCCGCCGGCCGTACAGGATCCGAGGACGGCGGCGATCTGCGGGATGCCGAGCGCGGACATCGTGGCCTGGTTGTAGAAGATGCGGCCGAAGTGCTCGCGGTCGGGGAACACCTCGTCCTGCTTCGGCAGGAACGCGCCGCCGGAGTCGACGAGGTAGACGCACGGCAGGCGGTTGCGCAGCGCCACCTCCTGCGCGCGAAGGTGCTTCTTGACCGTGATCGGGTAGTACGTGCCGCCCTTCACGGTGGCGTCGTTGGCCACGACCACGCACTCGCGCCCGGAGACCCGGCCGACGCCGGTGATGATCCCCGCGGCGGGGGCCTGGTCGTCGTAGAGCCCGTTCGCCGCCAGCGGCGACAGCTCCAGGAACCGTGACCCGGGGTCGAGCAGGCCGTTCACCCGCTCTCGCGGCAGCAGCTTGCCGCGCTCGACGTGGCGCCGGCGCGACCGCTCGGGCCCGCCCGGCGCGGCGGCGGC
>NZ_QNFZ01000679.1 GCF_003313395.1 Nonomuraea lactucae | reverse complement strand
TGCTCCTCGACCAGGAACCCCGCCGGTGCGACGCCCTGCGCCGCCAGGGCCGCGCGCATCCGGCCGGCCGCCCGCTCCACCTCGGCGCGGCGCAGGCCCAGCTCGACCGCTCCCGCGTCCGACTTGTGCACCAGCCCGGGACCGAACGCCTTGAGCACCAGCGGCTCGCGCAGCCCCTCGATACCCGGGAAGCCCCCTCCCGCGAGGTCCGAGTCGGTGACCACGATCCCGCGCGGCACCCGTACCCCGGCCTCCCGCAGGAGCTCCTTCGCCTGATGCTCCGCCGGCACCTCAGCTCTCCAGCAGACGGTGCAGCTCGCGGCGCAGCAGCTTGCCCGGCCCGCCCGAGGCGTCCTGGGAGTGCGGCAGCTCGTCCGCCACCACGACGCGGTCGGGGCGCTGGTGCGGCGGCAGCGCGTCGGCCAGCGCCAGAGCCAGCTTGGAGGCGTCCAGCGTGTGCCCGCCCCGCGGCACCACGGCCAGCAGGATCTCCTGCTCCGCCGCGTCCTGCCCCTCCACGTGGGCCGGGACGCCCACCGCGCCCGCCTCCGCCACGCCGTCCAGCGCCGAGGCGGCCTCCTCGACCGCGACCGGCTGGGTCCAGACGCCGCCCTTGAGTATCGAGTCCTCGCGCCGCCCGAGCACCCGCAGCACGCCGTCGGCGGAGACGGTGCCGAGGTCGCCGCCCACGTACCAGCCGCCGCGCAGCACCTCCGCCGTCCTGTCCGGCAGGCCGTCGTAGCCCGTCATCGCGTGCGGCCCCGCGAGGTTGATCTCACCCACCTCGTCCACGACCCGCTCTCCCGACGGGCCGGTCACCCGCACCGCGTTCCCGGTGCGCGCCCGGCCCGACGACCCGAGCGGCGTCGAGCCGTCGTCCACCCGGCCCATGCACGTGTAGGGAGCCTCGGTCTGGCCGTAGTAGGAGTAGACGGCGGCGTCCGGCAGCCGCCGCTTGACGCGTTCGAGCATGCCGGCGGTCAGCGGCTCCCCGCCCAGCATGATCACGCGGAGCGACGACAGGTCCACGCCCTCGTGCTCGGCGGAGCCGAGCAGCGCCGCGTAGAACGACGGGATCTGCGACACGTGCGTCACCCGCTCTCGGGGCACCACGCGCAGGAAGTTCGCCGGGCCCCAGTCCTGCTCCAGCACCAGGCGCATCCCGGCGTACAGGGCGGGCCCGACGATGGCCGGGAAGCCGATGCCCCAGATGATCGCGCCGGTGCCGAACACCGCGTCCGGCCCGCGCGGCACGTCCAGCCAGATCTGCGCGGTCGCCAGCGACGAGGCGTGCGTGTGGACGACCGCCTTCGGCAGCCCGGTCGTCCCGGAGGTGTAGTAGAGGGCGAGCGGGTCGTCGTATCCGCCCTCGATCGGCGGCTCGTCCTCGGAGGCGGCCGTGGCCAGCGCGTCGAGGTCCACCGCGTCCGCGCCCCGGCCGCCTACCTTGATCCAGGTGGTGACGCCCGGCAGCGACGGCCTGATCTCGGCGACCGCCCGCTCCACCGTGGCGTCGTACACGAAGGCCGTGCACCGCGAGTGCTCCACGACCGCGCGCAGCGTGTCGGCGGGCCAGTAGGGGTTCAGGGCCGCGGTGACCGCGCCGATCTTGGCCTGGGCGAGGTACAGCTCCGCCACGTGCAGGGTCTCGTTCAGCAGCGCCGCGACCCGCTGCCCGGGTGTGATCCCGGCGGCGAGCAGGGCGTGGGCGCGCCGGTTGACGATCCGGTTCAGCTCGTCGTAGGTGAAGCGGCGCTCGCCGCAGTAGGTGAGCGCCACCCGGCCGGGGTCGCGCAGCGCGCCGGCGGTCAGGATGGCGTGGCCGTAGTTGCCGTAGGGTGATCGCGCCATGGGGGCCTCCGGATCAGAGGGGCGAATAGAGCACGAAGACGTTTCCTGAGGGATCCCGCAGCACGGCGCGCGTCTCGTGCGGGCCGCTCTCGGGCGCGCGCACCACCTCGCCGCCACGCGCCGACAGCTCCCGTACGGCACGCGCCACGTCGTCCACCCGGTAGGAGGGCGCGGCCGACTCGGTGACGTGTTCGGCCGGCCCGGCCAGCGCCACGGTGACGCCGCCCCCGTCCAGCGCGGCGAACCTGTCACCGTCGCGGAACTTCACCGGCAGCCCGTAGAAGGCGATCGCCTGGTCCAGGTCGGCCACCGGGATCAGCACGTTGCCGACCTTGCCGAGCACGCTCAACGGGGCCTCCAATGCGGTAGATCGTCCATGAACGTCACCCGCACCGGCATCCCGATGCGGACCTCGCCCGGCGCGCATCCCACGACCTGCCCGAACGCGCGGGCCCCTTCCGGCAGGTCCACCCAGGCCAGCACGTACGGCTCGCGTCCCCGGTACCCGGGTGCGAACGACCGGTGCACCACGGTGAACGTGTGCACCACGCCGTCACCCGAGACCGGCTCGAAGACGAGCGGGCCACCGCCGCACCAGGGGCAGTCCGCCTCGGGGAGGTGGACGCGCCGGGCGCAGGCCGTACAGCGCTGAATGACCAGCTCGCCGCGCCTGCAGGCGGCCCAGTAGGCGGAGGTGTCACCGGCCATCGCTGCCAAGCTAGCGCACGCTTGGTTGGTCGACAAGAGCGGCCTCGGGCGGTCCGCACGCTTCCGAGGTTCTGGCGCGCTCCTACGGGGACTGGTGATCTTCGCTCTCGGCGTCCGATGACGGGGGAGCGCCGGTGGGCGTACCGGCATCGTCCGTGGGGGGCGGGGTGGAGGGGGCGGGGCACGGCGCTCCCTCCACGGCCGTCTCGCTGACCTGCGGCCCGTTGCCCGCCGCGGGCTCCGTCATCACCACGAGGCCGAAGTGGGCCCGGGCGCCGCACGCCACGTCCCCGAGGTCGCGCAGCACGTCGCTGGTGTAGACGGTCCTGCCGGTGAGGGTGCGCGTCTCCTCGGCGACCGTGCGGGCCGGGCCGTCGCCGTCGCGCCGGGTGTAGGCGATGCGCAACCGGACCGGCCCCGTGCCGTCGGCGGCCACCCGCACCGCGCCCGCCGAGCCGCTCCACCCGACGATGT
>NZ_QNFZ01000677.1 GCF_003313395.1 Nonomuraea lactucae | reverse complement strand
CGTCCAGCGCGGCCGGGGTGCGGGCGGAGATTTGCAGGAGGTGGGCCGGGCGCGGCCGGCCGGGCGGCAGCGGGGGCGGCGGCGCCTGCTCGACGATGACGTGCGCGTTGGTGCCGCCGATGCCGAAGGAGCTGACGCCCGCCCGGCGCGGGAAGCCGTTGGTCTCCCACTTGGTGAGGGTGGAGGTGACCTGGAACGGGTTGGAGCCGAAGTCGATGCGCGGGTTGGGGCTGGAGTAGTTGAGGCTGGGCGGGATCAGGCCGTGCTCCAGCGCCAGGATCGTCTTGATGAACCCCGCGATGCCGGCGGCCGGGCCGAGGTGGCCGATGTTGGTCTTCACCGAGCCGATGCCGCACCAGCCCGCCTCGTCGGTGTCGGCGCCTAACACGCTGGACAGGGCCGCCACCTCGATCGGGTCGCCGAGGGAGGTGCCGGTGCCGTGCGCCTCGACGTAGGTGACGGTGCGCGGGTCGATCTGGGCGACGCCGAGCGCCTGGGCGACGGCCGCGGCCTGCCCCTCGGAGCTGGGCGCGGAGAAGCCGACCTTGGTGGCGCCGTCGTTGTTGATGGCGTTGCCGATGACGATGCCGCGGACGTGGTCGCCGTCGGCGATGGCGTCGGACAGGCGTTTGAGCACCGCGATGCCGCCGCCTCCGCCCCAGATGGTGCCCTGTGCGGCGGCGTCGAAGGCGCGGCAGTGCCCGTCGGGGGCGTAGATGCCGTCCTGGTGGTACTGGTAGCCCCACTCGGCGGGCATCTCCAGGGACACACCGCCGGTCAGCGCCATGTCGCATTCGCCCGCGCGCAGCGCCTCGACCGCCAGGTGCAGCGCGACCAGCGAGGAGGAGCAGGCGGTGTGGGTGGTGAGGCTGGGGCCGCGCAGGTCGAGCTTGTAGGAGACGAGCGTGGCCAGGTAGTCGGGGTGGTTGCCGGTGTAGACGGCCAGGTTGCCGACGGAGGCGAACACCTTCTTGTTGGGGCGGATGTACATCCACTGGTACTCGTCGGAGCCGATCGTGCCGTACACGCCGACCTCTCCCGGGTAGCGGGAGGGGTCGTGGCCGGCGTCCTCCAGGGCGCTGTGCGCCAGCTCCAGGAACATGCGCTGCTGCGGGTCGCGCAGTTCGGCCTCGCGCGGGGACATGCCGAAGAACGCCGCGTCGAGGGCGCCGTAGTCGGCGGCGATGGACGCGGCGGGCACGAACGTGGGGTCGTCGAGCAGGTAGTCCGGGACGCCGAGGGCCTCCTGCTGCTCGCGGGTGTAGAAGGTGACGGATTCGACGCCGTCGACCAGGTTGCGCCAGAACGTGGGCACGTCCGGCGCGCCGGGCAGACGGCAGGCCAGCCCGACGACCGCGATCGGCTCGACCCCGGTGTCTTCTTCGTGGGGTATCGCAGCGGTCATTCCTTACTCTCCCGTCTGGCCTGGTGAGGCCCGTGCGTTTGGGGGCGTGCCCGCCGCGCCGCTATCCGCCGGGCGGCGCGCTGCGATCCGGCCGGGCGGCGTTCGCCGTCGAGGTGTGCGGCCAGGGCGCGGACGGTGGGGAAGCGGAACAGGTCCACGATGGGCACCTCGTGGCCGAGGGCCGCGGCCAGGCGGGCCTGGACCTGGGCGGTGGCGAGCGAGTGCCCGCCGATCTCGAAGAAGTTGGCGGTGGCGGAGATCCTCGGCAGGCCGAGCACCTCGCGCCAGATTCCGGCGATGAGCCGTTCGGTGCCGGTGGCGGGTTCGTGGCCGCCGCCGGTGGCGGTGCGGGGTGGTGGGGCGGGCAGGGCGGCGCGGTCGAGCTTGCCGTTGGGGGTCAGGGGCAGGGCGGGCAGCAGGAGGAGGTCGGCGGGCTGGGCGTAGTCGGGCAGGGTGGTGCGCAGGTGGCGTAGCAGCTCGCCGGGCTGGACGGCGGCACTGGCGGGCACCGCGTAGGCGCGCAGCACAGGCCCGCCCGGCTGGTCGGCGGTCGTGGCGGCGGCGGCGCGCACGCCGGGGTGGGCGAGCAGGGCGTGCTCGATCTCGCCGAGCTCCACCCGGTAGCCGCGGATCTTCACCTGGTCGTCGGCGCGGCCGGCCAGCACGGTACGGCCGTCGGGGTCGTAGCGGCCGAGGTCACCGGTGCGGTAGCGGCCGGTGCGGCCGTCGGCCTCGACGGTGAAGCGTTCGGGGGTGAGCCGCTCGTCGAGGTAGGCCTGGGCCAGGCGGCGGCTCCTGATGACCACCTCTCCCAGCTCGCCGACGGCGGCCGGGCCGCCGCCGGGGGTGACGACGAGCAGTTCGGCTCCGTCGACTCCGTGCCCGGCCGGCACCGGGTCGCCGCTTTCGGGCACCGGGTCGGCGATGTCGCAGACGGCCTGGGCCTGGGGGGTCTCGGTGGTGCCGTAGGTGTTGACCAGGCGGGCGGCCGGGGCGACCTGCCGGAAGCGGGCCGCGTCGGCGTGGGTGAGCCGGTCCCCGCCGAACACCACCAGCCTCAGGCCGGGCAGCGTCCGTCCGGCTGCCGCGACGAGGGTGGCCAGCTGGGGGGTGAGGTGGGCGACGGTGATCTGCTGATCGCTCAGCCAGGCGGCCAGCCGGGCGGGGTCGCGGACGAGGTCCTGGGCGGGCACGCACAGGCGGGCGCCCAGGGTGAGCGGGGTGAAGACGTCGCGCAGCAGCGGGTCGTGCGCCAGCCCGGCCAGCAGCGCGAACCTGTCGCCACCGGTCAGGCCGTGGGCGCGGGGGTACCAGTCGAGGAAGCGGGCCAGCGGCTCCTCGCGGGCGAGTACCGGCTTGGGCTCGCCGGTGGTGCCGGAGGTGAACGCCAGATACCCGCGCCGGTCGGGCGGCACGAGCGGGAACTCCCCCGCCGGCCCGCCCGCTGGCGTGGCCCGCCCAGAGCCGGAGGCGGCCCCTGGCGAGGTGGCCGCTCCTGGGGTCGTCGCCGGGGTGGTGGCCGTCCCTGGGGTGAGGATGTGCGGGAGCCAGGACAGCTCGGGCGGCACGGTGAGGCCGGGGCAGGCGATCAGCGCGCGGGCGCCGGCCGCGCGGGCCTGGG
>NZ_QNFZ01000678.1 GCF_003313395.1 Nonomuraea lactucae | reverse complement strand
CGACCCGCACGACTGCCGGGCGGCGGTCGACCGGGCCGCGCGCGCCACGGAGGAGCGGCTCGCCAAGCTGGGCGCCGCCGCGCGCCAGCGGGTGCTCGCCGATTTCACGGTGGCCGCCGAGACCGATGGCTACCTGCGGGTCCTTCACGAGACCGCCGGGCTGTGATCGTCTGTTACGCCCGGGGCGGCGGGCTGGGGCACCTCACCCGCGTGCGCGCCTACCTGCACACGGTCCACCCAGGCGAGCCCGCCGAGATCCTGACCGCCTGGCCGGAACGGCTTCCCGGGGCGTCCGAGCTGGTCGTGGACGCCTTCCCGGCCGGGCTGGACGGCGAGCTGAGCCGGCGGACCGTCCCGCCCGGCGTCAGGGTCGTGCACCTGGCCAGGCTGCTGCGCTGGGACGCCTACCGGCCGCTGATCCCGGACGATCCGGTGCGCTTCGACCGGACGTACCTCGTCGAGGAGATCACCGGCCCGCACCTGGCCTTCCTAGGGTCGGTCTCCCGTGCCGTCACCCCGCTCACCCTCGCGGACCCGCCCGCCCCCTCCGCCACGCCCGTGAGTGACCGGCTGCGCGGGGCCTGGCTGATCGTGCACGCGGGCCCGCCCGGCGAGGTCATGGACCTGGTCGCCTACGCCCGCGAGACCGCCGCGCTCGAAGGACTGAGCCCGGTGTTCGTGCTGGTCTCGCCCGCCGCGCCGCCCGGACTGCCCGCCGACGTGGCCCACCTCGACGCCCGCCCGGCCTGGCCGCTGTTCCGGTCCGCCGGCCGGATCGTCTCCGCCGCAGGGTTCAACGTCGTACGGCAGGCGGCGCCGTACCGGCACAAGCACCGATTGCTGCCCTTCCCGCGCCGCTTCGACGACCAGTTCGCCCGCGCCGCCCGCGTCCGCGCCGACCAGCCCCCCCGCGCGGTGTCAGGCGAGCACGTGTCAGGCGAGCACCCCCTGTCAGGCGAGCACGCCCTGGGAGCGGAGCTTCGCGGCGGCCTCGGCTGACAGTCCCCAGGAGGACAGGTCGTCGAGCCTCGTGGCGGGGGACAGGTCCGCGTCGGGCACGCCGAGCAGGCGCGGCGCGGGCCGCGGCTGGGTCACGCCGTTCACCTCGACGAAGCCGCCCCTGGCCGCGTTGTGCGGGTGGGCGGCCGCCTCCGTCATGGACAGCACCGGCGCGACGCACGCGTCCGACCCCTCGAACACCGCCTCCCACTCCGCCCGCGTCCGCGACCGGAACGCCTCCGCCAGGCGGGCCTTCAGCGCGGGCCACTGCTTCCTGTCGTCGCGGTCGGGCAGGTCCGTCAGCTCCATGCGCGTCACCATGGCGTCCCAGAACTGCGGCTCCAGCGCCCCCACCGCGACGTACTCGCCGTCGGCGGTCTCGTACGTGTCGTACATCGGCGCGCCCGTGTCGAGCAGGTTGGTGCCGCGCGGCCCCCAGAACCCGCTCTGCGCGGCGTGGTGGAACATCGCGAACAGCAGCGCGGACCCGTCGACCATGGCCGCGTCGATCACCCGGCCGCGGCCGGTCCGCTCCCGCTCGATGAGGGCGAGCAGCACACCGTAGGCGAGCATGAGCCCGCCCCCGGCGAAGTCGCCCAGGATGTTGATCGGTGGCGTCGGGGGCTCGCCCGCGCGGCCGAGCAGCGACAGCACGCCGGAGATCGCGATGTAGTCGATGTCGTGCCCGGCGGCGGTGGCGAGCGGGCCCTCCTGCCCCCACCCGGTCATCCGGCCGTAGACGAGCCGCTCGTTCACCGCGCGCAGGTCGTCCGGCCCGATGCCGAGCCGCTCGGCGACGCCCGGCCTGAACACCTCGATGACCACGTCGGCCCGCGCGGCCAACTCCTTGAACGCCGCCACGCCCTCGGGCGACTTCAGGTCCAGTCCGATGCTGCGCTTGCCGCGGTCCATGACGTCCGAGCGCGGCCGGTCGGAGACCTTGGGGACGCGGTCCACCCGCAGCACCTCGGCGCCGTGGTCGGCCAGCATCATCCCGGCGAACGGCCCCGGCGCGAGCCCGGCGAGCTCCAGCACGCGCACCCCGGCCAGTGGTCCCCGGCGGGCTTCTGACATGAACGTCTCCTCAAAGAACGAGCTGTCGGCTCACGGCTCAGTAGAACAACATTCGGTGAGCTGTGGCAAGCGGCCTCGCCGACCTCCCGGCGAACCAAGGTCATGTATGGGAAACTTGCCCACTGATCGGGTGGTCTACAGGGGTAGGACATGGTTTCGGAAAGCACGCCGCTGATCGCTGGGCGTTACCGGTTACTGCGCGAACTGGGGCGCGGTGGCATGGGCGTGGTCTGGGAAGGCCGCGACACGCTGCTCAACCGGCAGATCGCGATCAAGGAAGTGCTGCTGCCCGACGGGCTGCCACGCGCGGACCAGGAGCGCCAGCTCCTCCGCACGGCGCGCGAGGCCCGCACGGCGGCCAGGCTCAACCACCCCTCGGTCGTCGCTATCTACGACGTGGTGGAGGAGGACGGCCGTCCCTGGATCATCATGGAGCTGGTGCGTCACCCCTCCGTCGAGGAGGTCGTCGCCACGACGGGCGCCCTGCCCATCCGGCAGGCGGCCGACGTGGGCAGGCAGGTGCTGTCCGCGCTGCGCGCCGCGCATGCCGTCGGCATCCTGCACCGCGACGTCAAGCCCAGCAACATCCTGCTGGCCGACGACGGCCGGGCCGTGCTCACCGACTTCGGCATCGCCACCGCCGAGGGCGAATCCTCGCTGACCAGGACCGGCATGGTCACCGGCTCGCCGAGCTTCCTGGCCCCCGAACGGGTGCGCGCCGCCGAGGCCGGCCCGCCCTCGGACCTGTGGTCGCTCGGCGCCACGCTCTTCGCCACGCTGGTGGGCCGCTCGCCGTTCGAGCGGGGCGAGCCCATGGCGACGCTCAACGCCCTGCTCAACGAGGAGCCGGACTACCGGAGGATCCCTCCGGCGATGCACCCGGTCCTGAAGGGCCTGCTGCGCAAGGAGCCGCACGAGCGGCTGACCGCCGAGGAGGCCGACCGGTTGCT
>NZ_QNFZ01000676.1 GCF_003313395.1 Nonomuraea lactucae | reverse complement strand
GCCAGCCGTTCCACCGCGGCGACGGCCTCGCCCTCGCGCTCGGCCGCCGGCACCAGCCCCAGGTGGCGGGAGGGCGTGGCGACGGCGTCGTCACGCCGGATCGCCCCCAGCACCGGCACGCCCGCCGCCTCCAGCGCGGCTCGGCAGAGCTCCTCGTGCCGGTCGGACCCCACCCGGTTGAGCACCACGCCACCCACCCGGACCCGCGGATCGAACGTCGCGAACCCGTGCGCCACGGCGGCCACCGACCTGCTCTGCCTGGCGGCGTCCACGACCAGCACGACCGGTGCCTCCAGCAGCCTGGCGACGTGCGCGGTCGAGGCGAGGTCCGTGTCCCCCTTGCCGTCGAACAGCCCCATCACCCCCTCGACCACCGCCACGTCGCACCCGGCGGCCCCGTGCAGGAAGAGCGGCGCCACGCGCTCCTCCCCGACGAGCCAGGGATCGAGGTTGCGGCCCGGCCGCCCGGTGGCCAGCGCGTGGTAGCCGGGGTCGATGTAGTCGGGCCCCACCTTGTGCGGCGAGACCCGGAGCCCGCGCTCGCGGAGCGCCGCCATCAGGCCGGTCGCCACGGTCGTCTTGCCGCTCCCGGACGAGGGCGCGGCGACGACCAGGCGCGGGATCACCACTCGATGCCCTTCTGCCCCTTCTGGCCGGCGTCCATGGGATGCCGTACCTTGCCCATCTCCGTCACCAGGTCGGCCGCCTCGACCAGCCGCTCCGGCGCGTCCCTGCCGGTGATCACGACGTGCTGGCCGCCCGGCCGGCCGTTGAGCGCCTCCAGCACGTCGTCCAGGTCCAGCCAGCCCCACTTCAGCGGGTACGTGAACTCGTCCAGCACGTAGAACCGGTACGTCTCGGCCGCGAGATCCCGCTTGATCTGCTCCCACCCCTCCCGGGCGTCGGCCGCGTGATCCTCCTCCGACCCGGCGCGCTGGATCCACGACCAGCCCTCGCCCATCTTGTGCCAGGTCACCTGCCCGCCCTCGCCGGAGGCGCCGAGGACCTTCAGCGCGCGTTCCTCGCCGACCCGCCACTTGGCCGACTTGACGAACTGGAACACCCCGATCGGCCAGCCCTGGTTCCACGCCCGCATCGCCATGCCGAACGCGGCCGTCGACTTGCCCTTCCCCGGGCCGGTGTGCACGATCAGCAGCGGCCTGGCGCGGCGCTGCCGGGTGGTGAGGCCGTCGTCCGGCACCACGGCCGGCTTTCCCTGCGGCATGTCAGACCGCCTTCCGGTAGTCACGGACGACCGACCCCAGATCGGACAGGGTGTCGAGGGTGAGGAGACCGGCCCGCATCGTCGTGGCCAGCCTGGCCGCCAGGCCGAGCCGCACGGGTCCGCTCTCGCAGTCCACGACGACGCTCGCCGTGCCGTCCAGCAGCGTGGCCGCCCTGTCCACGTCTCCTCCCGAGGTGGCGCGCCCGTCCGTCACCAGCACCAGCAGCGGGCGGCGTGCCGGATCGCGTACCCGCTCCACGCGCAGCACGTCGGCTGCCTTGACCAGCCCGGCCGCCAGCGGGGTGCGGCCCCCGGTCGGCAGCGACCGCAGCCGCGCCGCGCCCGCCTCCACCGACGAGGTCGGCGGGAGCACCAGCTCGGCCGACGCGCCCCGGAACGTGACCAGGCCCACCTTGTCGCGCCGCTGGTAGGCGTCCAGCAGCAGGCTCAGCGCCGCGGTCTTCACCGCCGTCATCCTCTTGCGGGCCGCCATCGAACCGCTGGCGTCCACCACGAACAGCACCAGGTTGCCCTCCCTGCCCTCGCGTACGACCTCCCGCAGGTCGTCCTCGCGGAGCAGCAGCCCCGGCCCGGTGCGCCCGCGCCGTTTCTGGTGCGGCGCGGCGGCGAGGATCGTCGCCGTGACGTGCAGCCCGCGGATCCGCCCACCGGGCCGCCGCGCGCCGGTGACCCTCCCGTGCGAGGTCCGCGCCCGTGACCGCCGCCCCGCCACGCCCTCACCCAGCCCTGGCACCTGCAGAAGGGGCACCCGGTACGGCTCGGCGGCTCCGGCCACCTGCCCGCCCGCGGTGTCCACACCCTGTGGACGACCCGCCTCGGCCGCCGGGCCGTCCACACCTTGTGGACGCGACTGCGGCCCGGCGTCCTCCCGCGCACCCGGCTCGCCCCCTCCGGGACCGCCATCATCGGGACCTTCGGGATCTTCGGGACGGTCTGCACCATCGGCGCCATCTGGCCCCTCGGGTCCCTCGGGTCCCTCGGTCTCCTCCAGCAGGCGCTCCAGCAGTGACTCATCCAGCCCCGGCGCGTCGAAGGGATCGCGCCTGCGGCGGTGGGGCAGCGACAGCCGGGCCGCCGCCCGCACGTCGTCGGTCGTCACCGTGTCCCGTCCCTGCCAGGCGGCGTGGGCGATGGCGGCGGCAGCCGTGACCAGGTCGGCCCGCAACCCGTCCACCTCGAACGCCGCGCACACCGTAGCGATCTGGCTGAGCCGCGCGTCCGGCAACCGGACCTGCGGCAGCCGGTCGCGAGCCCGCGCGATCCGCGCCGCCAGCGCCGCCTCCTCGGCGGCCCACCGCGCCGCGAACGCCTCGGGACCGGCCTCGAAGGCGAGCCGCCGCCTGACCACCTCGGCGCGTTCCTCCGGAACGCGTGAGGCCCTGACCTCGACCGTCAGCCCGAACCTGTCGAGCAGCTGGGGCCGCAGCTCCCCCTCCTCCGGGTTCATGGTCCCGACCAGGAGGAAGCGCGCGGCGTGCCGTACCGACACCGTCTCCCGCTCGACGTAGCAGGTGCCCAGGGCGGCGGCGTCCAGCAGCAGGTCGACGAGGTGGTCGTGCAGCAGGTTCACCTCGTCCACGTACAGCACCCCGCGATGGGCGGCGGCCAGCAACCCCGGCTGGAACGCCTTGACCCCCTCGGTCAGCGCCCGCTCCACGTCGAGCGCTCCGGCCAGCCGGTCCTCCGAGGCGCCGACCGGCAGCTCGACCAGCGCGGCGGGGCGGCGCAGCCGCTGCTCGCCGGGTTCGTGCGGCCCGTCGGGGCAGCCGGGGT
>NZ_QNFZ01000675.1 GCF_003313395.1 Nonomuraea lactucae | reverse complement strand
CCCTGGCCGAGCGGGGCTCGCCGTGGCGGCCCTCGGCCGCGAGCAGCAGGCCCTCGGTCAGTGCCAGGTCGTGGCAGCGCGACACGCGCACGCCCGCGCCGAGCAGCGGCGGGTAGTCCTCCCGCGCGTCGGCCCACACCCACCGCGGCCGCCCAGCCTCGGGCCGGGTCTCCAGCTCTCGTACGGCCCGCGCCAGATCGGGGGGACGCCGGGCCTCGCCCCCGACCGGGAGGATCGTCTCTCCCGCCAGCACCACGTACACGTCCCCAGCGTGCCAGGCGGCTACGACAGACTGATGCTGACCTCGTCCTCCAGGGGAGGTTCGAGCTCCTGCGCCAGGCAGCCGGTGGCGGCGAAGCAGCGCACGGTCAGCGTCTCCGGCGTGACCGAGAGGCGCAGGAACTGCTTGAAGAACGGCGGGGTGTCCCAGTCGGACACCTCGGACAGGTAGCGGTGGAAGACCCGGTCCACGGGCAGCCGCAGCGGCCACGGCCACGCCCCGAGCAGCCGCGCGGCCCAACGCATCCGCCGGGTGATCCGCACCGGGCCATGGACGGGCCGGACGGGGTCGTTCTTGATCTGTTCGGACATGATGCACGCGGCCTCGGCCGGTGTGAGGCAGACCCATTTCATCCGGAGCCGCCTGGCGTATAGCTGGCTGTAGAACGACAGCGAGTCGCCGCGCAGCGGGTAGCACCTGAAGTCGTCCTCGCGCACGCCGGCCACGTCCACCCGCCGGATGGTGTGGGTGGCGTGCATGAACGCGCCCCCGCCGCCGGAGACGATGTACTGGATCACCCGGTCGCCCACCCGCACGGGATAGCGCTGGTAGTTGTGCACGTCGCCGCCGATCGCGGCCACGTAGCGGTGGGCGGGGTCGCGCACGATGTCGTCGATCGTGCCGCCGCCCTCCAGCGGGGAGGGCTTGTAGTCGTTGCGGGTGTAGATCGGCTTGCCGGTGACGAGGACCTTCGGCCTGGGGTCGCGGGAGACCCTCCGCAGCCACTCGGCCTGCCGCGCGTCGATCAGGCCGGCGATGCCGGTGTCCACGCCGACGACGAGCAGGCTCTCGCTCTCGACCGCCCAGTAGGGTCCCGGCTGCGCTGCAGGCCCGGTGGCCCGCTGGGAGGGCAGTCCCCGGAGCTCGCGGGCCTCGGCCAGGCGCCGCTCGTCCACGGGCTCGGGCTTGCGCCAGAGCAGCCCGCGCAGCCATCCGGAGTCGGGCTTCGGCCGCAGCGCCGGGGCGTCGCAGAAGACGCGCATGAAACCGCCGAGCCCGTCGTACCAGTCGTGGTTGCCGGGGATCGCGTAGATCGGCGCCCGGTAGTCCTTGTACGGGCGGAAGAACTTGTCCCCGTACTCGTTGCCCGAGCCGGCCGGGTAGATCACGTCGCTGGCCACGACGGCGAACGACGTGCCCTCGGATAACCTCAGCAGCCCCGGCACGACGGCGTACTGGGAGGCGTCTCCCTCGCCCGTGTCGCCGAGCAGCAGGAAGTCGAAGCTCGGCCCGAGGCCGGGCCTGACGCGCGCCTCCGGGTCGGCTCCGCGCGCCTCCTGCGCCTCCACCCATCGCGCGCGCACCTCGCCCGACGGGTCGCCGAACAGCCCGGCGAGGATCTCGTTGCGCGAGCGCCAGAGCGTGCGCGGGTTGAGCCACGAGAATCCATCGCGATCCGGCCTGAGCTGCGCGAACGTGCCGATCTGCTGGCAGGACCACCCGGCGCCCTCCTCCGAGACCCGGGAGGAGAGCTGCTTTCCACGTTCAGCCGCGACTTCCACCATGAGCCATATCTTCGCGGCGATCTTCTCTGACCGCACCCGAACGCACCCGAACGAACCCGAACGCCCCTGAACGGACCCGAACGCTCCGTGCCGCCGCCGACACAGAAGGTTCGCGATGGTGTAGCCTCAACGGCCCAAGCAAGCGGTTGTCGGCCGTGGGAGGGGCTGCCATTGGCCCGGAACGGATCAGACGATACGACCCGGCGGGACACCCTGGAAGTGGACGCCGTCGAGGGCCTGCTGGCGTACGCCCAGTCCCGGTCACGCTGGAGCCCCGCCGCGGCGGGCAGCGTCAGGGAGGCGGTCGAGCGCAGCCGCGCGCTGGCCGCGGTGGATCCCGCGCACACCCCGCTGCTCGCCCGCTCCCTGCGCGCGGCGGCCGGGCTCATGCTCAGGCGGGGGCGTCCCGGCGAGGCATTGACGGCGGCGCAGGAGGCTGTGGCACTCGCCCGCCCGGCCGGCGGAGCGGCGCTGGTGATCAGCCTGGGCTGCCTGTCGGAGGTCTACCGGGCGCTGCGCCGCTACGAGGACGCCGCGGCGGCCAGGGAGGAGGCGGACACCACGGCCAGATCCGACCCCGGCGACTGATCAGCCACGCATGGCGAGCCGGATGTCGGATGGGGCGGATGGGGCGGATGGGGCGGCATGGGGCGGCATGGGGCGGCATGGGGCGGGCGGACCGGCGGCGGGTCACGGGATGAGGACGCCCGGGTTGAGCACGCCCGCCGGGTCCAGCCGCGACTTGACCGCCCGCAGGACTTCCACCCCCACGGGCCCGATCTCGGCCGCGTACGCCTCCCGGTGCTCGCGCCCCACCCCGTGGTGGTGCGACACGGTGCCGCCGGCCTCCACGATCGCCGCCGTGGCCGCCTCCTTGGCGCGCGCCCACTGCTCCACCGGATCACCGCGCTGGGCGGTCACCACGGTGAAGTAGAGCGAGGCGCCGGTCTCGTACACGTGGGAGATGTGGCACATGACCAGCGGTGACCCGAGCGCGCCGTGCAGCGCCAGCCGTACCGCGTCGTAGAGGCGCGGCAGCCCCGACCAGAACCCGGCGGTCTCCAGCGTCTCGACCGTCGCCCCCGCGGCGAGCAGCGAGTCGCGCAGGTAGGGCGCCGAGAAGCGGCCGTGCTCCCACGCCAGGCCCGGGGCCTCGCCGAGCGGCTCCCCGCCGAGCCGGGTGAGCACCGAGGCGGCCCCGGCCCGCGTGGCG
>NZ_QNFZ01000671.1 GCF_003313395.1 Nonomuraea lactucae | reverse complement strand
GGGGCGGCGCGGCGCTGCTGGCCGCCGAGCACGCGCCGCCGGGCCGGCGCGGGCTGTACGCGATGTTCCCGCAGCTCGGCCCGGCCGCCGGGTTCCTGACCGCGAACGGGTTCTTCCTCGTCCTCGGCCGGACGCTGTCCGACGAGGAGTTCAGGGCGTGGGGCTGGCGGCTGCCGTTCCTGGCCAGCCTCCCGCTCGTGGCGGTCGGCCTGTACGTCCGGCTGAGGATCTCCGAGACCCCGGCCTTCCGGGCCGCCATCGACGAACGCCGGATCGCCCGGGTCCCGCTCGCCGGGCTGCTCCGGCACCAGTGGCGGCGCGTGCTGCTCGGCGCGGGTGCGGTGACGATCGCGTACACGCTCTTCTACACCGCCACCACCTACTGCCTGGCGTACGGCACGGCGACTCTGGGCGTCCCGCGGACCACCATGCTGGCCCTCACCATGGGCGGCGTGGTCGTGATGGCGGTGTGCACCGCCGTGTCGGCGTCCGCCTCGGACCGCCTCGGCCGCCGCCGCGTCCTCCTCGCCGGCACCGCCGCGGCGGCCGGGTGGGGGCCGGTGATGTTCCCGCTGATGGAGACGGGGTCGCTCGCCCTCGCCGGGCTGGCCCTGGCCGGGGCCCTCGGCCTGATGGGGCTGGTCTTCGGGCCGATGGGCGCGTACCTGCCGGAGCTGTTCAGCACCGAGTTCCGCTACAGCGGCGCGTCCGTCGCCTACAGCCTCGGCGGGGTCCTGGGCGGCGCGGTGCCGCCGCTGGTCGCCACGGGCCTGCAGGCGGGGGGCGCGGGCGTGACGGCCGTCGGCGGCTACGTCGCGGCGATGGCCGTGCTGAGCCTGCTCTGCCTGCTCGCCCTGCCGGAGACGGGCTCCGGCCGCCTGTGAACGCGCGAGGCCTCGCGGCGGGCCGCCGGGCGGATCACCGCGGCGGCCGGTCGATCTGGCAGGCCGACCAGGAGGGCCTTCGCGCATACAGCGTCGGCACGGACAAGACTGAACTATGCCGTTCTCGCGGCCCAGGCCGGCGAGAGGACGCCTACGAGCACATCGTTCGGATGCTCTCGTAGCCGGGGAACAGCAGTGACAGCTCGCGCGGATACGCGGCGATCAGGCGCAGCTCGTCGTCGGTGAGCGGGCGGCCGGTCATCGCGTTGCAGAGCTGGACCACCCTGAACGCGAGCTCCTCCTCCCGCACCTCGACGCCCAGCCCCTCCATGACGTGCCGGAACCCCGCCTTGCCGCCGTACTCGCCGGTCAGCACCACGCGGCCGTCGCGCGCGTGCCAGTCGTCCGGGAACGGCCCGAGCGTCGTCTCGTCGTACAGCTCGTAGTTGCCGTGGTCCTTCAGCGCGCCGTCGGCGTGGATGCCGCTCTCGTGCGCGAACGCGTTGCGCCCGACCCCCACCTGGTTGTACGGCAGCGGCTGCCCGAACGCGTAGGCCGCCCAGAGCCCGAACCGGCGCGCCCACGACAGGTCGAGAGCGTCACCGATCTCCACGTCCAGCCCGAAGCCGTGCCGGAACGCGAGGATCGTGGAGAGCAGGTCGGCGTTGCCGGAACGCTCGCCGATGCCGTTCACGCACGTGTTGACCCAGGCGTCCTGGCCGGCCTCCAGGTCGCCGAGCGCGCCGGACACGGAGTTGGCCACGGCCAGGCCGAGGTCGTTGTGGCAGTGGGTCTCGACCGGCATCGCGGTGGCGGAGGCCAGCTTGGCGAACCGCTCGCGGATCCGGTCGGGGGTGTCGCCGCCGATGGTGTCGCAGTAGCGGACCCGGTCGGCGCCCGCCTCCTTGGCCGCCAGCGCGAACTCCACCAGGAACCCGTCATCCGTGCGCGACCCGTCCTCGGCGTTCACGCCCACCGTCTCGGCGCCGGCGGCCTTGGCGGTCCTGACCGCGGCCGACATCTCCCGGACGATCGCGTCACGGTCGAGGCGGCCCCGGAACTTGTTCTGGATCATGTAGTCGGACGTGGAGATCGACAGGTTGTAGTGCCGCAGGCCGAGCGGCGCCGCCCTCTCCACGTCCTGCGGCACCCCGCGGCACCACCCGGACAGCCTCAGCCCGCCGAACGCCCCCGCCTCGGCCAGAGCGACCTGCGCCCTGACGTACGGGACCTCGTGGAACAGGAAGGGAAAGCCGATCTCGGACTGCGCCACGCCGAGCCGGGCCAGATAGAGGTTGACCATGGTCTTGCCGAACTTCGACAGGCCGGTTCGCGCGGTCTGCGCGCCGTCGCGGTTCGTCACGTCGAGGAAGTGAACTCGGGGCATACGTCCACGTTGACACGCTCGTTCAATGTGTATCAATATTGATTTTCATCAACATTCGCAGGGAGGCGCGGCGTGGAGTGGATCGACGCCGCCGCGGCGGCGGAGCGGCTGGGCGTGAAGCCCGCCACGCTGTACGCCTACGTGAGCAGGGGCCTCCTCGCGCGGCGCCGCGGTGACGACGGGAGGCGCAGCCTTTTCGACGCGGCCGAGATCGAGCGGCTGGCCCGGCGGGGGCGGCCACGCGGCCAGCCACCGGAGCTGGTCATCGAGTCGGCCGTCACCGCCCTCGGCCCCGACCGCCCGCACTACCGGGGCCGCGACGCCCTCGTCCTCGCGCGCACGGCCGCGTTCGAGGCCGTCGCCGAGTGGCTGTGGACGGGGAGCCGTGCACCCGGGTCGCCGGGGACGCCCTGGGAGAGCGACCCCGACGCCCTGCGGGCCGCCGTCGCCGCCCAGCGCGGCCTGCCCGCCGGCCTCCTCCCGCTGGACCGGCTCCAGGTGATCACCACGGTCCTCGGCGCGTCCGACACGCTGCGCCACCACCTCGACCCTGGCTCGGTGGCCGCCACCGGCCGCCGTCTCGTCGCGGGCCTGGTGGACGCCCTGCCCCCGCTGGGCGAGCCGGAAGGCGAGTCGATCGCCGAGCGGCTCTGGCCGCGCCTCTGCCCGCGCCCCGCCACCCCCGCCCTGCTCGCCGCCCTGGGGGCCGCGCTGGTGCT
>NZ_QNFZ01000674.1 GCF_003313395.1 Nonomuraea lactucae | reverse complement strand
GCCTGGGCCGCCGCGCGTGCGATACCGGTCGCGAGGCTGGGACGGGCACCGGGACGACTGCCGGTGCGGGGGCCGGGACGACTGCCGGTGCGGGGGCTGGGACGGGAGCCCGGCCACCCGGGGCGGGGGCCGGGGCGGTGGGCTCTGCCACCGCGCCTGTCGGTGCCGCCGAGTAGGGTTGCCAACCATGGACCGGCAACTCACCCTCATGGCCGTGCACGCCCACCCCGACGACGAGTGCCTGAGCACCGGCGGAGTCCTCGCCCGCTACACCGACGAGGGCGTCCGCACCGTGCTGGTCACCTGCACCAACGGCGAGCAGGGCGACGGCCCGGACGGGGTCAAGCCCGGCGACCAGGGCCACGACGACGCGGCCGTGGCGGAGCGGCGGCTGGCCGAGCTGCGCGAGTCGGTGCAGATCCTCGGCATCGACCACCTGGAGCTGCTCGGCTACCGCGACTCCGGCATGGACGGCTGGGAGACCAACCACCATCCCGACGCGTTCGCCAACGTTCCGGTGGAGGCCGCCGCCGGACGGCTCGGCGAGCTGATCGAGCGCTACCGGCCGGACGTCGTCGTCACCTACGACGAGACCGGCGGCAGCGGCTACGGTCACCCCGACCACGTCCAGGCCCACCGCATCACGGTGGCGGCCGTCGAGGCGACCGGCGTTCCGGCCAAGCTCTACCACACGGCCATCCCCCGCTCGGCGATCAAGCGGTTGTTCGACCTCATGCTGGAGAACGGGGTCGACCTCGGCGACTTCCGGCCGTCCGACGACTTCGGCACGCCCGACGAGCTGGTGACCACCCTGGTCGACGTCGCCCCCTATGTCGAACGCAAGCTCAAGGCCCTGCGGGCGCACGAGAGCCAGGGGGAGAACATCTTCCTGCTGCGCATGCCGGACGCGGCGCAGCGGCAGGCGTTCTCGAGCGAGGCGTTCACCCGCGTGCTCAGCCGGGTCGCCGCGCCGGACCATGAGGACGACCTGTTCGCGGGCCTGCGCGACTAAAGGCCTGTTCCCAGTTCGGAGGCACCGCCAGCGCTACCGGCGCGGCTGGGCCTGAAGACCGCTCCGGGGTCGTTCGGGTGCCAGATCAGGGGCAGAGATCAGCCGATCTCCACCCCTTCGGAACCGATTATCCAGTTAAGCCGGAAAGTGTGAGACGGTGCCGATCGATGCCCCAGCTCCCGTGGTTAGCACGGTTTCAGGGAGGTGAGATCGTCGTTCGCGCCTATCATGTAGTTTTTCTCCTTACCAGGGGGCACTGTGTCCATTCTGTCCCGATAGTTCTCGTGAATATACAGACACCACGTTTGGCCAGTTCTGTTCCAATAAGAGCTTGCCTGATCGTTATGAGCGATGCCGACGTTGGGTATAGGGACCCGGGCGGCGAACCACCTTCCACGGAATTCCGAGTCGCCCCAGAAGCAGAAATAACCGTCAGGGCAGTCCGACTTGTCCATGACGGCGGCGCTGGCGCTATTGACGGAACCTGCCGAAACGACGGCCAGGGTGAGAGCGGCGATCAGAACCCCTGTTCCTCGCCTATTTTTCATTGTTCTCCTTTACTAGACCGGGTGTTTACCCTCCAGTTATACAGGTCGAACTGTTCACCCAGAAGACCATTTACTGCCCGAAGACTGCTCACGATGTCATGAAGGTGACCTGCGCACACAGGCCCTCGATTTACAGAGAAGCGCACTCTCTGTCGCGGACAGGAGTGAGACGTCTTCGCGCGCGACCACCGAGATCCTCGGCCGCCCCCAGGAGGGGCGGCCGCTGCCGTGCGGCGGGTTTCCGCGACCGGCGGAGATCGGCGGCTCAGGCCCGGACCGTCAGGCGCCCCGGGCCGTCAGGCGCGGTGGAGGCGGAGGGTGACCAGTTCGAACGGGCGGAGCGCGAGCGACACCGTGTCGCCCTGGCGCGACCAGCGGGGGGCGTCCGGGAGGGGGCGTTCCAGCAGGTCGGCCGGTGTGACTCCGGCGAGCGGGAAGCCCGCGGTGAGGCGGGCCCTGGCCCGGCCCCCGCGTGACTCGTGGAACCGCACCACCACGTCGCCGCTCTCGTCGTCCGCCAGCTTGACCGCCGTCACCACGACCGCGTCGTCGTCGACGCTCACCAGCGGCTCCACGGGGGCGCCGCCGCCGGGGACGCGGCGTTCCGGGAGGTTGATGAAGTAGCCCTCGCGGACCGCGTCGCCGATCGAGGCACCCGGCACCAGCGCGTGGCGGAAGCGGTGCGCGCCCTGGTCGGTCTCGGGGTCGGGGAAGCGCGGGGCGCGCAGCAGGGAGGCCCGGACGGTCGTGGTCGTGCCGGAGCCGGACTCGCGGACCGTGCGGGTCACATCGTGGCCGTAGGTCGAGTCGTTGACCAGGGCGACCCCCCAGCCGGGCTCCTCCAGGTGGATGAACCGGTGGTTGCAGGCTTCGAACTTGGCGGCCTCCCAGCTGGTGTTGGTGTGGGTGGCGCGGTAGACGTGGCCGTACTGGCTCTCGGAGGCGTAGCGGTCGGCGTGCAGGTCGAGCGGGAACGCCAGCTTGAGGAACTTCTCCGTCTCGTGCCAGTCGACCTCGGTGCGGATGTCGAGCCGCTTGGCGCCGGGCGGGAGGAGCAGCACCTGGGTGACCCTGGAACGGCCGAAGGAACGGACGACGCGGACCGAGCCGGGCTCGTCCCCTGGCGCCACCTCGTCGGCGTCCACCAGGTCGGTGACCGTGTTGCGGTAGAACTCGTCGACGTCCCAGGCGTCCCACGTGTTCGGGAAGTCAGGGTGGAGCTGCAGCAGGTTGGCCGCCTGGCCGGGGGCGACCGTCTCGCGCTCGGCGTGGAGGTCGTACACCGAGACGACCAGGCCGCGCTCGTCGATCTCCACCCGGAGCAGCCCGTTGCCGAGGACGTGGCCGCCGCCCTCGCGAGGGAGCGTCTCGACCTCGCCCGCCCCCGCGACGGCCGCGGCCCCGCCGGCGGGGACGCCGTGGC
>NZ_QNFZ01000672.1 GCF_003313395.1 Nonomuraea lactucae | reverse complement strand
GGCGCGCCCGGTCCGCTCCGCGCGCATCCTCAGCGCGTCGGACGCGGCGGCCCAGGCTCCACCGCGCCCGGGGGAGCCCGGCATGGCGGCCGCCGCACGCGCCTTCCTGATGGACTCGTCCAGGTCGGCGAGGTCACCGGTGCGCTCGAACCTGAACTTCAACGCGTCGGCGAGTCCCATCAGGGCGTCCGCCAGGCCGGAGCTGTCCGGCGGGTAGCCCGCCTCGGCCTGGCGGAAGCCGTCAACGGCCTCGTCAACGGCCCGCGTGTCACCGCTGAGCAGGAACTCACCGAGCCGGGCGTGGGCGAGGCGGGCGGTGAACAGCGCCCTGTCAGGCCAACCCGCCGGAACCGCCGGGATGGCCTGGCGTGCCAAGGAGACGGCCTCGCGGCTGTCGGCGGGATCGCCGTACCGGGCGAACCTGGTCTGGAGCGCCTCGCTCAACCCGGAGCCGAAGATGTGCCGGGCGGGCGACAGCGGTGGCGCGGCGGCGACGGCCGCGCGGTGCGCCTCGATCGACGACTCCAGATCAGCCGGATCCGACGTCAGCCCGTGCTTGCGGTGCAGCGCGATCCCCAGGAAGGACAGGGAGTTGGCGAGGTGCGGCGCGCCGTTCCGGCCGGACCCGACCGCCTGCCGCCCGTGGCCGATCGCGGCGTCCAGATCGGCCCGCCGCCCGCTCAGTGTGTTGCGGAGCAGGTGCAACTGCAGAAGCGCGGCGTGCGTCGTGCCCAGGGCGGCGGAGCCGGGCTCGGCGTGCGGCAGCAACTCGGCGTACAGCCCGATGGCCCGGTCGGCGTCGCCGATGTCGCCCGAGCTGTGCGCCCGGAGGGTGAGCAGAGCCGCCAGCTCGGCCGCCGCCAGGTCGCGCTCGTCGGGCGTCGTCGCGCTGGAGAGGCGGTGCTCGGCCGCCGAGATCGCGGCCGGCGTCCAGGCCTCTCCCGCCCCCGACCTCAGCCCGCCGGCCATGGCCGCCAGCCGGCCCGCCTGCCCGTCCGCCGCTTCCTGCCCCGACGGCAGGAAGGCGGGGTCGCCGCTGACGGTGAAGCGCATGAGCCTGGCCATGTCGAGGCCCTCGCGCGCTTCCTCGTCGCGCGGGTCGGCCGCCAGAGCGTCGCTGTAGTCGGCGATCAGCTCGTCGAGGTCGGCGACGCCGCTCGTGCGCAGGGCGCGCAGGCCGAGGGCACGGCGCAGGGTCGTCCGCGCCGACGACCGCTGCGCGGTGTCACCGGACGTGCCCGTGACGATGCTCCGCAGCTCCGTGATGGCTCTGTCCAGATCGCCCGGCTCGCCGTCCCGGTCGAACCTTTCGACGAGGAGCGCGCCCCGCTGAAGCCTGACGACCGCGAGCGCGGGGTGGTCCGGCGGGAGCATGTCGAACAGGCGGGTCGCCACCTCGATCGTCTCGTCGAGGTACGAGGTGCCCGGATGGTGTGGGGGTGCGGCGGCCGGATGGTGTGGGGGTGCGGCGGCCGGATCGTGCGGGTGGGCGGCGGCCTGATCGTGCGGGCGTGGGGCGGCCTGATCGAGCGCGTGGCGCGTGCCGAGCAGCAGCATCAGGGCGAGGCTGGCCTGCGTGCGGTGCCGGCCCTCCGCCGCGGCGCCGGTGAGGAGGGCGCGCAGGTCCGCCAGCCGGGCATCGACCGGCGACGGGTCAGCGGTGACCTGGGCGTACACCAGCGTGGCCAGGGACTGGCGCACCACCAGCCTCACCAGCGCGGGATCGTCGGCGGGGACCAGATCCAGGGCCGCGGAGCAGGCCATGAGCGCCTCGGCGGGGTCGATGTCCGTCCGCCCGGCCATGAGTTGCTGCGCGAGCGACAGGCCGAGCTGGGACAGCGCCTCGGCGTCGCCCGGACCGGCCTGCCTGAAAAGGGCGATGGCCGCGTCCCTGTCGTCGAGGTCGCCGGTGGAGTCCGCCCGGGCGGCGAGCGCCTCGCCCAGGCCGGTCAGCCGCTCCACCCGATCCTCGGCACCGGGCGGGGTGGCGTCGAGGGCGCGGCGGTGCAGGCCGACGGCCGTGTGCACGTCGGCGATGCCGCCGAACCTGCGAAAGCGCCTCAGCAGCGCGGCCCCGTGCGCCGCCAGGACGGCCCGCTGAACGGAGCCGCCCGCCGTACGCGCGTGGAGCCGGTCATAGAGCCGGAGCGCCTCGTCGAGCGCCTGGGCCGAGTCCTCGCGGTCGAACCGCTCGACGAGCTCCGCCGCCAGCCGGGAAAGATCGCTCTCCGTCACGCAACGTCTCCGTCCGTGCTCGTTTTCGCTCACCATAGGGCGGGAAACGCGGTCGTGAGTGGAGAATGACGACACACAGTTGGAGGTCGACCGCAGGGGGTCAGGTGGACGAGTACGAAGCCCGGTCGTGGCTCTGCGCCGAGCTGCCGGAGTTGCGCCGCGCGGCGGTCGACGGGCGGTGGACTGCCGCGCTCGACCAGGCGGTCGGGATGGTCAAGCGGAGCGGCGTGGCGCTCGACGCCGTCGCCCTGCTCGATCCCGGCCTGCTCGACGGGGAGCAGGACGCGCACCGGGGCGCACGGCCCCGCGAGCCGTACCTGCTGGCCGGGATGGACGCCAGGCCCCTGGTCGGCGACTACGTCTGCCCGAACGGCTGGTGCGACCGGCGTTCCGGCCGCGACAGCCGGGACAGGCCGCCCGTCTGCGACCTGTATGCCCGCCCCATGCGGTTCGCCGAACGGTGAGCCGGTGGACGGCTTCCTCACCGAGATCGGCAAGAAGCTCGCCGAGCGCTGGCTCGGCCTGCTCGTGCTGCCGGGCCTGCTGTTCGCGGGAGCGGCCTGGTGCGCGTGGGCGCTCGGCCACGGCCACGCGCTCGACCTGCCGCTGCTGATCGCGCAGACCCGGCGGAGCGTGGCCTCGGCGCGTGCCGACGGCCCGACCGTGGTCATCCTCGTCTCCCTCGTGCTGCTGGTGGCCGCCGCCGCCGGACTGGCCGCGCGGGCCGCCGCGCGGCTGGTCGAGTACG
>NZ_QNFZ01000673.1 GCF_003313395.1 Nonomuraea lactucae | reverse complement strand
GGTGATGACCGGGATGTCGGCGCGGTGGGCGTCGTCGTAGTGCCACGCGATGAGCTGGGTGACATCGAAGAGCCTGGAATCGACCAAGTCCTGCGCCACCAAGGTCGCCGCATCCGAGGGCAGGACGTGCAGGTGGCCGTTACGGTTCTCGGTGTAAAAGGCCGTCTTCTCGCGCCCGGGACCTCGCTCGATCCGCACGGCCCGCGGCTTGCCCGGTGCCGCGGACACGATCACCCGGTCGCCCGTCACCAGTGTGACCTGCCCGGACGCGCCGCCCTCCGGGGCCGTGGTCCGGGCCTGGGGTGCAGGTGCGCCAGGAGTCGGTCCGGCGGCCGGGTCCGCCTGCGCGGTGGCGGGCACTGCCACGCCGCTCAGGGCCGTTATGGCCACTGTCACGGCTAAGGAGACATTCCGCTTCATCAGACCTCTCAAGAGTTGACTGGCTGTCAATCAAGAAGTCCGCGAAGACGATCACCGATTTCAGCTCTCCAAGGGAATCCTTGTTTTTCGGCTGATCTGGCGGAAGATCCCGCCACGGCGAGCGCCGCACCGCATGAGCTTCCGGCCGCACGGTCGGCCCCCTCCGACCGTGGGAACGCTCGGGCTCACCGGCCGTGCGGCCAGAATCGTGACTTGTGCATGGAACGTAACCCCTGAGGCTCCAAGAGGGCCGTTGTGGGGATGACTTCTCTTGCACCCGGAAGGAGAAATTCTCACCTGGAGGGTGAGAATCCTCACTGGGAGTCGCTGGACTCGAGTTCCAGGGCGCGGGTGAAGTCGGCCACCGCTTCCTCGTGGCGCTCCGTCTCCTGCAGGATCTCGCCGCGTACCCGGAAGGCCCAGACGTACTCGGGGTCCAGCTCGATGGCCCGGTCGAGGTCTCTCAGGGCCGCCTCGTTGTCGCCCAGCTCGCTGAGGACCGCGCCCCGGCTGCCGAGCGCGCGGTCGTGGTCGGGGTCGAGCTCGATGGCCCGGTTCAGGTCCGTCAGCGCCTCGTCGTAGCGGTCGACCATGCGGTACGCCTCGCCGCGCCTGCTGTACGCGCGAACGTACCCGGGGTCGGCCGCCAGCGCCTTCGTATAGTCGTCGACCGCCTCGGCGTACAGGTGCATGCGCTGGTAGAGGTCGCCGCGGGCCAGCCAGGAGTACGGCAGGTCCTCGTTCAAGGCGATGATCTTGGCGTGCTCGTCGAGCGCCTCGTCCATGCGGTCCAGGTCGGCCAGCGCGTCCGCCTTCGCCTCCAGGATCCACAGCGACTCAGGCGACAACGTGAGCGCGTGCTCGAAGTCGTCCAGGGCCTCCTCGTACCGGCCGAGCGAGGCGTACGCCTGGCCGCGCGAGCCGAGGGCGTACGAGCTGTCCGGCTCGTGGCGGAGCGCCTCGCCGAAGTCGGACAGCGCCACCTCGTGGCGTCCGATGAGGCGGTGGCTCTCGCCGCGCAGCCGCCAGGCGCGCGCGTTGTCCGGCGCCAGCGCGATCGACTCGGTCAGATCCGCGATGGCCGCGTCGTACCTGGACAGCGCGATGTACGACTCGGCCCGGCTGCGCAGCACGGAGGCCCGTGACTGGGCCGCCGCCTCCGGGAGGGCGGGCCTGCCGTCGGGCGCGTCGATGATCCCCTCGCTCATGCGGGGAATGTACCGGAACCGGACCCGGACTAGATCTGAATGACGGCGGCCTTCTCCCGGGTGTATTCGAGCACCGCGTCGTGCCCGTAGCCGCTGTCCTTCACGCCGCCGAACGGCAACCCCGGTGGCATCTGGCGGAACGTGTTCACCCAGACCGTGCCGCTCTGCAGGTCCCGGACGAAACGGTGGGCGCGTCCCAGGTCGCGCGTCCAGACGCCGGCGGCCAGCCCGTACGGCGAGTCGTTGGAGATCCGCAGCGCCTCCTCGTCCGTCTCGAACGGGATCGCCACCGCGACCGGCCCGAAGATCTCTTCCTGGCAGATCCGCAGGCCGTTGTCCGTGGTCGTGTAGAGGGTGGGGGAGACCCAGTAGCCGCCGGGCAGGCCCGGCACCACCTCGGCCCCCCTCCGGCCGCCGAAGACCAGCTCGGCGCCCTCCTTCTCGGCGACGTCGAGGTAGGAGGTGACCCGCTCGTACTGGCCCTGGGAGACGATCGGGCCCATCGTGGTCCGCATGTCGAGCGGGTCGTCGAGCACCAGGCCCGCCGCGATCCGCCGCACCCGCTCCAGCATCTCGTCCCAGATCGAGCGGTGCACGAGGATGCGCGAGCCGGCCACGCAGACCTGCCCGGCGTTGCCGGTGTAGACGGAGTTCACGGTCACGCCCTGGGCGGCGGCGTCGAGGTCGGCGTCGGGGAAGACGATGTTCGGGGACTTGCCGCCCAGCTCGAACGTCATCGGCTTGAGCGCGTCCGCCGAGGCCCGGGTGATGGCCTGGGCGGTGGCCGTCGAACCCGTCAGGCTGATCTTGTTGACGCCGCGATGCCGTACCAGGGCGTCTCCGACCTCCTCGCCGAGGCCGCTGACGATGTTGAGCACGCCGGGCGGGAGCACCTCCGCCAGCAGCTCTCCCAGCCGCAGCACCGACACGCAGGCCTGCTCGGCGGGCTTGACGATCACCGTGTTGCCGGCGGCGAGGGCGTACGCGGCCTTGGCCGAGAAGGTGGAGATGGGGGAGTTCCACGGGATGACGCACACGGCCACGCCGTACGGCTCGCGGCGGGTCAGGCCGAGCGCGTCGGGGCCGAGGATGACGGTGTCGCCCTTGACCGCGTCCAGGCACTGGCCCGCGGCGAGCTGCCAGAGGTGGGCCATGCCCGGCAGGTCCTTCTTGAGGGTGTCGCGCAGGATCCGGCCGTTGTCGCGGGTCTCCAGCCTGGCCAGCTCCTCGGCGTGCTCGGTGAAGAGCTCGGCGACCCTGCGCAGGACGTGCGCCCGGCCCAGGGCGGGCAGCGCGGACCAGCGGGGGAACGCCTGCCGCGCGGCCTCGACCGCCGCGTCGGCGTCCCGGG
>NZ_QNFZ01000670.1 GCF_003313395.1 Nonomuraea lactucae | reverse complement strand
GGTCGGTGAGCAGCGTGGCCAGGTCGCCCGGCGCCCAGGCGGGGACGCTCGGTCCCGGCGCGGTGAGCGGGACGCCCGCCGCCGCGAGGCGCATCAGCCCGTCGAGGGGAACGGCCTCGTCCGGCCACTCGATCTCCAGGCCGCGCAGCGGCCGGAGCGCGGCCACGCCGGGGGCCTGCCCGTCGACCGCCCAACCGGTCCCGCTCCAGTGCAGGCGGGCGAGCCCCTTCTCCGGCGTGCGGGTGAAACCGCAGGGAGTGACGGACATGGGTGTGGCGCTCCTCGACCGGGCGGGGGGACTCAGTCGGCGCCTACCTTACGCCCGTTTTACTGATACGTAGGTACGCATGTCCCTCTTGGTAGGGAAAGCGACGCAGGTCATGACCGTCATGATTCTCAGTTTTCGCTAAGGATCCTATGGCACGGTAGTGACCTGTGTTGATTAGGGTGTCAACAACCTTGACGTCCTCCTTGCTCATGTCTACGAAGCTCATGTCTACGAAAGGTACGAGCGGATGCTCTCGCCTCGCCGGCTGGCGGCGACCGCCGCAATCCTCGGAGCCCTGGTCGTGGCAGCCCTCGCGGTGCTCGTGCTCGGCGGCCTGATGGCCCTGGGCGCGGCGGCGGTCACGGGAGCCTTCCTGGTCGCTCTGGCCGCCCTGGCCGTGCTCCTGCTGACCGTACGCCGCGTGGACGGCAAGGCGCAGCGCATCGACCAGCGGGTCAAGAAGCACGAGACCGAGCTCGCCCGCACCGCGGAAGCGCTCAGGCGGATCGACGCGAAGCTCGACCGCATGGCGGCGGCCGTCGAGGAGTCGGCCGCGCGGCGGAACGAGGACCTCGTCGCGATCCTCGCCTCGCTCGGCGAGGACCGGGTCAACGCCATGGCGCGCGCGCGGGAGCTGGAGGAGCTGCGCGAGGAGGTCCGCGCGCTGGCCGAGGGCCGGGTATGACGGGGGCCGGGCGTCACGGCGGGCCCACGGACGGGCGGACGGCCAGGCAGACGGTCAGGCACAACGACTACGGCACGCTGGAGCCGCCGGACCTCGGGGCGTGGCGGCCCGCGCTGACGGTCTCGGTGGTCATCCCGGCCCGCGACTGCCAGGAGGAGCTCGAACGCACGCTCGCCGGGCTGGCCCGGCAGACCTACCCGGCGGAGCTGACCGAGGTGGTCGTCGCCGACGACGGCAGCGACCCGCCGATCCACCTGCCGGGCGCGCGGGTCGTACGGGTGACCGGGGGCTGGGGGCGCGGCGCGGCCCGCGAGACCGGCAGGCTCGCCGCGACCGGCGACGTGATCCACTGGCTCGACGCCGACATGATCCTCGCCGAGGACCACCTCGAAGCCCACATGCGCTGGCACCACCTCATCGACCACGCCGTCGTGATCAGCGACATCCGTTTCGTCGGCGCCCCGGGCGAGGAAGGCGTCCAGTCGGAGTACACCCGCGGAACGCTGGAGTCCACCCGGATGCTGAAGGACGCCGGCTCCAGCGCGTACCTGCTGCACACCGGCGCCTCCACCTCCGTGCGCGCCGACCTGCTGGGCGCGGCGGGCGGCGTGGACCCCGGCCTGAACATGGCCGAGGACACCGAGCTCGGTTACCGGCTGGCCCAGGCGGGTGCGGTGTTCGTCCCGGACCCGGAGGCCCGCGCCGAGCATGTCGGGCCGTCCACGGTCATGCTGCGGGAGAAGGAGGTCCACCGGCACAACTGGTCCTTCCTCGGCGACCTCATCCCCGACCTGCGCTGGCTGCGCAACCACCCGCGGCGCCGCTGGCTGGTGCCGTACGTGCGGGTCGTGGTGCCGGTCACCACCTACGAGGAGACGCGCGCCGCCGTGGACTCGGCCCTCGCGGGCACCGTCGCCGACACGGCCGTCACCCTCGTCGGGCCGTGGGGCGGGCTGACGGAGGAGCGCCGGTCCAGCCTCGACGACCCGCTGCTGGAGCCGCGGCTCGTCCGCAACCTGTACCGGCATGAGCCGCGCGTCGCCTTCGCCGAGGCCGGGCCGCTCTCGGCCGCTCCCACGCCGTTCCTGCTGTCGCTGCCGGCCGGGTGGGCGCTGGGCGCCGACACGATCGACCGGCTGGTACGGCTGGCCGACGCCGACGGTCTCGGCCTGGTCTGCGCCGCCCTCACCGAGACGGCGGCCGGTGAGGTGGTGACAGCCCGGCTCGAACGCACCGCGGCGTTCTCCCGGGCCTCGTTCTTCCACGGCGATCCGGACGACCTCGTGGACGAGATGTTCGGGTCGCTGTGGGTGAGCGGGAGCGAGTACGGGATCGTCCCCGTGGACGAGGCCGAGCCGCCGGCCGGGGACGCGGCCAAGTGGCGGGCGCTGGCCGCCCGGCGGCTGGAGGAGGTCAAGGAGGCCCGCGCGGAGGTGGAGCGGCTCTCGGCCGAGGTCGAGCGGCTGTCCGCCGGGCCCGCCGCCGCTCCCGAGCCGGGGCGGTTCGGCGCGCTCATCAGGCACCTGCGGAGCGCCGGATGATCCGCGAGCTGCTGGCGGAGATGCCGGACGCGCACGTGTACGCCGCCGGGATCGACCCGGCGAGCCTGCGCGGCCGTTCGGACGCGGGCCCGGCCCGGCGGGTGGACCTCGACCGGGACCTGCTGGAGCCGCCGTCCGTGACCGAACGGGCGAAGGAGGTGCTCGTCCTCGCCCGCACGCCCGCCGACCTCAGGCGGGCCGCGACCCTGCACAAGCTGCTGCCCGAGGCCGGCCGCGTGGTGGTGGCCGTGCTCGACACCCCGGCCTCGCACCCGGCGCCCGTCCCCACGCCGACGCCCACGCACCGTTGGCGTTCGCTGGTCGATCTGCGCGTGCACCGGCCCAGGGACCGGGTCTGGGTGGTGGACGCCCGGTTCTCGGCCCCCGTGCCCGCCGGCCGTACGGTGACCGCCACGGCCCGCGCCTTCGCCGGCCACCGGCTCGACGTGATCGCCGCGCCCGCCG
>NZ_QNFZ01000669.1 GCF_003313395.1 Nonomuraea lactucae | reverse complement strand
CGGCCGTCCGGAGCGGGCGGCGGCGGCGCGGCGGGAGCGTCCGGGCCGCCGGCCTGGTCTCGTCCTTGACCTGGGTCACCTGGGCCCTGCCTCCTTCATGGGCGACGTGTCCCTGCATGCCTCGAACGCCTTCTTGAACGTGGGGTCGTCGGGCTTGAAGCCGCGGCGCGGGCCGCCGCCGGCGACGAAGCCGCCGTTCGGTTCGGGGTCGGGCATGTCCACGCCGTTCTCGCGCATGCAGGCGGCGAACGCCCGCATCTTCTCCACGTCCTCGGGCTTGATCTGCCCCCGCTGCTTGACGGGTGAGAACTCCTTGCACGCCTCGAAGGCCTTCTTGGTCTTGGCCTCGTCCCCCTGCTTACCGAGCCTCACCTTGACGCCGCCGCCGGCGCCGGGCTCGGGGTCGGGCATGTCGACGCCGTGGTCGCGCATGCACTGGGCGAACTTCCTGGCCTGCTCCTCGGGGTTGGCCGTTGTGGTGGCCGTGGGGGTCGCCGCGGGCTTGCCCGAGGCGGTGGCGACGGAGGCGACGCCGGTCGGGCTCTGCCGGGCGCCGCACCCCGCGGCGGCGAGCGCGAGCACGGCCGTCGCGACCAGCGTTCTTCGGATGGGTGTTCCTCGCATGCCCCCACGGTGCCGAGCGCGGATCAGAGCGAGCTGGGAGCCGCCTCGGAGCCCGGTAGGAGCACGCGGAAGGTGGCGCCCTCGCCCGGCGCCGTGTCGAGCTCGACGTCGCCGCCGTGGGCGCGGACGATGGCGGAGACGATGGCCAGGCCGAGGCCGGCGCCGCCGTCGGCCCTGGACCTGCCCTGGCCGACCCGGTAGAGGCGGTCGAAGATGTGCGGTACGTGCTCCGGCGGCACGCCGGGGCCGGTGTCGGTGACTTCCAGCACGGCGGTTCCGCCGCGGCGGCCGACCCTGACCGTGACGGAGGCGTCGTCGGGTGTGTGGGCGAGGGCGTTGCCCACCAGGTTGACGGCGACCTGGCGGAGCCGGGCCTCGTCGCCCGTGACCGAGACGGGGACGAGCGTGTCGCCGAGGCCGGCCAGCCTTACCTGCCTGCCGGGCAGGCGGGCGCGGGCGTCGCGGATCGTGTCGGCGGCGATCTCCAGCAGGTCCACGGGGCGGCGGTCGAGGGGGCGCTCCTGGTCGAGCTGGGCCAGGGTGAGCAGGTCGTTGACGAGCACGCCCATGCGGGCGGCCTCGCTCTCGATCCTGCCCATCATCTCGTCGGTGTCGCCGCCGCCCCTGCGGTGCAGCTCGGCGAAGCCGCGTACGGAGGTGAGCGGCGTGCGCAGCTCGTGGGAGGCGTCGGCGAGGAAGCGGCGCATGCGTGACTCGGAGTCGGTCCTGGCGGCGATCTCCGACTCGACGCGGTCGAGCATGATGTTCATGGCCCGGCCGAGCCGCCCGGCCTCGGTGTGCGGGTCGGGCGCGGGCACCCGCCTGGCGAAGTCTCCCCGGGCGATCTTGCCGGCCGTTCGCTCCATTCTGGTCAGCGGGCGCAGGCCGAGCCGTACGACGGCGTCGGCGACCAGGCCGAGCAGCAGCAGGACGAGGGCGCTGACGGCGAGGGCGATGGCGGTGAGGGACGTTCGGGTCTGTTCGACCTCGGCGAGCGACTGCGCGACGACCACGGTGCCGCCGTCGCTCGTGGCGACGGCTTTGACCCGCCATGACGGGCCCTCGGTGCCCGGCACGGTGTAGGGCTCGCTCGACCGCACGGCCACGCGTACGCCATTCTCCACGGCGACGCGTACGCCGTTCTCCGCCACGCCGGGGATGCGGCTGCGGATGTCGGCGTGGATGTCACCGAGGTCGGGGCCGGGCTGCGAGGCGTCGGGCACCGTGCTGACGAGCGCGCCGCCGGGCGCGTACACGTAGATCCTGGCCACGGAGGCGACCCGCTTGGTGATCACCGCGTTCAGTGGCATGAAGTCGAGGGGCAGCGGGGGCGCAGGCGTCACGTTCATCTTGAAACCGACGCTGCCCAGCCCGTTGAGCTGCTCGTCCACCCGTTTGAGGAGGCTGTCGCTGAGCAGGGCGATGCCGATCACGTTGCACAGCACGAGCGCGACCGTGGTGAGCGCGAGCATGGCCATGACGAGCCGCGCGCGCAGCGTCCAGCGGGCGGGGCTCACCGGGGCGTCCTGAGCGTGTAGCCGACGCCGCGCACGGTGTGGATGAGCTGCGGCTCCCATCTGTCGATCTTCTTGCGCAGGTAGTAGACGTACGACTCGACGATGCTGGAGTCGCCGTCGAAGTCGTAGCGCCAGACGCTGTCGAGGATCTGCACCTTGCTGACCACCCGGCCGGCGTTGGTGAGGAGGTAGGCGAGCAGGTTGAACTCGGTGGGCGACAGGTCGACGCGCACGCCCGCCCGCCGCACCTCGTGCGCCTCGACGTCGAGCTCGACGTCGGCGTAGCGCAGCACGGTGTCGGGCCGCGGCCGGGTACGGCTGCGCCGCAGGATGGCCCTGATGCGCAGCACCACCTCCTCCAGGCTGAAGGGCTTGGCCACGTAGTCGTCGGCGCCCAGGGTGAGGCCCTGGACGCGGTCCTCCACCCTGTCGCGGGCGGTGAGGAAGAGCACCGGGATGCGCTCGCCGAGCCGCCGGGCCACCTCGAAGCCGTCGATGTCCTCGAGCATCACGTCGAGCACCACGATGTCGGGCTCGAACTCCCTGGCGGCCGACACCGCTTCGGCGCCGGTCTCCGCGGTCCTGACCTCGAACGAGACCAGTCGCAGAGTCTGCGAGAGCAGGGCGCGGATGTTCGGCTCGTCGTCGACGACGAGCACCCTGGCCGGTCGGTCCATGCTCAAAGGTCTACCCGAGTCAGCTCAATGCCAGCTCAAAGCGGACGGAGTGGAGGCCGGGCGGGGCCGCTATGCCGCTGAGATGACGCGCTCCCTGCCCGCCGCCTCGGCGGGCAGGGCCGCCGGCGGCTCCGGCGCG
>NZ_QNFZ01000667.1 GCF_003313395.1 Nonomuraea lactucae | reverse complement strand
CTCCGGGCCGGCGGCGGCCGCGCCCGCCACCGGCCCGGAGCTTTCCCTGGTCCCCGTCGTGGGGCCGGGGACCGGGGAGATCGGCGGTGGCGCGGGCTCCGCCAGCCCGTGCGCCTGCACGGGGAACCCGTCGTCCCGCCACAGCCCATCCTCGCCCTGCAGGGGCAGCGCCCAGGCCAGCTGCTCGTAGAGCGTGCCGGGCGCGGGCGCGATGGGCATCTGCCGCAGAAGCGTGTCCGCCACCATGGTGCGCGGCGCACGCCGGCAGGCGTCGCAGTGCGAGATGTGGCGGCTGATCCGCGCGCGGGTACGCCGCCCCGGCGTGGAGCTCCAGTCCGTCACTCGTGACTCCAGCGCCGCGCACCCGTAGCGGGTCCTGGCGGCGATGACCGCGGCGAACCACTCCTCCAGCCCGTCGGCCGCCTCCAGGACGATGGTCTCGACCTCGTCGGCCCGCACATCGAAGATCACGGCGATCTCCGAGTTGGTCAGGCCGTGCCGTACGGACAGGTCGAGCAGCTCCCTGTGCGGCGGGTCCAGCGCGCGCAGGGCCTCGGGCAGCAGGTCGGACATCCTGCCGGGCCGCGACCACGAACCGACGCTGGTGGGGGTGGACAGGTACGTGCGGTGCGCGCGGGCCAGCGCGTAGAGCCAGGGCCGCAGCAGGGAGCTCTGGTCGACTCGGTCGGCTCGGGTGTGCGCCGACAGCAGTGCCCCCGCCACGGCCAGCTCGGCGTCGCTCGAGGAGAGCTCCGTCCGGCAGTAGTCGTAGAGGTGGGGACCGTAGCCGTCGCACAGCTCGCGGGTGGCCTCGCGGGCGTCCTCCGACAGGGTTCGCCACATCCGAGTCGCATCTCCTCCCTGTGTTCCTCAGGTGCTCCGGTCTCAGCGCGGCAACTGCTCGGCGACCTCCGTCGCCCAGTACGTCACCACGCTGCCCGCCCCCGCCCGGCGGATCGCGACGAGGCTCTCGACGATGGCGCGGTCGCGCATGATCCAGCCGTTCTCGGCCGCCGCCTCGATCGCCGCGTACTCGCCCGAGACCTGGTACGCGACCACCGGCACGTGCACCGTGTCGGCGACCCGGCGCACCACGTCCAGGTAGAGCCCCGCCGGTTTGACCATCACCATGTCGGCGCCCTCCTCCACGTCCAGCAGCACCTCGCGCAGCGACTCGCGCAGGTTCGCGGGGTCCTGCTGATGCGTCGAACGGGTGCCGATCAGCCGCGACTCGACCGCGTCGCGGAACGGGCCGTAGAAGGCGGAGTCGTACTTGGCGGCGTAGGCCATGATCGGCACGCGGTGGTGGCCCGCCGCGTCCAGCGCGCGGCGGATGGCGCCGACCTGGCCGTCCATCATCCCGCTCGGCGCGACCACGTGGGCTCCCGCCGCCGCCTGCGCCTCGGCGACGCGGGCGTAGGCGCGGAGGGTGGCGTCGTTGTCCACGTCGCCGTCGGGGCCGAGGACGCCGACGTGCCCGTGCTCGGTGTACTCGTCCAGGTTGATGTCGCTGATCACCACGGTGGCGTCGCCCACCTCGGCGGCCACGTCGGCGATGGCCCGCTGGGTGATGCCGTTCGGATCCCACGCGCCGTGCCCGTCGCGGTCCTTGGCCGCCGGGATGCCGAAGATCAGCAACCCCCCGACCCCGGCTCGGACGGCCGCCGCGGCGGCCTTGCGCACGCTGTCGCGGGTGTGCTGTACCTGGCCCGGCATGCAGGCGATCGGCCGGGGCTCGTCGATGCCCTCGCGCACGAACAGCGGCTGGATCAGGTCGGCCGGGTGCAGCCTGGTCTCGGCGACCAGGCCGCGGAGCGCGGATGTGCGCCGGAGGCGCCGGGGACGTTCTGCGGGGTAACTCACGGCTCAGCCTCCGATCACCTTGCCGAGCAGGACGCGCTCGGCATGTTCGACGGCGGCGGCGGGGGGACGCCGCAGCCAGTAGCCGGCCGTGCTGCGCGCCGTGATGTTCAGCGCGCGCAGCTCGCACAGGTGCTCGGCCGTTTTGATCGCCAGCCCGCCCGGGTCGATCACCGGGAGGCCGTGCAGCTCGTGGACGCGCAGGTGGACCAGGATCACGTTCGGGATGCCCTCGGCGGGCACCAGCCACTGCGCCCCTGCCCTGGCCGCCCGCGCCGCGGCCTCGGTGTAGGCGTCGACGAACGGCTGGAAGTCGCCCTCCAGCGCCCGCTCGACGACCGCCGCGCCGTCCTCGACGACCTGGTAGGAGGCGAGGTCGGCCCCGGCGGCACGGATGTTGTCGGTGATGGGCTCGGTCAGGTGGGGGATGAAGCCGAGCACGCCCAGCCGGTGCCGCTCCATCCGCGCCGCCTGCCAGACGGCGTCGCCGTACCCGACCACGGGGAGCGAGACGCGCGTGCGGGCCGCCGCCAGGCCGGGGTCCTGGCCGGCGCCGCTGATCCAGGCGTCGCAGCCGTCGCGCTCGGCCAGCACGGCCGTCTGCGTGAAGTAGTGGCCGAACAGCAGCCCGATCTCCCCGTAGCCGACCAGGTGCTCGGGCAGCGCCGTGCCGTACGTCTCCGGGGGCAGGGTGTGGATCTCCACGGTCGTGCTCGGGGAGGCGACCACGGCCAGGTGCTCGGCGTACAGCTTGTCCAGAAGTGGCGAACGGCCCTCGACGGTGTGCTTCTGGAACCAGATCCGCATGTCAGCTGTTCCTTACCGGATGGGGGACGGTGTCGAGCATCGAGGCCTGCGCCAGGTAGACGCGGGTGGCCCCTGGGTCGTCGGCGATGGCGCGCAACCCCGCCATCGCCGCGGCCAGCCGGGAGGTGTCCCGGTCCTGCACGCCGGCGACGCGCGCCTCGCTGCGCGGGATCACCCGGTCGAGCACCACGGACCGCCGCCGCGCGGCCCAGGCGTCGAGCGCGGCCGGCCCGGCGAGACCGTCCAGCACGCCGGCGACCACCTGGCCGAGCTCGACGGCGT
>NZ_QNFZ01000664.1 GCF_003313395.1 Nonomuraea lactucae | reverse complement strand
CGGGCCTCGGGCGCGGACCTGCGAGGGGCGCGGGCCTGCGAGGAGTGGCGGCCGGGGGGAGCGCTCGCGTGGGCGGGAAGGGTGAACGGCCGGCGGGGCATGGAGGCCGCCCGGTAGGTTTCCACGGCCGGGGCCCGCGAGGCGCACGTCACGGCGGCCCGCCACCTCCACCGGAGGAGCGTTCCCCTGGACGGGGCCCGGCCACGTGCGGCGCCTGGGCCCTCCCGTGCTCTGCCGTAAAAAACAAGAAAAAGGGGATCGGGTCAGAGCTCGTCGGTGGCGGCGCGGCGGGTGGTGCGCTGGGTGTCGCCCGGCTGGCGGTCGGGGACGGGTGGGGGGGTGCCGCCGAACTCCGGGCACAGCGCCTGGTGGTCGCACCAGTCGCACAGCCGGCTGCGGCGGGCCCGCCACTCGCCCGACCGCAGCGACCGCTCGATGGCCTCCCACAGCGCCCGCACCTTGCGCTCGGTGGCCCGCAGGTCGGCCTCGTCCGGCGCGTAGCGCAGCACCTCGCCGCCGCCGCCCAGGTAGACGAGCTGAAGTAACCTCGGCACCCGGCCGCGCAGCCGCCACAGCACCAGCGCGTAGAACTTCATCTGGAACAGCGCCTTGGCCTCGAAGTCGGGGCCGGGCGCGCTGCCCGTCTTGTAGTCGACGACCCGCACCTCGCCGGTCGGCGCCACGTCGAGCCGGTCGACGTAGCCCCGGAGCATCAGCCCGCCGTCGAGCACCGCCTCGACGTAGAGCTCCCGCTCGGCGGGCTCCAGCCGGGTCGGATCCTCGAGCGTGAAGTAGCGTTCGAGCATGGCCCGCGCCTGCGCCAGCCACTCGGCCCGCTCGGCGTCGTCGGCGAACATCTCCGCGTAGAGCGGCTCCTCTGCCAGCAGCCGCTCCCACTGCGGCTCCAGCAACTCCAGCGCCGCCCGCACCGAACGCCTGGGCGCCGGTAGGTCGTAGAGCCGCTCCAGCACCGCGTGGACCACCGTGCCGCGCACCGCCGCCTGGGACGGCCGCTCCGGCAACTGGTCGATCACCCGGAACCGGTAGAGCAGCGGGCAGGTCATGTAGTCGCCCGCCCGGGACGGGGAGAGAGCTCCGATGATCACCGGCTCGGTCGACGTCATGCACCGCACTCTAGGTCAAGACGCCGACAGAATAGGCGCCAACAGAACAGGCCTCGCGGGATGGGGATCGGGATCGCGAGATCGGGCGCGTAGCATCGAGGCAGCGCCATCATGTGCGCCATCATGTGACACACGTCGAGGAGTGCGGTGAGCGAGCAGAGCCCGCGGCAGGAGTTCTCCGGCCTTCGGATGGGAAAGCCGTTCGGCATCCCGGTCTACGTCTCGTGGACGTGGTTCATCGTCGCCGCCTTCATCACGTGGTGGTTCGGCGACCAGGTGCGGGCCATGCTGCCCGAGCTCGGCTCGACCGCGGCCTACGGGGTGGCGTTCGTGTTCGCCGTCCTGCTCTACATCTCCGTGCTGCTGCACGAGCTCGCGCACAGCGTGCTCGCCAGGGCGTACGGGCTGCCGGTCCGCCGCATCACCCTCTACCTCCTCGGCGGCGTGTCGGAGATCGAGAAGGAGCCGCCCACGCCCGGCAAGGAGTTCATGGTCGCCGCCGCTGGACCGGCCCTCTCGCTCGGCCTGGCGGGGGTGGGCCTGGCCGCCGACGTCTACCTGGTCAACGGCGGCGGCATCCCCCAGGTGCTCGTCTGGCAGCTGTGGGTGGCCAACCTCATCGTCGGCGTCTTCAACCTGCTGCCCGGCCTGCCCCTCGACGGCGGCCGGATGCTGCGCGCCGGCGTGTGGAAGCTCACCAGCCGTCCCGGCACCGGCACGGTCGCCGCCGCCTGGGGCGGCAGGGCGCTCGCCGTGCTGCTGATCGTCTCGCCGTTCGCCATGGCGATGATGAGCGGCCAGGAGGTGGACGTCCGCGACCTGCTCTGGCCGATGGTGCTGGCCTCGTTCATCTGGATCGGCGCCAGCCAGTCGCTCAGCGTGGCCCGCATCCGCGCCAGGATCCCTCAGGTCAACGCCCGCGCCCTGGCCCGCCGGGCGATCCCCGTCGCAGCCGAGACGCCGCTGTCGGAGGCGCTGCGCCAGGCGGCCGAGAAGCGGGCGGGCGCCCTGGTCGTCGTCGACCACGACGGCCGGCCGGTCGCCATCGTCAACGAGGCGGCCGTGCAGGCCACTCCCGAGCACCGCCGCCCCTGGGTGAACGTCGGTTCCATGGCCAAGTCGCTCGAGCCGTCCCTGGTGCTCGCCGCCGACCTGGCGGGCGAGCCGCTCATCGACGCCATGCGCGAGACCCCGGCCGGCGAGTACCTGCTCGTGGAGCGGGGCGGCGAGATCTACGGCGTGCTGGCCACGGCCGACGTCAACCGCGTCTTCACCGGCGTCTGATTTGTCCCACTCGAATAACGGGCAGGCCCCGACTACTGTCGTATTCAGTGATCAGGCCGTTTGGAGCGGCCCGATCGCGACCGGGCGGTTCGAGGTTGCGACGTCTGGCCGATAGTGTTCGGTTTGGCGAAACTTACAGTGTCAAGGCTCCCGGTCCTCGGGGCGTCGCTCTGCTGTGGTTCACCGTCTCGGTTCGAGGCGGCCGGGCCGTGGCAGCGCCCCGTCGTCCGGGCGCGTACGGCCGGCGGCCGGCGCGGCAGTGCGGGTGCCGTGCCAGCGGCGGCTTCCGGGGAGGAGAGTCGAGTGACCGAGCGCAGCGAGGGCACCGTTGACCGTGGCACCGTCGGCATGAAGGAGGACTCATGACCGGCCAGGGCTTCGGGACCGTGCGCCCGCTTCCCGGCAACGGGCTGGTCGCCTACCTGGGAGGGCTGCTGCTCGCGTGCGACGCGGGCGAGGCCGCGGCGGGCGACCTGATCGAGGCGCTGCGCTCCACGGCCGCCGCCGGGGGTGACGGCCGGGCGCTCGCCAGGCG
>NZ_QNFZ01000668.1 GCF_003313395.1 Nonomuraea lactucae | reverse complement strand
GGGACGGGGCCGCGGGCGCGGCGGCGGCGAGGGCGGGGCGGGCGCGCAGCTGCCGGGTCTTCGCGATGGCCAGGAGGGCGAGCGCGGCCACCAGGGCCGAGCCGACCAGGCTCGGCGAGTCGAGCACCGGGGAGGTGACGGGCCTGGACGCCTCGATGACGGGGGGCAGGGGCTCGCTGGTCACCGCGTTCGTGTCGGCGGTGGCGGGCTTGGCGTGCTTGCCCTTCCGCTCGCCCCTGCCGGTGGTGGTGGAGCTCTCCGGCCCGGTCCGGGCCTTGGTGGGCGCGGGCGACGGGGTGCCGGCCCGCTGCGCCTGGTTGCCCGTCTCGGGAGCGGGCTCGGCGCGGGCGGCCAGCGGAGGCTGAGGATCGTACTGCACTTCCGAGGAGGGGATGAGCGCGACGAGCGAGCCGGTCCGGTCGGCGTCCAGGCCGGGCGGCGGTTCCATCTGCCGATGGGAGGCGTCCTCCATGGCCTGCCGCATGGCCGCCTGCTCGTCCAGGCGTTCCTTGATCCGCGCGGGGTAGCCGTAACCGACGACCTTGCTCGTGTCACGTTCCTTTCGCTTGGCGAGGCCGCCGTCGATGTTGCCCTCGATGGTGAAGATCCTGTCGCCCTCGACCCTGGTCACGACGCCCACGTGGTCGATGCGGTCGAGCTTGCGCGAGCCGCTCCAGTCGAAGAAGACGAACGCGCCCGGCTCGGGCTCGGTGCCCCAGGCGTCGTTCTTCTTGAACCACTTGGCGTGGCTCACGGTCCAGGCGAACTCGCCCATCCACTCCTCGTACCCGAGCTTGTTGGCCGCCCAGGCGAGGAACATGTCGCACCACGGCTGGGCGCTGTAGTCGGAGTCGAACTCGACGTTCCGGCCGTACCAGTCGCCGTACTTGGTGTAGTCATCGCCCTTCTCCGCGTAGCCGAGCTGGCTCTCGAGGAGGTCGATGAACTTCTCTGTCTCTGGCGTCATCGAAGTGCTCTGGAACCTTCCGGGCAGGGCCGGTTCATCCACGCAGCCCGGGGTAGGGAGGGGTATCCCGGGACACGTGTGACTATCCGGAGGCCTGTAGTCGTCCGTGATGTCGGAGGCTACCGTGACAAAAAGGCAGGTCAAGCACGCGTCAAGCGAGTGTCTCGCTCCAATGAGGGGTCCAACCGCAGGTCAAGAGCCTGCCAGAAATGTCCGCTCAACGTGGTGTTTATAGCTAAATGATCAATCTTATGGCTGGAAGGTGACAAACGCGTTTCCTAGAACGTGTTCTAGGATGCCTGTCATGACGATCGACGTGGCCACCGGCGAGCCCCGCCTCGACGCCCTGTGCGTCCTGGCGCAGCGCACCCGGGAGCTGATGGACGCGGTGGCGCTCACCGACGTGGGCGAGGACGAGCTGGCCGCCGTCGCCGCCGAGCTGGCCACCCTCACCGAGCGGCTCCGCGCCACCGCCCGGGACCGGCCGCAGCCCTTCGAGCTCGCGCCCGACGGGACGCTGCGCCACCTCGGCAACGCCGTCGCCGGCGCGGCCAACGCGCACGCTCTGCCGCTGGTCGCCGAACAGACCCCCGAAGGCGGCGTACGGGCCGAGGTGACCTTCCGCCCGACGCACGAGGGCCCGCCCGGTTCCGTGCACGGCGGGATCACCGCGATGATCCTCGACCACCTTCTCGGCCAGGCGGTGGCCGCCGCCGGGCTGGCCGGGATGACCGGCACGCTCAGCGTCCGCTACCGGGCGACCGTCCCGTACGGCAGGCCGCTGCTGGCCACGGCGCGGCACACCAGGTCGGAGGGGCGCAAGACCTGGGCCGAGGGCCACATCGCCCTCCCGGACGGCACGGTGCTGGCCGAGGCGACGGGCCTGTTCATCACCCCGACCCGGTGGATGGACCACCGGGCCTCGGGAACGGGCCAGGGAACGGTCCGGGGAGCGGTCCGGGGAGCGGGCCAGGGAACGGGCCAGGGAACGGGTCAGTAGCCCGCGCCGGTGAGCAGTCCGCCGTCCACCGTGAACTCGCTGCCGGTGCAGTAGCTGGACCGGTCCGAGGCCAGGAAAGCGACCACGTGCGACACCTCCACCGGCTTGGCGAAGCGCTTGATGACCATCGACTTGACGAACGCTTCCGCGTCGACCTCGCTCATCATGTCCGGGTTGGTGGCCATCGAGGTGTTGATCGCCCCGGGATGGACCGAGTTGACGCGGATCTTGAACCGGGCGAGCTCCCGGGCCGCCGACTTGGTGACCCCGCGCACGCCGAACTTCGAGGCCGCGTACGCCGACAGCCCCTCGGCCCCGACGAAGCCCTCGATCGAGGAGATGTTCACGATCGAGCCCCGCCCGGCCGCCTTCATCGGCTCGATCACCGACTTGACGCCCAGCCAGGTGCCTTTCAGGTTCACGTCGATCACGCGGTCGAAGTCGCCGGGCTCCATCTCCGCGATCCGCCGGAACCTCAGGATCCCGGCGTTGTTCACCAGGACGTCCAGCCTGCCGTACGCCGAGACGGCCGTCTCGACCGCCCGGCCCCACTCCGCCGCGCTGGTGACATCATGATGGACGTACGTCGCCCCGGTCTCCACGGCCAGCGCCTTGCCCTCGTCGTCGAGCACGTCACCGAACACCACGGCGGCCCCCTCCCGCAGGAACAGCCGCACATGCGCCTCGCCCATGCCGCGCGCCCCGCCGGTGATCAGCGCCACCTTGCCGTCAAGCAGTCCCATGTCGCCCTCCTGCCGCGACGGCCACGGCGGCCGCCTCCATGGACCGGTATACGGGTATCCCCGCCGCCGCCGCGATCGTCCTGACCTCGTCCTCGACGCCCGCGGGCGCGAACTCGGCGTTCCTGGTCACCAGGGTGATCCTGGCGCCCGGCAGCCCGCCCTGCGCCTCCGCGAGCGCGCGGGCGTGGTCGAGCAGCGGCCCGGCAGCCGTGCCCGCCGTGCCCACCGTG
>NZ_QNFZ01000666.1 GCF_003313395.1 Nonomuraea lactucae | reverse complement strand
GGTGTCGGCCCGCCGGGCCAGGTCGTGGAGCAGCCCGGGCGCGTCGCGGTGGCCGAGGACCAGCGAGCGTGCGCCCCGGGCGACCCGGGTCTGTCCGGGCCAGGGCGCCGTCACCCCGACGGGCGCGTCGGCGCAGGCCAGCGCGAGAGACAGCAGGCCCGCCAGCGCGGCACGACGGTTCACCCGGACGGACACGTTGCCTGATGCTAGTCGGCGCCTGATGCCAGTCGGCCGGCGAGCGCACGAAGACCCCGCCCCGGCGAGCCGGGACAGGGTCTTCGCGCGCGCTCACGCGCCGGGACGTACCGCGCCCACGAACGACGCCTTGCGCCATCCGTTGAGCTTCTCGACGCGTACCGTCTGACCGGTGCGCGGCGAGTGGATCATCTTGCCCTTGCCGACGTACATGCCGACGTGGCCGAACCCGCGGAAGAACATCAAGTCTCCTGGCCTGAGCCTCTTGAAGGAGACCTTCTTCTTGATCCGCGCGTACTGGGCGTTCGTCACGCGGGGGATGCGCACCCCGGCCTTTCTCCAGGCGTACTGGACGAGACCGGAGCAGTCGAACGCACCTGGGCCCGTACCTCCGTACCGGTACGGGTCACCGAGCTGGTCCCTGGCCACGGCGACGGCCGTGCGGGCCTTCACCCGCTGGCGAGCGGCCCGTGACTTCTTGGCGGTCGCATTCTTCGCGGTCGCATACTCCGTGGACGCGCCGGTGGTGGCCGACGCGGCCGTGGAAGCCGAAGCGGATGCGCTCGCCGTCGCCGCCTGCGCCGTCGGGGCGTGGACGGCCAGACCTCCGGCCGTCACGGTGATGCTGAGCGCTGCGCCACTCAGGGCAAGGCGGGACAGACGGGGGTTCTGCGAGGTAGACAGGATTTCTCCTTGGATCTTCCACCAATGCCTACCGGGTTAGCTGACGGGTTCGGGCCTGGAAGCCGCCCTACGGCGCGCGATGCGCCGATTCACCCCTGATCCCGGGAAGACAAGGGATCGTTGGGTCCCCGGCTCCGTGCCTCCTGGCTGCACGGACTCGGCAGGTCACCGCCTGAAGAGGTTCGGTTGGCGGCGGCGACCGGCTGGATATCTATCGCGTCATCGGAAGACCGATGTCGGATCGCGCCGCCATGGCTTGGGGTCGCGACGCCAGAAGCTACGCAAAGCATCACGATTCAGCAAAGCCCCGACCAAGGCGTAAAGATCAGATAAGGGCCGGAGTAAGGGAACGAATCACTGCTTAACGGCGTGATCCGTTATGGAAATGTGACAGTTATCACAGTTGACGAAATGGCCGGTTGTCAGGGCCCATCCGTCACTTCTTTTCCGCTGCCACCCTGGGCCCCGTGCGCGACACGGAGGGGTACCGGCGGGGGCTACGGGCGAGGGCTACGGGCGGATGGCGCCCTGGAGCCTGCGGCCGTACGAGTTCAGCTTGACGACCTTGACCACGTCGCCCGTCTGCGGCGCGTGCACGATCAGGCCGTTGCCCGCGTAGATGCTCACGTGCCCGAGCCCCTCGCTGAAGATCAGGTCACCGGGCTGGAGGGAGCCGATGTCCACCTTGCGGCTCGCGCCCCACGCCCACTGCTGCCAGGTGGTGCGCGGCAGCGAGACCCCTGCGGCCCGCCACGACGCCTGGGTGAGGCCGGAGCAGTCGAAGCCGCGCGGCCCCGTGCCGCCGAACACGTACGGCTTGCCCACCTGCGCGTAGGCGAACTTGAGCACCGCCGCCGCGTTGCCCGAGGCCGGTCCGGTGTACCTGATGCCGGTGCTGTTGGGGTCACCGGTCTTGTAGGCGCCCAGCCGCTCCAGCAGCTTCTTCTGCTGGGCGATGAGCTTGAGCACCTCCGCGCGTTCCTTCTGGACCGCGTCGCGCTCCTTGTCGGCGTCGGCGAGGGCGTCCTCGGCCTTGTCGCGCTCGCCCTTCAGGCCGCGGTTCTCCCGGTCGAAGGCCGCCAGCGTCGCCGCGCGCTCCTGCGACAGCTGGCCGACCAGGGCCACGCTGTTCAGCAGGGAGGTGGGGTCGCCTGATCCGACCAGGGAGGGCAGAGAGGTGACGTCGCCGCCCATCTTGTACGTGTCGACGGCCATCGCGATCACCTGCCGGCGCAGGTCGGCGACCGTGGCGAGCTTGCGCTTGTACCTGGCGTTCAGCTTGCCGTAGGCGGACTGGGCCTGCTTGAGGTTCTCGGTGGCCGTGTTGTAGCGGTCCACGACCTTGTCGGCCTTGTCGTTGAGCTTGGCGAGGCGGGCCTTCGCCTGCCGGATCGTGGGCTTGGGGTCGGCGTGGGCTCCACCTGTCGGGGAGAGCAGCAGCCCGATGGTGAGTCCTGTGGCCACCGGCACCCGGCCAAACCTCACAGTGTCGCCTCCCAGGTTCAGATCTGGGGCGAATTGTACTGAAGTGACGGGTGGGATCTCACCTAAACGTCAGATTCGTAATCTACGCGCGGCCGAGCCGGCGCAGCAGCAATCCGGACGGAACCGGTCTGGCTCCCATCCGGCGCACGGACTCGGCCACCTCGCGGTCGGAGGAGACCACCGCCATCGCCCGGCCGGGGGGTTCGGCGCCTACGAGCTGGCGGATCAGATCGTCGGCGATCTCGCCGGGCGCGCTGAACAGGACCCGCACGCCGCGCGGCGCCACGACCTGGACGGGCGCGTTGAGCTCGGCGCCGTCGAAGACCACCGTCACCTCGACCCGGGTCTGTGCGACCAGCCCGCCGAGCCCGGTCATGAGGCGGTTGCGCTGGTCGGCCAGCGTGAGGGTGCCGTAGCCGGACTTGGTCACGTTGTAGCCGTCGATGATCAGGTGGAGCTGGGGCAGCGCGAGAAGCTGGTCGAGCAGCTGCGGGTCGTCGTCGGCCAGCGCGCGGGCGGGCACGCCGCGCACGCCCGGCCGCTCGCCGGTGACCGCCGCGACCGAGTCGGCCG
>NZ_QNFZ01000663.1 GCF_003313395.1 Nonomuraea lactucae | reverse complement strand
GGCTCCCCGCCGAGCCGGGTGAGCACCGAGGCGGCCCCGGCCCGCGTGGCGGCCACCGGCCCCGCCTCCCCCTCGTAGCCGGCGATCACCAGGCACCCGGCCCCGCCGCCGCCGAGGTCGTCCGGCTCGGCCAGCCCGACCATGGTCTCGGTCTCGTCCGACAGCCGCAGCACGGTCGGCAGCGGCCCTTCCTGGGCGAGGGCGCGCAGCGCGGCGGCCCCCTCCTGGAAGGACCGGAACCGCCACCCCTCGTACGCCTTCGCGGCGGGCGCCCGCCGGACGCGCAGGCGCAGTGACGTGATGACGCCGAAGGCGCCCTCGGAGCCGAGCACGAGCTGCCGCAGGTCCGGCCCGGCCGCCGACCTGGGCGCTCTTCCCAGCTCCAGGGTGCCCGACGGGGTGGCCACGGTCAGGCCCACCACCATGTCGTCGAACCGGCCGTAACCGGCGGAGGCCTGCCCGCTGGAGCGCGCCGCCGCGAACCCGCCGAGGGTGGCGTACTCGTACGACTGCGGGAAGTGCCCCAGTGTCAGCCCGCGCTCCCCCAGCAGCCGCTCGGCCTCGGGCGCCCGCAGGCCGGGCTGGAGCTCGGCCACCCTCGACTCCGCGTCAAGCGCGAGCAGCCGGTCCATCCGGCCGAGGTCGAGCGCCACCACGCCGGCGTACCCGGACCGGGAGGCCACCAGCCCGCCCACCACCGACGTCCCCCCGCCGAACGGCACCACCGCGATCCGCTCACGGGCGCAGAGCCCGAGCAGCGCGACGACCTCCTCGTGCGAGCCGGGCAGCACGACGGCGTCCGGCGCGTCGGAGCCGTCTCCGGCCCGCATCCGCAGCAGGTCGGGCGTCGACTTTCCGCGCGTGTGCCGGATCCGCGCCTCGGGGGAGGTCAGCACGTGCTCCGGCCCCGCCACGCCGCCGAGCGCCTCCAGGTGGGCGGCCGGCAGCGCGACCGGCGCCAGGCGTACCGACTCCAGGGGGACGGCGGGGGCGTCGGGCGAGCGCACGCCCAGCAGGTCGCGCAGCAGCGCTCGGACCTGCTCGGACAGCTCCCGGGCCCGGGCGGGGTCTCCCCAGCCGGACCACAGCATGGGTTCTCGGGTCATGCTCTACACTGTGACATATGACGTCGATTCGTCACAATGACGGCGTCCTGGACGCGGCCCGCGACTGCGTGCTGGCCTACGGGGTGCGGCGCACCACGCTCACCGACGTGGCCCGCCGGGCGGGCGTGTCCCGGATGACCATCTACCGCCGCTGGCCGGACGTCCGATCGCTGGTCGCCGACCTGATGACCCGCGAATGGGTGGGGGCGCTGGCCGACTTCGACATGTCCGACCCGGTGGCGGCCGTGGTCGAGGGCGTCCGGCGGCTGCGCGGGCATCCGCTCTGGCGCAAGATCGTGGAGGCGGACCCGGAGCTGCTGCTGCCCTACCTGCTGCGCCAGCGGGGCGCCACCCACGAGGCCGTCCTCGACGTCCTCGAACGCGCCGTCGGCGACCCCGGCAAGGCCAGGGCGGTGCTGCTGGTGGCACAGTCGTTCCTGATGTCGGCGCCCACCATGACCGGACCCGTGACGCTCGACGACCTCGACGCCGAGCTGACCGCACTGCTGGAGGGATACCTTGGCTAGCTCCCGTCACACCGCGGCTGACGACCCACGGGACGTGGGGTGGGGCACGTCGCTCAACGCCGCGCGCCGGGCGCGGGAGCTGCGCCGGGTCGCCGAGGAGCGGGTGGACGTGCTGGTGGTCGGGCTGGGGGTGACGGGCGCGGGGGCCGCGCTGGACGCCGCCTCGCGCGGCCTGAGCGTGGCCGCGATAGACGCGCACGACCTGGCCTTCGGCACGTCCAGGTGGAGCTCCAAGCTGGTGCACGGCGGCCTGCGGTACCTGGCCAGGGGGCAGGTCGGCGTGGCCCGTGAGAGCGCGGTCGAGCGCGGCGTCCTGCTGCGGCGCACCGCCCCCCACCTGGTCAAAGCGCACCCGTACCTGATGCCGCTCACGCCCGCTGTCTCCCGGAGGCAGGAGGCCATGGTGATGGCCGGTTACCGGCTCGGCGACGCGCTGCGCGCCGCCGCCCGCACGCCGCGTCACCTGCTGCCCGGTCCCACCCGGCTCGACGCCTCGCGGGCGCACCGGCTCGCGCCGTTCCTCGACGAGAACGGCCTGCGCGGCGGGCTGCTGTCGTGGGACGGCCGCCTGCTGGACGACGCCCGCCTCGTCGTGGCCATCGCCAGGACGGCGGCCGGGCACGGCGCGAGGATCCTGACCCGCTGCCGCGCCCTGGAGCTGACCGGCCAGGGTGCCCGCGTGCGCGACGAGCTGACCGGCGAGGAGTTCGGGATCCGCGCCGGGGCCGTGATCAACGCGACCGGCGTGTGGGCGGGTCAACTGGACCCCCGGGTGCGGCTGCGACCCTCGCGGGGCACGCACCTGGTGCTCCGGCCGGGCACTCTGCCGGGGCTCACGGCCGGGCTGCACGTGCCCATCCCGGGCACGGGCGACCGGTTCGCGCTCGTGCTGCCCCAGGCGGACGGCCGGGCGTACGTGGGCCTGACGGACGAGCCGGTCGAGGGCCCCGTCCCGGACGTGCCCGAGGCTCCCGAGGAGGACATCAGGGCGCTCCTGGACGTCCTCAACGCGATCGTCGGCGTACCGGTGGCCAGAGAGGCGGTCGCGGGCGCGTACGCGGGCCTCAGGCCGCTGCTGGCGGCCGAAGAGCGCGTCGGGGTACCCGGGGCGCGTACGGCCGATCTCTCGCGCCGGCACGCGGTGCTGGCGGACGGAGGGCTCGTCACGGTCGTCGGCGGCAAGCTGACCACCTACCGCCGCATGGCCGAGGACGCGGTCGACCGGGCGGTGTCGGCGGCGGACCTCCCGGCGGCCCCCTGCCGCACCGCCCGCCTCCCCCTCGTCGGCGCGCCGGGGAGCGGG
>NZ_QNFZ01000665.1 GCF_003313395.1 Nonomuraea lactucae | reverse complement strand
GTGCGCTCCCTGGCCGGCACCGCCCGCGCCGCGCTCGCCCTGCCCGCCGGATCCGCCCCCGAGGCCGAGGCCGTCGCGCTCGGGGCGCTGCTCGGCGCCTACGACTTCGCCCGCTACCGCACCGACGGCGAGCGGAAGGAGCCCGTCGGCGAGCTGACCGTGCTCTCCCCGCTCTCCTCCGGCGAGACCGACGGGGTCGCCGAGCGCGTCGCGGTGCTGGGCGAGGCCGTCGCCCTCGTCCGCGACCTGGTCAACACCCCGCCGTCGGACCTGTGGCCGGCCAAGTTCGCCGAGATCGCCGAGCAGACCGGCGGCAAGGCCGGGCTGTCCGTCGAGGTGCTGGACGACACGCAACTCAAGGACGGCGGCTACGGCGGTCTGATCGGCGTCGGCCAGGGCTCGGCCAACCCGCCCCGCCTGGTCCGCCTCTCCTACACCCACCCCGACGCGGGCAAGACGCTGGCGTTCGTGGGCAAGGGCATCACGTTCGACTCCGGTGGCCTCTCGCTCAAGCCGTCCTCCTCCATGGACTGGATGAAATCCGACATGGGAGGCGCGGCCGCCGTCTTCGGCGCGCTGGTCGGCATCGCCCGCCTCGGCCTGCCGGTGAACGCCGTCGGCTACCTCTGCCTCGCCGAGAACCTGCCGAGCGGCACCGCCCAGCGCCCCTCCGACGTCATCCGCAGCTACAGCGGCAAGACCGTCGAGGTGCTCGACACCGACGCCGAGGGCCGCCTGGTCCTGATGGACGGCATCGCCCGCGCCGCCGAGGACACCCCCGACCTGATCGTCGACGTGGCCACCCTCACCGGCGCGCAGATCGTCGCCCTCGGCTGGCGCACCGCCGGCGTCATGGCCAACGACGACGCGGTCAGGGACCTCGTGGTCGAGGTGGCCACGGCCGCCGGCGAGGGCGCATGGGGCATGCCGCTGCCCGAGGAGCTGCGCAAGGGCCTCGACTCGCCGATCGCCGACATCGCCAACCTCCAGCCGGAGCGCTGGGGCAGCATGCTGGCCGCGGGCATCTTCCTCAAGGAGTTCGTGCCCGACGGGCTGCGCTGGGCGCACATCGACATGGCCGGCCCCGCCTTCAACAAGGGCGAGGCGCACGGCTACACCCCCAAGGGCGGCACGGGTGCCATCACCAGGACCCTCATCGGACTGGCCGAGCGGCACGCGAGCATCTGAAACAAATGAAAAGATGACGGCATCACGAACACCCCGACAAGGAGCCTTCCTGTGGCCTACGACATCGTCGTCCTAGGTGGCGGCAGCGGCGGCTATGCCTGCGCGCTGAGGGCGGCCGAGCTCGGCAAGACCGTCGCCCTGATCGAAAAGGACAAGATCGGCGGCACCTGCCTCCACCGGGGATGCATCCCCACCAAGGCTCTGCTGCACTCCGCCGAGATCGCCGACGAGACCCGCGAGAGCGAGACGTTCGGCGTCAAGGCGCGCTTCGACGGCATCGACGTGCCCGGCGTCCACGCCTTCAAGGACAAGATCGTCAATCGCGCCTGGAAGGGCGTGCAGGGCCTGCTCAAGGGGGCCGGCGTGACGATCGTCGAGGGCGAGGGCCGCCTCGTCGGGGAGCGCGCGATCCAGGTCGGCTCCGAGGTCTACGAGGGCCGCGACATCGTCCTGGCCACCGGCTCCGCGCCCAGGTCGCTGCCCGGCCTGGAGATCGACGGCGAGCGCGTCATCACCAGCGAGCACACGCTGACCATGGACCGCGTGCCGTCCTCCGTCATCGTCCTGGGCGGCGGCGTGATCGGCGTCGAGCTCGCCAGCGTCTACCGCTCGTTCGGCGCCGAGGTCACGATCGTGGAGGCGCTGCCGCACCTGCTGCCACTGGAGGAGGAGTCGAGCTCCAAGCTGCTGGAGCGGGCCTTCCGCCGCCGTGGCATCAAGTACGAGCTGGGCGTCTTCTTCGAGAGCGTCAAGACCACCGACACCGGCGTGGTGGTCACCCTCGCCAACGGCAAGACCCTCGACGCCGAGGTGCTCCTGGTCGCCGTCGGCCGCGGCGCCGTCTCCGCCGGCCTGGGCTTCGAGGAGGCGGGCATCGCGATCGAGCGCGGCGCGGTCGTCGTCGACGAGCACTGCCGGACCTCGGTCCCCGGCGTCTACGCGATCGGCGACCTGATCCCCACGCTCCAGCTCGCCCACGCCGGGTTCGCCGAGGGCATCATGGTGGCCGAGCACATCGCCGGCCTCAACCCACCGCCCATCGACTACGCGGGCGTGCCGCGCATCACCTACTCCGACCCCGAGGTCGCCTCGGTCGGCATCACCTCCGCGCAGGCCGCCGAGCTGGGCATCGAGATCGTCGAGCAGGTCTACGACCTGGCGGGCAACCCCAAGAGCCAGATCCTCGGCACCGCGGGCGCCGTCAAGGTCATCGCCCAGAAGGACGGGCCCGTCGTGGGCGTCCACATGGTGGGCCGCCGCATCGGCGAGCTCGTGACCGAGGGCCAGCTGATCTACAACTGGGAGGCGCTCCCCGCGGAGGTCGCCCAGCTCATCCACGCACACCCGACCCAGTCCGAGGCCGTCGGTGAAGCCATGCTGGCGCTGGCCGGCAAGCCGCTGCACGTACACAACTAGTCCAGCCCTCGAACAAGAACGCGAGAGAAGATAACGATGCCGGTCTCCGTACAGATGCCCCAGCTCGGCGAGAGCGTCACCGAGGGCACGGTAACCCGTTGGCTGAAGAAGGAGGGCGAGCGCGTCGAGGCCGACGAGCCGCTCCTCGAAGTCTCGACCGACAAGGTCGACACCGAGATCCCGTCGCCGTCCGCGGGTGTCATCACCAAGATCGTCGTGGCCGAGGACGAGACGGTCGAGGTCGGCGCCGAGCTCGCCGTCATCGACGAGAGCGGCCAGGCGGGCGGCGCCGCGCCCGCGCGGGAGGAGGCCCCGGCCCCCGCCG
>NZ_QNFZ01000662.1 GCF_003313395.1 Nonomuraea lactucae | reverse complement strand
GTCGCCGTGCTGCCGCTGGCCGGGCCCGGCACCCTGGTGTCGGCTCTCGGCGGCGACGCGGTGGAACTGCGGCGCCGGCTGGAGTGGGGCGAGTCCCTGGCGCTCGGCCTGGCCGGAGCGGCCCACCCGGCCTAAGGTGATCGTGTGGCCGACTCTCCCTCCCCGGGCCCCGCCGAGCGCGGGACGCGGCGCGGCTACGCGCTGGCCGTCGCCGTCGCCGGGGCCTCCCTGGTGGTCAGCGCGATCCTGCCGTGGGCGGGCGTCGAGGCCAGGAGCGACCTCCTCGGGGGCGGCGTGTCCAGCGGCATCCGCGGCGTGGACGCGGGCCTGGGTGTCTACACGCTGGTCGCCGGGCTGGCGGCGCTGGCACTGGGCGTCGCCGGGGGGCTGGGCCGCCCGTGGATCGCCGCCCTGGCCGTCGTGCCCGGCGGGCTGGCGACGGCGCTGCTGGTGATGTTCGTGGCGGACCCGCGCGGCCTGGCCGACCGGGTCTCGCTGGACCTGGGCAGGGTCCTGTCGGTGGAGCCGGTGATCCGCTACGGCTGGTTCGCCGCCCTGGCCGCCTCGCTGGCCGTGGTGCTCTTCGCCGTCCTCACAGTGCTCCGCCGATCCTGAACACCCGCCCGTCAGTCGTAGAAGCCGAGGCGGCGGAGCTGCTTGGGGTCGCGCTGCCAGTCCTTGGCGACGCTGATCCGCAGGTCGAGGTAGACGCGGGTGCCGAGCAGCGCCTCGATCTGCTTGCGCGCCCTGGTGCCCACGTCGCGCAGCCGCTCGCCCTTGTGCCCGATCACGATGGCCTTCTGCGAGGGCCGCTCCACGAACATGTGGGCATAGATGTCGAGCAGGTCGTCGCGCCCCTCGCGCGGCAGCATCTCGTCGACCACCACCGCGATCGAGTGGGGCAGCTCGTCGCGCACGCCCTCCAGCGCCGCCTCCCTGATCAGCTCGCCCACCAGCACCTGCTCGGGCTCGTCGGTGAGCTGCCCGCCCTCGTAGAGCGGCGGCGACTCGGGCAGGTGCTCGATCAGCACTTCGGCCAGCACGCCGAGCCGGTCACCCGCCTCGGCCGACACCGGGACGATCGCGGCGAAGTCCGCGATTCGCGAGACGGCGAGCAGTTGCTCCGCGATCCGCTCCTTGCTCGCCAGGTCGCATTTGGTGACGACCGCGACCACGGGCGTCCTCTTCACGGCCGCCAGCTTGTCGGCGATGAAGCGGTCGCCCTTGCCGATCGGCTCGTTCGCGGGCACGCAGAACCCGATCACGTCCACCTCGGTCAGCGTGGACAGCACGAGGCTGTCGAGCCGCTCGCCGAGCAGCGTCCGCGGGCGGTGCAGGCCCGGGGTGTCGACGATGACGATCTGGGCGTCGGGCCGGTGCACGATGCCTCTGATGGCGCGCCTGGTGGTCTGCGGCTTGGACGAGGTGATCGCCACCTTCGTGCCGACGAGGGCGTTCATCAGGGTGGACTTGCCGACGTTCGGCCTCCCCACGAAGCAGGCGAATCCGGCGCGATGGCTGTCTGGCGAAGTCACCTGTGCATTGTCGCCCATCAGGAAACCTGACCGCGCCACCACGCGAACACCTCGGGCAGCACCCGGGGCGACCACGCCGTCATCGTCAGCCCGGGCAGCTCCTCCTCGGTGACCCACCGGAAGCCGGTGATCTCGTCGCCGTCGGGGACGGGCGTGCCGGAGGCGAGCACGCAGCCGTACACCGCGATCATGTACATGCACTCGTGGCCGTTGGGATAGACGGTGCGGAACTCGGGCCCGCTGTAGACGCCGATCAGGCCGCGTACGCCGACGTCCACGCCGAGCTCCTCGCGCAGCTCCCTGACCACGCTCTCCTCGGGCCGTTCGCCGGGATCGACGCCGCCGCCCGGCGCGGCCCACAGGCCCACGTCGCCGTGCCGCGCCACCAGCAGCCGCCCGGCCTCGTCGAACACGCACCCGCACACCGAGGGCAGCATCAGCAGGTCGGAGCCCACCTTGGCGCGCAGCCCGGCCAGATAGGGCGACATCGCCATGTCAGCTCCGGAGCGTCCCGTCGGGGTCGGCCACGAGCAGCGTCTTGACGCCCAGCTCGCGCACCACCTCCTGGTCGGCGGCGCTCGGACCGGCGCCCTGAGTCACCAGGGCGGCCGCCTCCAGGGAGCGGGCGCCGCTGGAGACCGCCATCGCCACGGCCACCTGGACCGCGGAGAGGGTGAGCGAGGTGAGCGCGACGTCGGTGGCGGAGTAGGTGCGGCCGGTCTCGTCGCGCACGGCGGCGCCCTCGGCTGAGCCGTTGCGCGCCCGGGCGGCACGGGCCAGGGTGATGATCTTGCTGTCTTCGGGATCGAGTGTCACGGGCACTAGGTTAGGCGCTGGCCATCTCCAGCACCGCCCCGAGGAGGCGCCTGGTGCGCTCGGGGTCGACCTGGGCCAGCCCCGTGTGGACGAGCGAGACGAGCGTGTCGCCCGTGCGGACGAGCACCACGTCCATCGCGTACGGGTAGCCCTTCAGCCTGCCCCGCAGCTCGGCGCCCACCGCCCGGTCGCCGACGTCCTCCAGGGACAGTCCCAGCGGTCGCAGCCTGAGGCGGGTGCCGCCGGTCGAGCGCATCGCCCGGCACTGCGACATGGCCCGCGCGAGGTCGTCGAGGTGCTCCTCGGCCTCGGAGTTCGCGTACTGGGCCAGCCCCACCGCGACCTGCTCACCGAGCTCGTCACCCTGGTAGCTGACCGCCGCCTGCGCGGTCAGGGACTGGGCGGGAGCCCGCCCGCCGGCGGGTTCGAGGACGGCCAGGCAGTCGCGGTTCGCCGGCGTGAACGGGGCCCGCCAGGCCTGCCCCGGCCGGGGCGAGAAGCCGTCGGGCAGCCGTGGCCGGTCGTTGAGCGCCCTGTGCAGCCTGGCCGTGGCGCGCGGGTCGACGCG
>NZ_QNFZ01000661.1 GCF_003313395.1 Nonomuraea lactucae | reverse complement strand
GGCCCGCGCGGGCAGGGTGGCGACCAGGCGGTCGCCGGGCGACTCGGTCCAGCTCACCGGGCGGCCCAGGCGCATCGCGGCCAGGCAGGCGAGCAGCTCGTCGGGGTAGATGTGCTCCTTCGCGCCGAAGCCGCCGCCGGTGTCGCCGCTGACGACCCGAACCCGGCCGTGCGTGAGCCCGAGCGCGTCCGCGGCGTGGTCGCGCACGTGGTGCGGCGCCTGCGTGGACGTCCGGATGGTGAGCTCCCCGTCGGTGAAGGACGCGACGACGCCGCGCGGCTCCATCGGGTACGGCGAGACCCTGCCGAACGTGAACGCCAGCTCGACCACGTGCGCCGCCCCGGCGATGGCCTCTTCGCAGTCGGGGTCGCCGAGCACGGAGTCGGTGACGACGTTGGTGCCCCAGGCCGGGTGGAGCAGCGGCGCGCCGGCCTCCATCGCCCGCTCGACGCCGATGACGGCGGGCAGTTCCTCAAGGTCCAGGTCGATCAGGGCGGCCGCGTCCGCGGCGGCCTCCGGCGTCCGGGCGACGACGAGGGCGAGCGGCTGGCCCGTGTACAGGACGGCCTCGTCCAGCACCGGATAGGAGGTCTCGCGCTGGCCCGGCGCGAGCGTGACGCAGGGCAGCCGGATGCCGGCGGTGTCGGCGGGCGTGATGACGTCGAGCACGCCCTCCACGGTCCAGGCCGCCTTGGCGTCGCAGCCGGCCAGCCGCCCATGGGCGATGGGGCTGCGGACGACGGCGGCGTGGGCGGTCCCGGGCAGCCGCACGTTGCCGACGAACCTGGCCCGGCCGGTGAGCAGCCGGGCGTCCTCCCGGCGGGGCGTCCTCGCGCCCACATGTCTACCCTCATCCATGACCCCGAGTGTGAGCGTCCGCCACCGGACGGTCCACGCGCCGCGCTGCCACCGAGGGCAGATGTGAATCACCGAGGTGCGGCGTGATGGAATGACCAGATGACCTGTCGCTGAAGGAGGGTCCCGTGGCCATCGTCTCTCGCGGCTTTCACGGTCGGCCCAGGGCGGGCGGCGACCGGCTCCCACCCGGCCAGTACCTGGTGGACGACTTCCCCGTGCTGTCGGCCGGGCCGACACCGCGGGTCCCGACGGACCGGTGGGAGTTCGTCATCGACACCGAGTCGGGCCAGACCCACCGCTGGTCCTGGCAGGACCTCATGGCGCTGCCCAGCCAGACGCCGACGGTCGACATCCACTGCGTCACCAGGTGGTCCAAGCTGGACACCACCTGGGAGGGCGTCTCTCTCGACGTGCTGTTCGAGGACGTGGAGACCGCCGCCGACTACGCGCTGGTCCACTCCTACGGCGGCTACACCACCAACCTGCCGCTCGAGGAGCTGCTCGACGGCAAGGCGTGGATCGCGCACCGCTTCGACGGCGAGGAGCTGGCGCCCGTACACGGCGGTCCTGCCCGGCTGCTGGTGCCCCACCTGTACCTCTGGAAGTCGGCCAAGTGGGTGCGCGGCATCCGGCTGCTCAACGAGGACTGGCCGGGATTCTGGGAGACCGCGGGCTACCACAACTTCGGCGACCCCTGGCTTGAGCAGCGCTACGAGGACGACTGATGACGCGTCCGCCGCGCCGCCCGACCTGGCGGGCCGCCCGGCTGACCGGAGTCCGCCCGGAGACCGGCAGTGCCCGGACCCTGCGCTTCGAGGTGCCCGGCTGGCCTGGCCACCTGGCCGGCCAGCATGTGGACGTGCGGGTGACGGCGGAGGACGGATACAGCGCCCAGCGCAGCTACTCGCTGGCCGCGCCCGCCGACGGCGACGCGATCGAGCTGACCGTGGAGGCCGTGCCCGACGGGGAGGTCTCGCCGTACCTGACCGAGGTCATCGAGGCCGGCGACGAGGTGGAGATCCGCGGGCCGGTGGGCGGCTGGTTCGTCTGGCGGCCGGAGAGCACCGCGCCGGTGCTGCTGGTGGGCGGCGGGGCGGGCATCGTGCCGCTGATGGCCATGATCCGGGCGCGCCGCCTGGCGGGGAGCCGCGTGCCGTTCCGACTGCTCTACTCGCTGCGCGATCCGGGCAGCCGGTACTACGCGGACGAGCTGCGCCGGCCCGACCCCGGGCTGGACGTCGCCTACCTCTACTCCCGCAGCACGCCCGAGGGCTGGCCCCGCCTGGCCGGCCGGATCATGCTGGACGACCTGGCCGAGGGCGGGTGGCCCGCCGACTTCGAGCCCGACTGCTACGTGTGCGGCCCGACGGGGTTCGTGGAGAGGGCCGCCGACCTGCTGCTCGCTCTCGGACACGCTCCCGGACGCGTCAGGACCGAACGCTTCGGCCCGACCGGAGGTTGAGATGACCGCTGAACACCTCGACGGCAACGCGCTGGCCGGCCCGCTGGCCGAGATCTTCGCCGTGGACGTCACCGCCGCCACCGGCCGCTGCGCGAGCTGCGGCCTGGCCGGGCCGATCGCGTCGCTGCACGTGTACGGCCCCGAACCCGGCCTCGTGGCCCGCTGCTCCGGCTGCGAGGAGGTAGTGCTGCGCCTGGTGCGCGGCCCCGGGGTGGCCTGGCTCGACCTGCGCGGCGCCGTCTCCCTGCGCGTCTCCCTCCCGGACCCGCCAGACCTGCCGGACCTGCCGGACCTGCCGGACCTGCCAGGCTGAGGCGGAGCGCCGCCGTTCCGCGCCGGCGTGAGGTCTCGGGGGACCAACGCGGACATCTCGCCGTCCTCACGCGGGCGGAGCGTGACGCTCAGTACACTCGGCGCGTTCATCCGGCCGACACCCGCACCACGAGGCTCTGGGCCACGGGCAGCGCCCTCGGCCCCGTCCTTTGGGAGTCACGTGAGCAGCGGGCTGGTCGACGCGCCGCCCTCGCGGTCGAGGCACGCGCGCCCCCGGCACGCGCGGGCCAGGCACGCGCGCTCCCGGACGGGCGGCCGGTGGC
>NZ_QNFZ01000658.1 GCF_003313395.1 Nonomuraea lactucae | reverse complement strand
GCAGGTCCAGCACGGTGGGCGCGCCGGCGAGGTGGGCGGCCCACCAGTCCAGGTCGGCGGCGGTCTCGCGGGCGGCCAGCCAGGAGGTGTAGCCCCCCGCCGAGGCGGGCGCCGGCGCCGACGGCAGTGCGGACCGCAGTGCGGACGCCGGTACGGACGCCGATACGGACGCCGGTGCGAGCCGCTCGCCGCGGTAGGCCGCGCCGATGTCCTCGTACAGCACGCTCTGGGACCAGCCGTCGAACACCAGGTGGTGCGCCGTGATCGCCAGGACGTGCTCCCCGGCGGACAGGCGGAGCAGCCTGGCCCGCCACAGCGGCCCCGATTCCAGGTCGAACGTCCGGCGGGCCTCGGCCTCCAGGTGTTCGGCGAGGCGCGGCTCGGTGACGTCCTCGACGGGCAGCGGGACCTCGCCGGGCGGTGCGACGGTGACAGAGGGGACGCCGCCGGACTGGGGGACGCGCCAGCGCAGCGCCTCGTGGCGGTCGGCCACGGCGGTCAGCGCGGCGCGCAGCGCGGGCACGTCGAGCGGGCCGATGAGGCGTTGCGCCATGGCGATGTTGTGCGCGGGGGTGCCGGGGGCGAGCCGTTCGACGAACCACATGCGCCGCTGGATCGGCGACAGCGCGGCGGGGGCCACGCCCGGCGGTTCGTCCCGCAGGGGCGGGGCGTCCTCGGCGCGGCGGGCGATCCCGGCCACGGTACGGCCGGACAGCACGTCCTCGACGGCGACGCGCCTGCGCAGCGCGCCGCCGAGCAGGGCGGTCAGGCGCATGGCGAGCAGGGAGTGGCCGCCGGCGGCGAAGAAGTCGTCGTCGAGCCCGGGTTCGGCGGTGGCGAACGCCTGTGCCCAGGCCGCGGCGACGGCCCGTTCGGTGCCGGTACGCGGGGGCCGCCGGGCGGGCGAGGACTCCTGCTCGGCGGGGGCCGCGGCGGTGGCGGCCGTGCCAGGGCTTGTGGCAGGGCCGGTGAGTGCGCGCAGCGCGGCCATGTCCACCTTGCCCGCCACCGTCATGGGCAGCACCGGCAGGCGGACGACCCGGGTGGGGATCATGTACGGGGGGACCTGCTCGCGGCAGTGGCCGCGCACGCCCTCCAGGCCGGGCGCGTCCTGCGGCGTCAGGTAGGCGACCAGCTCCTTCAGCCCGGACGCGGCGGTGGCGACGTCGGCCACGGCCTGGCGGATCGCGGGATGGGTGCGCAGCACCGCCTCGACCTCGCCGATCTCCACCCGCTGCCCCTGGATCTTCACCTGGCGGTCCAGCCGCCCCAGGAAGCCGATCCGGCCGTCGCTCTCCAGCACCACCTGGTCACCGGTGCGGTACAGGCGCGCGCCCGGCTCCCCGCACGGATCGGGGACGAACCGGTCGGCGGTCAGGCCCGGCCGGTTCAGGTAGCCGCGGGCGAGCTGCGGGCCGCCGATGCACAGCTCGCCCGGCGTGCCCGGCGGGCAGGGCCGCAGCTCCTCGTCCAGGATGCGGGCGACGGAGCCCGGCAGGGCGTGGCCGATGGGCAGGGGCCTGGTCCAGCTGCCGTCGAGCTCGGTCCCGACCACGCACACCGTGGTCTCGGTGGGGCCGTACCAGTTGTGGAAGCGGCGCGGTCCGGGCCGGGTCCAGCGGGCGACCTGCTCGGGGCCCGCCGGCTCGCCGGCGGTGAGCAGGTCGCGCAGCTCGGGCAGCCGGCAGGGGTCGAGCAGCGGCAGCAGCGCCGGCGGGATGGTGCCCCACGTGACGTGGTGCCGTTCGAGGAACCGCTGGAGCCGTGCGGGGTCGACGCGGTCGCCGTCGGGCACGAGCATGACGGACCCGCCCCTGGCCAGGGGGGCGAAGATGTCGAGCACCGACACGTCGAACCCCAGAGCCGCGAACCCGATGGAGCGGCAGCCGGCGTCCAGCCCGAACACCTGGCCGGCCATCGTGGCGAACGACACCACCGCGGCGTGGCTGACCGTGACGCCCTTCGGCCTGCCGGTCGATCCGGAGGTGTAGAGGGTGTAGGCGGCGTTGGCCGGGCGGGCGAGCGGCGGCGGCGGATCGGGCCGCTCGCCGTGGCGCGGTGGCAGGACGTGGACGGGCAGGCCGGCCAGCAGGTCGCCTCCGGTGGCGTCGGCGACGACGGTGGTGATCCCGGCGTCCTCGATGATCGTGGCCAGCCGGGCGCGCGGGTGTGAGGGGTCGAGGGGCACGTACGCGCCTCCGGACAGCAGGACCCCGAGCACGGCGACGAGCAGGTCGGGGGTGCGGCGGGCGCACACCCCGATCAGCACCTCGGGTCTGGCGCCCTGTTCGCGCAGCCGGTGAGCCAGCGCGTTGGCGGCCGTGGTCAGCTCGCCGTAGGTGAGGGCCGTCTCCCACTGCCGTACCGCGGTCGCGTCCGGGGTGCGGCGGGCCTGGGCCGTGACCAGGTCGTGTACGAGCGGCCCGGTGGTCACCACGCTCACCGGGTCACCTCGCCTGTTCGGTCAGCGTGTCGAATCTCAGCCGCACCCTGTCGTGCGGCACCGCGACTGCTCCCAACGCTTCCCCCTGTGAGGTGTGCAGGGGCAGGTGTACGACCTGCCAGTGGGGTGTGCCGAGGCCGGGGCCGTCGTCGCCTCGCCACGGGCCGTCGTCGGCCTGCCATGTGTCGTCCTGGGGCCGCCAGGGGCCGGGGTCGGCCAGGTCGGGGAAGGTGGTCAGGGCGGGATCGGCGTCCTGGCCGGCCGCCGCGACCAGGGCCCGCTTGGCGGTTACGGCGCGCACCGCCAGCCAGTGCCGGTCCTCCTCGGCGGCGTCCTCGATCTGCTCGCGCTCGGCCGGGCTCAGCACGGCGAAGCCCGTCAGGGCGCCGTTGGCGGCCGGGGTGGCGGCGAGGGTCGGCTCTCCGGTGCGCCCGTTCCCGGAGTGCCGGCCGTCGCCTGGGCGCGGGCCG
>NZ_QNFZ01000660.1 GCF_003313395.1 Nonomuraea lactucae | reverse complement strand
GTGGGCGACCGGCCCCTCACCGGCGCGGATCACCCGGGCGGCCGGCCGCGGCGGGTCGACGAGCCTGCTGAACGGCACGCCGAGCGCCGCGGCGATCGCCCACAGCGTCTCCACGCCGGGGTTGCCCGCGCCCGCTTCGAGCTGGGACAGGGTGGACTTGGCGAGCCCCGCCCGCTTGGCCAGCTCGCTCAGCGACAGGCCGGCCCTGTCGCGCTCACGCCGGATGGCCGCGGCGATCAGCCCGACCAGGTCGAAGTCGCGCTCGCTCGGTGGACCGCTTCCCATGCGTTCGCTCCAGACGTCGCTTCGTTCGATTTGACGAACACGTACGGGCATGTTCATTCTAGCGGTATGAGCGTTCGACGGAACAAACGGCATCTCGGCATCCTGGCGCACAGCCCCGAGGGGGCCGCGCTCTGCTTCCTGGCCTACTGCCAGGAGGGCCACCGGCGCACCGGGCGCAACGACCACCCGGACGTGACCCTCGACCACATCGCGTTCGGCCGCAGCATGCCCGCCTGGGAGTCGGGCGACCACGCCGCCGTCCGCGCCACGCTCGCGGTGAGCGTGGACCGGCTCGCCCGCGCGGGCGCTGCCTTCTTCGCCTGCCCGGACAACACCGCGCACCTGGCCCTCGAACATCCTGGCCCGGACCTCGCCCTGCCCGGCCTGCACATCGCCGAGGTGGTCGCGGCGCGGGCGGCCCGGGACGGTCACCGGCGCGTCGGCGTCCTCGGCACCCGCTACCTCATGGAGGGCCCGGTCTACCCCCGAGCCCTCGCCGCGCACGGCATCGCCGCCGAGACGCCCGCGGCGGGCGACCAGGAGACCGTCAACAGGATCATCTTCGAGGAACTGGTGAACGGGGTGCTCACCGACGCCGCCCGCCGGGAGTACGCCCGCGTCATCGAGCGGCTGGCGGCGCGCGGCTGCGACGCCGTGGCGCTGGCGTGCACGGAGATCCCGCTCCTGGTCACGCCGGAGACCTCTCCCCTGCCCACGCTCGACTCCACGCGCCTGCTGGCCCGCGCCGCCTACGAGGTCGCCGCGGGCGAGCGCCCGCTGCCCGCCTGGCGCGGCGGCGTCACTGATTGGACTGCGTCGGAGACGCGCTCCCGGACTGGGTCGGCGACGGGCTGAGCTTGTCCATGGGCTGCTGCTGCTGGTTCTTGGGCTCGGGTGGCAGCGGAGCCTGGTCGGCCGTGGTGGTGACCGCGTACTGGCCCCCGCAGGTGGCGCCGGGCTCAGGGGTGTCCTTGCCGTTCTGGAACTTCTTGATGAACGCGCCGAGCTTCGGGTCGTCGGGGCTGTCGAGCTTGAGCTGGTGTCCCCACGACGAGACCACGACCGGCGACGTCAGCCCGGGGAACGGGCTCATCAGCATGTAGTCACGCTGGCCGGTGGAGGTGGCCACCTTCTTCAACGCGTCGACCTGCTGCTTGGGCAGGTCGGGGCGGTAGGTGATCCAGACGGCGCCGTGCTCCAGCGAGTGCACCCCGTGCTCGTTGTGGATGGGCTTGTCGTAGACGTCGCACTGCTGCCAGTAGTTGTTGTGCTCGCCGCCGACCGGCGGGGTCTCCTTGTACGCGACCTGCTTCCACACGTGCTGGCCTGCGGGGTAGGAGTGGTTGGTCACCCCGGCGAGGGAGGTGCGCCGCGCCTCGTTGATCAGGTAGAAGCCGACCGCGCCGACGAGCAGCACGATGACCAGGCCGCCCGCTCCCCACATGAGGAAGGCCGTGCGACGCTCCTTGCGCCTCTGCTCGGCCCGCATCCTCTGCAGGTGCTCGCGCCGCGCCTGCGCCTTCTCCTTCATCGTTCCTCCATCGGCGTGCCAACTCCGGTAACCCTATGCCCTCCGGGCGTATGCGGAGAATAAGACCGATGTAAGGGTAAGATCACGACCCGCGGCCGGACCGGCGGCCCCGGTGGGTACGCTGGACTGACCATGGATACGCCCGGGAAATCCGCCAAGCCGTACATCGCCGGCGCCGTCCTCATCGTCGTCGCGGCGGCGCTCTTCCTCGTCTTCGGCCGCGGGGGCGCCCCTGGTGACACCTCGCCCGAGGCGGGCTTCGCCCGCGACATGGCCGCGCACCACGCCCAGGCAGTCGACATGGCGTTCACGATCAGGGACAAGAGCCCGTCCAAGGAGATCGGCAACCTGGCGTTCGACATCATCAACACCCAGGCCAACCAGCGGGGCATGTTCCTCGGCTGGTTGCAGCAGTGGGGGCTCGACCAGGCGGGCGACCAGCAGCCGATGGCGTGGATGAGCGGCCACGGCCACGGCGGCGCGGCCGTCAAGCCCGGCGTGATGCCGGGGATGGCCACGCCCGAGGAGCTGGCCAGGCTCAAGGGGTTGACGGGCGCGCAGGCGGAGGTGCAGTTCCTGCAGCTGATGATCCGCCACCACGAGGGCGGTGTGCAGATGGCCGAGGGGCTGCTGAAGATGTCCGACCGCGAAGAGGTGGCCGGCATGGCGCAGAAGATCGTCACGGGCCAGTCGGGGGAGATCAAGCTGATGACCGAGATGCTCCAGCACCGCGGCGCGCGGCCGCTCCCGTCGATCCTGCGCTGAGCGAACGTGAGCGCCGACGCCGTCGTGGTCGGATCGGGCCCGAACGGGCTCGTCGCGGCGGTGATGCTGGCCGCGGCCGGGCGGAAGGTGACGCTGCTGGAGGCCGCTGACCGCTTCGGCGGCGGGCTGCGGTCGGAGGAGCTCACGCTGCCCGGCCGGGTGCACGACGTCGGCGCGACCGTGATGGCGATGGCCCTGGCCTCCCCCGCGTTCCGGGAGCTGGGCGTGGCGGAGCTGGTGGAGTTCGCGCATCCGGCCGTGGCCGCCGCGCATCCGCTCGACGGCCGGCCCGCCGTGCTGGTCCACCGCGACGCCCGCCGCACCGCCGCCGG
>NZ_QNFZ01000659.1 GCF_003313395.1 Nonomuraea lactucae | reverse complement strand
GTGTCGCCGGGCGCGGGCAGCCTCGGCTCGTCGCCGGCCGCGGGGTCGGCGCCCGACCGGCCGGGGACGGGGTGCGGGGCCGTGTCCTCCAGCGAGGCGTCCCGCCCTGAGGACTCCCGCCCTGAGGACTCTCGCCCTGCGGACTCCCGCCCTGAGGACTCCCGCGCGGCGTCCGGGCTCGCGTCCGCGGGTGAGGTGCCTGCGCTCGCGTCCGCCGGTGAGGTTCCGCGCCCGGTCCTCGGCCGCTGGGCCGTGGCCTTCCGCCCGGTTCCCGCCCCTGGAGCCGGGGCGTCCGAGGCGTCCGGGGAGCCGGACCTGGCCCCCTTCGCGCCTCGGGGGGACCTCGGCTCCGACGCGGGCGCGCCACTGTCCGGGACGGCATCCGGCCCGTCCGGATCGCCCGCCGCGTCCGGACCGTACGGTGAGGCGGCGTCCGAGGGCTGCCTGTCGGGGTCTCGGAGGGAGGCGATGACCTGGTCCGCCTCCGTGTCGGCGGCGAACTCGCTGGCCGCCTCCGACTCCCTGCGCCTGATCACCACCATGTGGTCGACCGACACCCGCCCCGCCCCCACCACGGCCAGCAGCAGCGCCGCCACGCCGAGCAGGACGAGCTCGTTGAGGCTGATGGGGTTGAGCGGCGGGGCCACCAGGAACACCGCCAGCGACTCCACGAAGAGCAGCAGCCCCATCACCGAGACCAGCAGCCCGGCGATCAGCAGCGCCCCGCCGATCAGCTCCGTCAGCATGGTCACGGTCGCCCATGCCCGCGGCGCGGGCGCACCCTGCTCCAGGAACCTCGTGCCCGTGTCGTTCAGGCCCTCTTCGAGCTTGTGCCAGCCGTTGGCGAAGAAGATGCCGCCCACGCCCAGACGGGCGACTAAGGCGGCCAGATCACGCAGGGCCTGTTTCACGGTAGATCTCTGCCCTGATGGGGACATCACACACCTCGATCACGGCGCAGCAGCATGGCCACGGCCACAGCGGTCAGGCTCAGCAGGACGACGCTCACGACCACGGTCGTGTGCAGGGCGTTCACGAAGGCCCACCGGGCCGCGTGGAGCAGCGCGCCGCCGGTGTTCCCGCCGACCTCCGTGGCCACGTGGGCGGCGCCGGCGAGGGACTGCCGCGCCTGGTCCATGCCGCCTTCGGGCACGCCGGGCACGGCCCGCAGGGCGGGCGCGTAGACGATCGCGGTGATGGTGCCGAGCACGGCGACGCCCATTCCGGCGCCCAGCTCGTACGCGGTCTCCTCGATGGCGGCCGCCCCACCGGCGTGGGACTCGGGAGCGGCGGACATGATCGTGTCGGACGCGGCGAGCAGCGCGACCTGCACCCCGAAGCCGATGCCGACGAAGCAGATCGCGAGCATCACCGGATGGCCCTCGACGCCCCAGCTCAGCGTCGGGGTGAGCGCGAGGGCGACGAGCCCGAGGCCGCCGCTCATGGTGCCCCGCATGCCGATCCGCGGCAGGATGTGGGCCGCCGCGAGCCCGCCGCCGACGGCGGACAGGACCAGTGGCAGCATCCTGACCGCCGCGCGCAGCGGGCTGTCGCCGAGCACGAGCTGGAGGTACTGCGCCAGCATGAGCTGGAGTCCGACCAGCGCGAACACGCCGAGCAGCACCCCGGCGACCCCGGTGGCGAACTCGCGGTTGGCGAACAGGCGGACCTCGAGCAGCGGCATCGCGAGCCGGGTCTGCCGGCGGACGAACCACACGAGCAGCGCGACCCCGGCCAGGAAGATCGCCAGTGCGCCGCCGAGCGGCATCAGGCTGCCCGATCCGGCCTCCTTGAGCCCGAACGCCAGCGCCAGGATCCCGAGCACGGACAGCACCGCGCTCAGCCCGTCCCACGGGCGGCCGTCGCGCACGCGCGACTCCGGCAGCAGCCGCGCGGCGGCGGGCAGGAGCACGAGCAGGATCGGCACGTTGATGAGGAAGACCGCGCCCCACCAGACGCCCACGAGTACCCCGCCGATCAGCGGCCCGACGGCGGCGCCCGCGGCGGCGACCGCGCTCCAGACGCCGAGGGCGATCGCCCGCTCGCGCCGGTCGGTGAAGACCTGGCGGATCAGCGAGAGCGTGGCAGGCATGATCATGGCCCCACCGACGCCCAGCAGCGCCCTGGACAGGATGAGGAGGAGCGGGGTGGGGGAGAGGGCCGCGGCGGCCGAGGCCACCCCGAACAGCACGAACCCCGCGAGCACCAGCCGTTTTCGCCCGTAGCGGTCGCCCAGCGTGCCGAACATGATCAGCAGCGGCGCCACCACCAGCGAGTAGACGTCGATGATCCAGAGGAGTTGGACCGCGGACGGTTCGAGCGCGGCGGTGAGCGCGGGCACGGCGATGTGCAGCACGGTGGCGTCGACGGTGATCAGGAGCAGGCTCAGGCACAGGATGAGGAGGATCGCCCAGCGGTTGTCCTGCCGGTGCCGAACCGCACGCCGTACGACGGGCGCGGCCTGTGTGACGGTCATGGGCCTCCTTGCAGGCCGATCCGATCACAGCGGGCCCGCGCGCGCTTGCGTGGCAGCTTAGGCCATGCCATGCACTTGGTATAGCGGTATCGACGCATCCAAGGTCCCCACACGCACCTCTCTAGAGAGATACAGCAGTATGTCGGGATCTGTTCAACTTTCATCCACCGGCCGACCATGACAGCGTGGGGACGGACCGAAATGGTAGCGAAGGCGATGAAAAGGCGGACAAATCCTCACGCGAATGGTGCGAAGACGCCGTCGCCCGCCTCCAGGCGGGACGGCCCGAGGACGCGCTGACCGCCGCCCGCGCGGCCGCCTGGCTCGACCCCGCCAGCGAGTGGGCGCACCGCCTGACCAGCCTCGCCCTCGAACGCCTCGGCAGCGACTCCGACGCGCTGCCGCCGGCGCGGCAGGC
>NZ_QNFZ01000656.1 GCF_003313395.1 Nonomuraea lactucae | reverse complement strand
GGCCGTGGCCTGGACGGCCGTGGCCGTGCTGGGCGACGGCGGCACCGGCCCGGCCGCCACCGCCGGGCCGTCCGTCCCGGCCACCGCGGAGATCACCCGGCGGGATCTCGTCGACACCAAGACCGTCACCGGCGCGCTCACCTACTCCGGCGAGCGCGAGGTGAGCACCGGCGGCTCCGGCACGGTGACGTGGGCGCCCGCCGAGGGCTCGGTGATCCGGCGTGGCCGCCCGCTGCTCAAGGTGGACCGCCGGCCTCTCGTGCTCATGTACGGCAGGCTGCCGCTCTACCGGGAGCTTCGCCAGGGCGTCGCGGACGGGCCGGACGTGGAGCAGCTGGAGCGCAACCTCAAGGCGCTCGGCTACGGCGACTACCTGACCGTGGACGACCACTTCAGCTACGCCACCCACCTGGCCGTCAAGGAGTGGCAGGACGACCGCGGGCTGCCCGAGACCGGCCGGGTGGACGGGGCGCAGGCGGTGTTCCTGCCCTCCGTGGCCCGCGTCACCGACGCCGCCGTGGCCGTCGGCGACCGGGTCGCGCCCGGCCGGCGGGCGCTGAAGGTCAGCGGCGTGCGGCGGCTGGTGCACGTCGACCTCGACACCGACGACCAGGCGCTGGCCCGCGAGGGCGCCAGGGTGACCGTCGAGCTGCCCGGCGGCGAGCGCGTCGCCGGGAAGATCACCTCGGTCGGCACCGTGGCCGAGAGCACCGGCCAGGGGCAGGACCAGAACGTCACCGTCGACGTCGACATCACGCTGGCCAAGACGCCCAAGACCAGGCTGGACCAGGCGCCGGTCGAGGTCGAGATGGAGAGCGAACGCCGCGAGAACGTGCTGACGGTGCCCGTGGAGGCGCTGCTGGCACTGCGCGAGGGCGGGTTCGGCGTCGAGGTCGTCGAGGGCGGCGCCACCCATGTCGTCGCCGTCGAGACCGGCGGGTACGGCGGCGGCCTCGTCGAGGTGAAGGGCGGCGGGCTGGCCGAGGGCATGAAGGTCGGGGTGCCCGCGACATGAACCCCTCGTACGCTGCCGGCCCAGTCGCGAGCCCCGAACTGAGCCCCGTCGTGAGCCCCGAGAGCACCTCGTACGTGGTGGAGCTGCGCGCCGTGACGAAGGTGCACGCCGGCGACGTGCACGCGCTGCGCGGGGTGGACCTGACGATCGCCGACGGTGAGCTGCTCGCCATCGTCGGCCCGTCCGGGTCCGGCAAGTCCACCATGCTCCACATGATCGGCACCCTGGACCGGCCCACCGGCGGCACCGTCCGCATCGGCGGGCAGGACGTCGCCGAGCTGTCCGACCGCGAGCTGTCGGCGCTGCGCGGCCGTACGCTGGGGTTCGTCTTCCAGCAGTTCCACCTGGCACCGGGCGTGAGCGCGCTCGACAACGTGGCCGACGGCCTGCTCTACACGGGCACGCCGCGCCGCCTCAGGCGCGAGCGGGCCGCCGCCGCGCTGGAACGGGTCGGCCTCGGCCACCGGCTGGGGCACCGGCCGCACCAGCTGTCCGGTGGCGAGCAGCAGAGGGTGGCGGTGGCCCGCGCCGTGGCGGGCGACCCGCGGCTGCTGCTCGCCGACGAGCCCACCGGCAACCTCGACTCGGGCGCGGGCGCCGAGGTGCTGGGAGTGCTGGGCGACCTGCACGCGGCCGGTACGACGATCGCGGTCATCACGCACGACATGGAGATCGCCGCCTCGTGCCCCCGGCGGGTCCGCCTGCGAGACGGCCACATCGTCGAGGACGACCCAGGCCCCCGCATCGGTGAGGAGATGAAGGGGGTGCGGGAATGACGGCGCGCAGGCAGCGGCCGGGACCGGCCCGGCTCAGCCCGTCCGACGTGCTGCGGGTGGGCGCGGCCGGCCTGCGGAGCCGCCCGGCCAGGGTGATCCTGTCGGCGCTCGGCATCGCCATCGGCATCGCCACCATGATCGCGGTGATCGGCATCTCCGCCTCCTCCCGCGAGCAGTTGCTGCGCCAGCTCGACCGGCTCGGCACCAACCTGCTCACGGTGTCGCCGGGCCGGACCGTGTTCGGCGAGGAGGCCACGCTGCCCACCACGGCGCTCGACATGGTCAAGCGCATCGGCCCCGTCCGCACGGCCTCGGCGACCGGCTCCGTCGACGCCACGATCCGGCGTACCGACCGCATCCCCGAGGCCGTGACCGGCGGCATCGCCGTCCAGGCCGCGACCACCGAGCTGCTGGCGACGCTGGAGGGCCGCGTGGGCAAGGGCGCCTGGCTGAACGCCGCCACCGAACGTCAGCCCGCCGTCGTCCTCGGCTCCCAGGCCGCCGCGCGGCTCGGCATCGCCAGGACAGGCGTGCGGGTGTGGATGGGCGGCCGGTGGTTCACGGTGCTGGGCATCCTGGAGCCGATGCCGCTGGCTCAGGAGATCGAGCGCTCGGCCCTCGTCGGGTTCCCGGTCGCGAAGCGGCTGCTGGGCTTCGGCGGGCACCCCACGACGATCTACGAGCGGTCGGACGAGCAGTCGGTGGAGGCCGTGCGGGCGGTGCTGGCGCGCACGGTCAACCCGGAGAGGCCGGACGAGGTGGAGGTCAGCAGGCCGTCCGACGCGCTGGCCGCCCGCGCCGCCGCCGCGGGGGCGTTCACCAACCTGCTGCTCGGCCTCGGCGCCGTCGCGCTGCTGGTCGGCGGGGTCGGCGTGGCCAACACGATGGTGATCTCGGTACTGGAGCGGCGCAGGGAGATCGGGCTGCGCCGCTCCCTCGGGGCGACCCGGGGGCAGGTTCGCGTGCAGTTCCTGACGGAGTCGCTGCTGCTGTCGGCGCTCGGCGGCGGCGCCGGGGCGGTGCTGGGGGCGCTGGCCACCGCCGGGTACGCGCTGTCGCGGGGCTGGCCGCCCG
>NZ_QNFZ01000655.1 GCF_003313395.1 Nonomuraea lactucae | reverse complement strand
CGGGTGGCCGAGGCGGCCACGCCGACGCACCCGCCGCCCGGCCCGCGCGAGGTCGGCCGCGATCCCCGGCGGTGGCCCGCCTGGTGGTGGGGGCTGTGCGTGGGCATCGGCATGATCGGCGCGGGACTGGGCGCGGCCGCCATCACGCTCGGTCCGGTGCTGCTCTGGTACGACCGCGACTTCCTCGGCATGGACCTCCACCAGCTGCACGGCGCCAACCACAGGCTCGTGAGCTTCCTGCGGCACGACAGGATCACCATGGCCGGCACGATGGTGGCGGTCGGGGCGCTCTACGCCGGCCTGGCCGCCGGCGGGATCCGGCACGGGTGGCGGTGGGCCAGGAACGCCTACCTGGCCTCCGGAGCCGTCGGGTTCCCCACCCTGTTCTACTTCCTGGGATCCGGGTTCGTCGAGCCGCTGCACACGGCGGTCACGGTCGCGCTTTTCCCGATGTTCGTGCTCGCCACCCGCCGGCGACCACCTCGCCCACAGTGGACGATCCTCGCGGAGGGCCCCGAACCCCGGAGGCGGCGGGCGCTTGTGGGCCAGCTCCTGCTGATCGTCACCGGGGTGGGGCTGTTCGCCGGGGGCGCGGCCGTGTCACTCGTGGGGCTCACTGACGTGTTCGTCCACAGCGACCTGGTCTTCCTCCACACCACTCCCGGCGACCTGCACGCCGCCGGGACCCGCCTGCTGCCGTTCATCGCGCACGACCGGGCGGGATTCGGCGGCGCGCTGATGGCAGCCGCCGTGGCCGTCACGCTGCTGAGCGCCTGGGGGTGGCGGCGTGGCGAGGCGTGGGTGTGGTGGTCGCTGACGGCCGCCGCGATCGCCGGGTTCGTCCCGCCCGTTCTGGTGCACTCGGCGATCGGCTACACCGACTTCTGGCACCTGGCGCCGGTCTACCTCGGGATCAGCCTGACCGCCCTCGCGCTGACCCTGGCCCGCCCCTACCTGTGCGCGCGGTGACCCGGACGTGCGCGGACGCCCCTCAGATCCTCGCGGGCACCTCGTTGCCCGCCGCGCGGATGGCCCTGGGCAGGTTCACCATGGCCAGCAGCGCGAACCCGGCGATGAAGAAGATGATCATCGACAGGATGGCGATCCGGTAGCTGTTGGTCAGCTGCAGCGCGATCGTCACCGTCAGCGCGCCGATGAACGCCGAGCCCTTGTCGCTGATCTGCAGCAGGCTGAAGTACTCGGCCTCCCTGCCCTTCGGGATCACCTGCGAGAACAGCGAGCGCGACAGCGCCTGGGTGCCGCCCAGGACGAGCGCGATGGCCAGCGCCATCAGGTAGAACTGCACCGCCCGGCCCTCCTCGACGAACAGCGCGACGATGACGATGGCCGTCCACACCACCAGGCTGCCCAGAATGGTGTGCTTGGTGCCGTGGCGGCGGGCCAGCGCGCCCAGCAGCAGCGCGCCGAAGAACGCCACGAACTGCACCATCAGGATCGCGCTGATCTGCACCGTCTTGCTCAGCTTCAGCGCCTCGGAGGCGAAGGCCGCGCTGTTGCCGATGACCGTCTGGATGCCGTCGTTGTAGACCAGGTAGGCGACAAGGAACAGCAGCGTCAGCGGGTAGCGGCGCAGCTCCCTGAGCGTACGGCCGAGCTGGCGGAAGCTGCCGCCCACCGAGCGCAGCGCCGTCCTCTCGTGCGGCGGGACCGGCCGGTTGCGCAGCCTCAGCAGCGGCACCAGTGTGAACGTCGCCCACCACAGCCCGGCCGACATCATGCTGATGCGGACCGACATGCCCTCGCTGAGGCCCAGGCTCTCGTGCCGCAGGTAGAGCACCAGGTTGAGCGCCAGCAGCAGGCCGCCGCCCAGGTAGCCGATCGCCCACCCGCGCGAGGAGACGGCGTCGCGCTCGTCGGGCGTGGAGATCTGCGGCAGGAACGAGTCGTAGACCACGACGGACGAGCCGTAGGCCAGGTTGGCGATGACGAACAGCAGCCCACCCAGCAGGTAGCGGTCGCCCTCGACGAAGTACAGGCCCATGGTGGCCAGCGCGCCGACGTAGGCGAACGCGCCCAGCATCTCCCTCTTGCGGCCCGTGTGGTCGGCCAGCGCGCCCACGATCGGCAGGAAGACGATCTGCAGGAACACCGCGATGGTCAGCGTCAGCCCGAAGAACGCCGCGGGCCTGACGTCGGCCCCGAACACGTCCACGTACCCCAGCCCGGGGTTGGCGGCGGCCAGCCTGTCGAAGTCGGCCGCGCACGTGGCGGCCGGCACGTCCGGGAAGTCCTTGGCGCAGGCCGCGGTCCGGGCGACCGGGATGAGGTAGGGGCCGAGGAAGACCGAGATGATCGTGGTGTAGAAGGCGGAGTTGGCCCAGTCGTAGAAGTACCAGCCGCGCTGCTCGCGCCGGCGGCCGGCCGGGGAGCCTGCGGCGGGTTCGTCGGAGGCCGCGGGGGGTGCGGGTACGGGCATGGTGTCGAGTCGCTCCTCGTGCCTGTCGCGGATGGTCCGGACGGGCCTGTCTCGGTTCGCGGCCGCTCGCGGCCTGTCGGTTCCAGCCGCTTCGCGGCCTGTCGGTTCCGGCCGCTTCGCGGCCTTTGGGTTCTAGGCCGCGAAGCGGCCGGGATGCCACAGGCCACGCCGGTCGAGCACGTCGCGAAGGCCGGTGATGTTGTCCGTCATGACGCCGTCGACGCCGAGGTCGAGCAGCTGCTCCATGCGCGCCGGGTCGTTGATGGTCCACACGTGCACCTGCATGCCGATGGCGTGTGCCGTACGGACCAGGCGGCGGGTGGTGACGCGCAGCCCGCGGAAGCCCACCGGCACCTGCGCGCAGGGCACGCCGGCGCGCGACAGGCGGGCGAGCAGGCGGCCGTAGCCGGACGTCGCGGCGGCGG
>NZ_QNFZ01000657.1 GCF_003313395.1 Nonomuraea lactucae | reverse complement strand
TGTCCAGGTCGAAGTTCTCGGTCAGCGAGACGACCTTGACCCCGCGTTCGCGCAGCTCGGTCACCACGGTCAGCACGAGCGCGCAGCTCAGAGTTCGAGCCGAAAAGGAGGTCGTTGACACGGCTGCGGTCGACGTGACCTCATCGCGACGGGGTCACTCCACTCTAACTGCAAGGCCATTTTCCGCAAGGACTCACGACGCTCTGCTTGGCCCACCTGATTTGGTGAGGAGTTAACGAGAGGCTGCCGTCGTTCCAGAACGTCACCGCTGTTACGTCATGAGGGGACGGGCGTGACATGACTCGATCCTCCACAAGAGGTCGGGCCGTCACCAAACCCGGGCGGTTCACAGGTCGCGCCTACGCCGAGGACGTCCTCGACGGTGACCGGTGAACCCGCGCTTGCGGTAGACGCGTCGACGCACCTGGCGGCCTGGTTGTGGTGTACCACCCATCAGTGATGCACCACAACCAGGCCCCGTTAGGTCCTGTGCAGCACGTAATCTAGCCTACGCCGAAATGGTGCCTGAGGTTTTCCGAAACGGGAGCCGCAACGTTTCCGAGCACATCACCAGTTGCCACCACGCCATGACGCAAGCTGTTAGGCACCCACCAGGCCTTCGCCATTTCCCTAATAGTGTAGCCGCCCCTCTTGAAAATCTTGACAATTTTGTCGCCCGTCAACAATTTGTCAAGATACCTCGCGCTGACTCCAAGCAATGCGCCGGCGATCGTTTTCGCGATAATCTTGGCAATTACCCCGATATCGCGAAGATCCTCACCGCTGAGAGAGGCTTCGACGAGGCCTGAGATGCCACCAGAGGCAGCCCCGCCGACTCCGGCGCAGACAGCTGGCAACTCGGGGATGGCGGCCAGGCACAGCGGGATGGCAATCATTGGAACCACAATTGCGACCGCGTCCACAATTACCGCAATCGCCCAGGCAGGCAAGGCCTGCGTGTCGATGTTTGTTATGCCGATGAAGAGTCTGTGCTCTTTAACATTTACGGTGACTCGTTCTGGGATAATATCGAAGTGCTTGACTGCTTGAGCCATGTTTAGCCGCGGTGGAAGACATCCATTAGGGCAAGGTGCCACCAGCTGTGGGCTGAGATTATTTTCCACGTTACGCCAGAAGCTCTCGTCATTTTGCGCAATCCCGCGAGCCCTGGCAAGCGCCCACTTATAGTTTCCCTCGGTAAGCCCCCAGCCTGACGTATTGAAATAGATATCGATGTCCTTTTTCGCTGCCGCCGCCTGGGCAGTTGATTTTTCGACGGCGACCTGCATGTCACTCACGCACTTGTCGAGTCCTGACAGCTCGCAGTTCACCTGAGCGGCTCTACTCGAGCTTTCCTCGGCGTTCGCAGGGACAGTCTGGATATTTGGAAGGATGACCGCCACAATGAGGGCGACAATTACTGCGGATCGCATTCGACGCATAACCTATTCTCCTGCAGGTTGAGGAAGCGAGGGTTCGCATAGTGTGCCCATGGGTACAGCAACCCAATTCCATAGGGCTGACGTCTCCGGTAGAAGCTGAAGAGTTTCACAGGCGGCGCCTCGGGGAAGTCTTGCCACTCGTCGCCCATAAAGTGCCGGAGCTGACCCTTGTCGCTGGTGTTGCACTGCGTCCAGTTGACCGGCTTCGAGAGGTAGAGTTTGACGCTGTCGGTGTCCAGACACATGTTCGTGTAGACGTTGCGGAGGGTGTTCCGGGTCCAGTCCCACTCCCATGCGGCTAGCAGGCTGCCGCAGTCGCCCTGGGTCGGGGTTGTGCTGAGGTTCGCCACTACACACTTCTTCGCGCCGAACGTGCCTTGGATACGGATCACTTGCTTCCCGGCCTGTGCGGGTGCGGCGGCGATGGCCAGCGAGCTGGGGACCACTTGCAGGGCGACGAGCGCATTCAAAATGCGCACGTTCTTTCAAGCCATGGGTGGCTCCTTCCGTGCATTGAGCCAGATGAGTTGTTCCATCTGGCGGAGCACCCCCGAGTGACCGCGAACATAGGTCGCCAAACTGTCCACTCGACACACCAAAAACTGTCCAATCACCGCGCTGTCCGCCTTGGCGGCCGGCCGGACTGTGGGTCGCTGACAGCGGGATCTTCGGCAGCTCGTATGCCGGTGACGAGGCGTACTTGCGCTGGCTGGAGGAGCGCAGCGAGCACGCCGACCGCCCGCCGAGGACCGCTGGGCAGCTGGGCGGCATCGCTACCTCCTCCCCCGGGGTCGCCGGGGCCCTATCCGGCTCAGCCGGAGGCACCCAAGGGGTACGAGGCCGCCGCGGTCAGGGTCTGTGTTCGGCGATTCGGGCGAACGTTGTCACGTCCAGTTGCTCGCCGCGGGCCGAGGGGTCCACGCCGGCCGCTCGCAGCGCCTCCTCCGCCTGTGCTGGGCTGCCCGCCCAGGACGCCAGGGCGGCTCGGAGGGTCTTGCGGCTCTGGGCGAACGCCGCGTCGATCACGGTGAAAACCTCTTCCCGCGACGCGCTGGTGGTTGGTGGGTCGCGTCGCACCAGCGAGACGAGGCCGGAGTCGACGTTGGGCACCGGCCAGAAGACAGTGCGGCCGACGGGTCCGGCCCGGCGCACGTCCGCGTACCAGGCGGCCTTCACGGTATCCAACGGACTTCTTGCTACTTGGTGATCTTGGTCGACACCGTTCTAGCAGGAACTCCGTTGCCTATTTCAGGCGGCTTGACAGCCGCACTCCAACCCCAAACTTCACGGCCTTGGGGCTAGTCCCTCACACTGCCCTCGACCGCTGCTGGGGTGCCACACGAATACGGCAGAAACGGGCCGCGGGGTGGTATAGCTGCTGGTCAGCGTTGGGCGAGTGCTGCGTA
>NZ_QNFZ01000654.1 GCF_003313395.1 Nonomuraea lactucae | reverse complement strand
GGCAGCCGGAGCGGGACCGGGCCGTGACGACGCTGGTCGAGCAGGCGTTCGGCCAGACTCGCGACGTCGCCGAGGCCGACGAGGCGTTCCGCGCGCTGGCCACGAGCGCCGCGATGGGCCGCAACGCCGCCCGGCTGCTGCGCGGCGTGCGCGCGGTGCGCATCCAGGTGACGAACCTGCTGGTCAAGGAGCCGGGCGAGCACGGCGCGACAGAGTTCCACCAGGACTTCCCCTGGATGCCGATGGACCGCTCGGCCATGCTGACGATCTGGCTGGCCCTGGCCGACGTGCCCGCCGACATGGGGTCGCTGCGCTTCTACAGCGGCTCGCACCGCTGCGGGGTGCTCGGGCGGAGCTTCACCCGGGCGGGCGACGACCAGCTCACCCAGCATCCCTGGCTGAAGGAGCTGGAACTGTCGCCGCCGCTCGACCTCCAGGCGGGGGACGCCACCGCGCACCACGCGCTGACCGTGCACGGCGCGCCCGCCAACCACCGCGACACGGCGCGCCTGTCGTTCACCGCCACCTACTTCGACGCCGACGCCCTCTACACCGGCCTGCCGTACCGGCAGACGGACGGGCTCGGCCTGGAGGTGAACCGCCCGTTCGAGCACCCGAGGTTCCCGTGCCTGAGACCGTGAGAGGGCCGGTCGCCGACCTTGGGGCGACGCTCATGCACGAGCACGTCTTCGGGCTCAGCCCGGAGATCCTGTGGAACTGGCCCGACATCCCGGAGCGGTGGGATCCGGAGGAGCGGGCCCGGGAGGCGGCGGGCAAGCTCGACGCGCTGAAGGCCGAGGGCGTCGACACGATCGTGGACCTGACCGTGGTCGGCCTCGGCCGCCACATCCCGTCGGTGCGCCGGGTGGCCGAGCTGACCAGCGTCAACATCGTGGCGGCGACCGGGCTCTACACCTACGACGCGCTGCCCCCGTACTTCGCCAACCGCGGCCCCGGCTCGCTGTTCGGCGGGCCCGACCGGCTGGCCGAGTTCTTCGTCCGGGACATCGCCGAGGGCATCGGCAGGACCGGGGTCAGGGCGGCCATGCTCAAGTGCGCCACCGACCGGGCGGGCATGACGCCCGGGTGCGAGCGGGTCTTCCGCGCCGTCGCGCAGGCGCACCTGGAGACCGGCGCGCCGATCACCACGCACTCGCACAGCGGCACCAGGGGCGGGCTGGAGCAGCAGCGGCTGCTCGCCTCGCTCGGCGTGGACCTGGGCAGGGTCGTGATCGGGCACGCGGGCGACTCCACGGACGTCGCCTACCTGGAGGAACTCGTCGCGAACGGGTCGTTCCTCGGCATGGACCGCTTCGGCATCGACACGATCAGCCCGTTCGAGGACCGGGTGGCGACCGTGGCCGCGATGTGCGAGCGGGGCCACGCCGGGCGGATGGTGCTCGGGCACGACTCCTACTGCTTCAACGACCGCTTCGACGCCGAGGTCGTACGGCGCCGCCACCCGGACTACCACCTCCTGCACGTCTCCCGCGACGTCCTGCCCGAGCTGCGCAAGCGGGGCGTCACCGAGGACCAGATCCACCAGATGCTCGTGGACAACCCGCGGAGGGTTTTCGCATGATCGAGGACTTCGACGTCGGCTCGGACTGGCATGTCGCCTCGCCGTACGAGTTCCTGGCCAGGCTGCGCCGGGAGCGGCCGGTGTTCCGCAGCGAGCACCTCGGCGCGTACGTGCTCACCCGCCACGCCGACGTGCGCGCCGCGTACGGCGACCCGAGGCGGTTCTCCTCCAAGGGCTCGCTGACGATCTCCCGAAGCCTCACCCGGGAGACGCGCGACAGGCTGGGCGAGCACGGGTCGTTCCTGTCGAGCTTCGTGGCCAACGTGGACCCGCCCGACCACACCAGGCTGCGGCGCTCGGTGTCCAGGGCGTTCACGCCCCGGGCGGTCTCGGCGATGGAGGAGACCTTCAGGCGGCTCAACGAGGAACTGCTCGACCGGATCGTCCCCAAGGGCGAGGCGGACTTCGTCCGCGACATCGGGCACGAGCCGTCCGTCAAGCTGACCGCCCGCTTCATCGGGGTGCCGGAGGCGGACGAGGAGTTCGTGCAGGCGCACGTCAAGGACTGGTTCCAGCTCTTCCTGTCGCCCCAGCCGCCGCGGCGGCAGCTTGAGCTGGCCGGCAGCTTCCTCGCGTACCTCGACTACGTGGACCGGCTGGTCGCCGCGCGGGCCGAGGAGCCCCGGGACGACTTCACCTCGCTGATGACCTCGCTGATCGGCGACGAGCTGACCCACCGCGAGGTGGTCGAGCTGATCTCCACGATCCTCCTCGGCGGCAACGACACCGTGCCGAACCAGCTCGGCAACGCCGTGCTGCGGCTGCTGCGCGAGAAGGCGTGGCCGGTCGAGCCCGCCCTCGTCCGGAACGCCGTCGAGGAGTGCATGCGGATCGACGGCGCCTCGCTGGGCTCGTTCCGCTACGCCCTGACCGACATGTCACTGCACGGGGTGACGATCCCGGCGGGCAGCCTCGTGCTGCTGTCCACCGACTCCGCCGCCCACGACGAGACGGTCTTCCCCGACCCCGACAGGTTCGTGATCGACCGGCCGAACGCCGACGCGCACATGGTCTTCGGCTACGGCATCCACTTCTGCGTCGGCGCGGCCCTCGGCAGGCTCCAGCTGCGCACCGCGCTGGAGGTGCTCGGCCGCCGCCTGCCCTCGCTGCGGCTGGTACCCGGCGCGCCGATCGCCTACCGGCGGTCGATCGTCGGCCGCGGCCTGACGGCGCTGCGAGTGGAGTGGTGATGCCCCAGCCCGCCGGGCGGGCCGCCGGCAGGTTCGACGGCCGGGTCGCGCTGGTGACCGGCGCGGGGTCGGG
>NZ_QNFZ01000653.1 GCF_003313395.1 Nonomuraea lactucae | reverse complement strand
GCCGTACCATCCAGCCGCCGGTGGCGGCCGCCAGCGCGATCACGGCGACCGCCGAGACCGCCAGCGCCAGCAGCACCCGCGGCAGCGGCGCCTGCCACAGGAGCGCCCGCCCGGCGGGGGCCAGCACGAAGGCGAACGGCACCAGGAAGGCCGGGAGGGTGTACTTCCAGGTCATCATCATCGTTTTGAAGGCGTTGCCGCCCGTGATGGCCGACGCGGCGACGGCCGCCAGCGCGGTCGGCGGCGTGACCTCGGACAGGACGGCGTAGTAGAAGATGAACATGTACGCCGCGTCCGGCGAGACGCCGAGCGTCTGCAGCGCGGGCCCGATGATGACGGCCGCGATGATGAACGACGCGGTCACCGGCACGGCCAGGCCGAGCAGCAGCACCGCCACCGCCGCCACCAGGGCGGTCAGCGCGAGCTGGCCCCCCGCCAGGTCCACGATGATCCGCGACGCCTTCAGGCCGAGGCCCGTGAGGGTCACCATCGCCACGATCACCCCGGCCGCGGCCGTGGTGGCTGCGACCGGCAGCACGCCCAGCGTTCCGGCGGAGAGCGCCTGGGCCGCCCGCCGGGGGCCGAGACGGTGCTCGCGGTCGAGGAACGACAGCAGGAAGGCGAGCACGGTGGCGTAGACGACGGCGCGGAACGGCGAGACCCCGAGGGCCATCAGCGCCACGATCGCGGCCAGCGAGGAGAAGTGGTATCCGAAGCGGGCCAGCAGTCGCCACGCGGAGCCGGTCTCCATCTCGACGCCGTGCGTGCCGAACCGGCGGGCGTCGATCTCCACGGCGAGGATGATCCCGAGGTAGTACAGCACCGTCGGCACGGTCGCGTAGAGCAGGACGGTCAGGTAGGAGACCTTGAGGTACTCGGCGATGATGAACGCCGCCGCCCCGAGCGTCGGCGGCGACAGGATCGCGCCGATGCCGGCCGCGGCCAGGATCCCGCCGCCGTGCTCGCGCGGATAGCCGGCCCGCCGCAGGATCGGCCAGGCCACGCTGCCCAGCGACACGGCCGTGGCCGTGCCCGAACCTGAGACCGTGCCGAGCAGGAACCCCGCCAGCGTCACCGTACGGCCCGGCGCGGCGGCCGAGCGGCGGAACGCGGCGAACGAGATGTTGACGAAGAAGGCGCCCGCCCCCGAGTACTCGAGCACCGCGCCGTAGATCGTGAAGAGCACGATGTAGGTGGCGGCGACGTCGAGGGGCACGCCGAACAGCCCTTCGGTGCCCATGTAGAGCTGGACCACGATCCGCTCGGCGCCGTAGCCGCGGTGCCCGACCACGGAGTCGACGGGCAGGTATCCGCCGTAGTAGGCGTAGGCGAGGAACGCCACGCAGATCCCCGGCAGGATCGGCCCCACGGTGCGGCGCGTAGCCTCCAGCACCAGCAGCAGGCACCCGGCGCCCATGACGAGGTCGAGGGCCGACGGGTCGAACGTGCGCCGGATGAACTCGTCGAAGCCGAACAGCGGGTACGCGCACACGACGAGGGAGAGCCCGGCCAGGACCCAGTCGGCGGCCCCGGGATTGTCCGTGCCCCGCCCGGCGCCCCGCTCTGTGCCCCGCTCTGTGCCCCGCCCTGCGCCGCGTTCTGTGCCCCGTTCCGTGGATCGCCTGAGCCGTCGCGCCAGCCACCCCGGCAGGCTGCCCGGCCGGTAGGTCAGGAACGTGAGCGGCAGCACCGCCGCCAGGAAGCTCATCCGGTACGGCAGCACGGGCATAGGGTTGAAGACCGCGTAAAGCGCGTAGAGCGAGACACCGAGCGCGAGGGCGCCGATGACGTGCGCCAGCCGGCCGGTGATGTGGCGCGCCGGCCGCTCGGCGTCGTACTCGGCGATGAGCTCCTCGGCGCTGCGGCCGGCCGCCTTCTCGTCTGCGACGGCGCTCTGGTCGGCGGATGTCACCACTACCTCCAAGCTCTCCGGCACGGGGCCGCCGGTTGCGTGAAACGTAGATGTGACCTGGGGCGCGGCTGAAGGTGCGGCCGCGCGCATTTGATGAACTCTTAGGGAAGACACACCGGCCGTGTTAAGCCCAGATCAAATCTGGATCTCAGCCGGGGACCGGGCGGGACGTTTGGCCATAAGGTGCGCGCAAGCTACGCGACAGCGGCGGAGATCCGCGGCTTCGTGTGGCGCGGAACACAGAGGCAAGGAACTCCAGAATGGCGCTCAAAGTCCAGATCTCCCTCCACCCCAGGAGGTGGTGGACGGTAAGGGCGCGGCTGCAGTTGCTGGTCATGCTCCCCGTCCTGGGGCTGCTGGCCTTCGCCGTGGCGCAGGCCGCCTCGGTCCTGCGCGTGGCGGAGGGAGGTCAGCGGGCCCGCGATCTCGCCTCGCTGGCCACCGCCACCTCTGACCTCATCCACCACCTCGAACGGGAGGACGCGGAGGTCCAGGCGCTGGCGGCACGAGGCGGGACCAGCGGTCGCGTCCTGGTGACGGCCGCGCGCCAGCGGACCGACACCGAGCGCCAGGTCTTCGACGAGGCCGGCCGGGTCGCCCTGGAGGCCGCGCCCGGGCTGGCCCCCGCACTCGGGGCCGCGGGCGAGGCCCTCAACCGGCTGCGCGCCGGGACGGACCGGTACGACGCCGCGGTCACGGCCCTGCTGACCGTGGCGTCCGCTATCCCTCGGCAGATCGACGACCAGCGGCTGGCCAACCAGGCCCATGCCGTGGCCGAGCTCGCCGGGGCCAAGCACGCCGTGGCCGAGCAGCGCGAGCTGCTGCGCGGAGCCCTCACACGGGGGCGGCTCCGCGCGGCCGAGTCACGCGAGCTCGTACGGCTGGCCGCGACCGAGGCCGCCCGCCTGAGGGCGTTCGAGGC
>NZ_QNFZ01000652.1 GCF_003313395.1 Nonomuraea lactucae | reverse complement strand
CCGACGCCCCGGCCCGCCGCCGAGATCGAGGGCGGCGCGGGAGGCGCCGCGGTGCTGTCGGGCGCGGCGCGCGTGCTGACCGCCGACGGGACCGACGTGACCGCGGAGTTCCTGGCGGGCGCACAGTCCGCGCTCGCCGTGGCCCGATCCTTCGGCGTACGGCTCGCGGTGCTGAAGGACGGCAGCCCGTCGTGCGGCGCGCTGGCCGTGTACGACGGCACGTTCCGGGGACGGCGCGCCCCGGGCCAGGGGGTCACCACGGCGCTGCTGGAGCTCAACGGCATCCGGGTCTTCACCGAGGACCACCTCGCGGAGGCGGCCGACTACCTGCGCGCCCTGGAGACGGCGTAGCCGCGGGCTACGCCGGGTGCGGCAGCATGCGCCTCACCAGGCGGACCACCTCGTCGATCGTCGCCTTCGCCTCGTGTTCGGTCTCGCAGGCGGCCACCAGCACACCGGCCTCCCGCATCATCGTGGTCAGGAGCACGACCAGCACGTGGCTGCGCCGCGAGTCGTCGAGCCCGAGCAGCCGCCTGTTGCCGCCCATCCAGTCCCAGCCGCGCTGCCGCTGCAGCAGGGCGAACTCGGCCGGTCCGTCGTTCTCCAGGAAGATCCGGGCCACGTCGCGGTGCTCCCACGAGCCTTCGAGGTAGGCGCGCGCACCCGTCACGAAGCGCTCTCCGGCGCCCTCGACCGCCCGCGCGGCGCGGGCGGTGCGCTCCTCCTGGCCGCGCATGAACTGCTCCCACAGGGCCAGGAACAGGCCCGGCTTGCCGCCGAAGTGGTGGTAGAGGCTGCCGACGCTGATGCCCGACGCCTGCACGATGTCGGCCACCGTGGCCTCGCCGTACCCCTTGGCCAGGAACACCTCGCGGGCGGCGCGCAGCAGCGCGTCGCGGGTGCTGCCGGAGCGATCCCAGCGGCGGCTGCTGCCCATCAGTACTCCCAGGTGTCGGTGCGTTGCTCGCCGCTGATGCACCAGACTCCAGAGCCGTGCTCGCCCTTGACCAGGTCGACCCTGATCCAGCCGACGTTGCGGGCGACCTTGGCCGTGTAGCCGGTGGCGGGGGTGGCCGAAACCAGGCGGCAGCCGCCGGAGCCGAGCGTGAACACGACCTCGCCGCCCTTCACCGTGACCACTCTCAGCGGCGTGCCGCCCCGCGTGGCGCCGGGAGCCGGGGTGTCGGGCTTCCTGGTGGGACGGCGGGTCGGCGGCGTGGCGGCGCGCGTCCGGGCGGGCGTGGCCCTGGGAGAGGGGGCGGAAGAGGGCGTGGGGGTGCCGGACGCCGAATCCGTCGGGGAGGGGGTGGGACCGGCGGTCGGCGTGCGGCCGCCCTCCGCGACCGTCTGGGCCAGGAACGGCCGCACCGGGACGTCGTCCACGAGGTCGCTGCGCAGCACCCCCCGGACGCCGAACCACGACACCGACACGGCGACCGCGGTCGCTCCGCACCAGATCGCCGTGTATCTAAGGGCCCGCCGCATGAGAGGCATTATGTACGGTTGGTGCGCATGGCGACGGTGCTCGTAGTCGAAGACGACGAATTAGTCAGATCGGCGATCATCCATGAGCTCAGCAGGCGGCAGCACGCGGTCCGCAGCGCCGGCTGCGCCCTGGACGCCCTCAGGGAGATCTCCCAGCGCCCGCCGGACGCCGTGGTCCTCGACCTCGGCCTGCCCGACCTGGACGGTTCGGAGGCGCTGCGGATGATACGCGGCATCTCGGACGTGCCGGTGATCGTGGCCACGGCCCGGGACGACGAGGCGGAGATCGTCAGACTGCTCGAAGCGGGCGCCGACGACTACCTGGTCAAGCCGTTCTCGGGCGACCACCTGGGCGCGCGGCTGGACGCGGTGCTGCGCCGGGCCAGGTCGGCGCAGCCGCCCCAGTCGATCCACGTGGGCGGGCTGGTGGTGGACGTCAACCGGCGGGAGGCCACGCTCGACGGCGGGGCGCTCTCGCTCACGAGGCGGGAGTTCGACCTGCTCGCCTACCTCGCCGCCAGGGCCGACCGGGTGGTCACCCGCCAGGAGCTGCTGGTGGAGGTCTGGCAGCAGTCGTACGGGGACGACCAGACCATCGACGTGCACCTGTCGTGGCTCCGCCGCAAGCTGGGCGAGAGCGCCTCGCAGCCCCGCTACCTGCACACCGTTCGCGGCGTCGGGGTCATGCTCTCCCCGCCGCGGTAGGCCGCGACAGGGAGGGACAGGCAGTGGCAGGCGGCGGCAGGCACAGCGGCAGCGAGGAGACGAAGGTGACGAGACGACGGTGAGGCGAGGATGAGGCGGACGCTGGCCGTCCTGGTGGTCGCGGTCACCTCGATGGTCGCGCTGGCGTTCCTGGTGCCCCTGGCGCTGACCGTGAAGGAGACCGCGCAGGCCAGGGCGCTGGCCGACGCCGAACGGCAGGCGTCGGCGCTGGTGCCGGTGCTGGCGCTGACCATCGAGCCGGGCGAACTGGTCCTGGCGATCACGCGCACCGAGGCGGGACGGCGTGGCAACCTCGCCGTCCACGCCAAGGGCGGCGCGGCCACCGGCACCTCACGCGCTCCCCGGGCGGAGATCGCGCGCGCGATGGCGCAGACCAGGGCGAGCTGGATCAAGCTGCCCGCGGGCTACGCGCTGCTGCGCCCGGTCGCGCTGGACGAGGACAGGGGCGCCGTGATCGAGGTGTTCGTGCCCGCCGGCGACCTGACCCGCGGTGTCGGCACGTCGTGGGCGGTGCTGACCGGCGTGGCCGTGGTGCTGGTGCTCGGCTCGGTGCTGGTCGGCGACCGGCTGGGCGCGCGGGTGGTCCGGGCGGCGCGGCGGCTCGGCT
>NZ_QNFZ01000650.1 GCF_003313395.1 Nonomuraea lactucae | reverse complement strand
GGGCAGCGCGGCCATGGCCGGGGCGACCGCGACCGCCTCGTCCAGGGCCCGCCCGGCCAGCTCGGCGGTGCCGAGCGGCGCGGCCGTCACCAGGGAGCCGTCGTACGGGAAGACGACGTCGCGGGTGGCGGCCGTCTCCATCCATCCGGTCCCGACGGGCAGCCCGGACGGCCAGGAGCCCGCGAAGTCGCGGAAGATCAAGCTACTCCCCCTGTAAGGCTCCCCGGTCTCGGGCGGCGCCCCCGCCGTCATGACGGCTCCCGGGTCAGGAAGCGGCGGGCCGCCTCGGCGAAGACGCGGGTGCACTGGACGATCTCCGCCACCTCCACGTACTCGTCCGCCTGGTGCGCGATCCACTTGCCGCCCGGCCCGTACACGACGGACGGGACGCCGCCCCAGTGGGTGAGCACGGTGCCGTCGGTCGAGCCGGGCACCCCGCCGTAGACGGGCTCGGCGCCGGTCACCGCGCGGTGGGCGGCGGCGAGCGCGGCCACGACCGGGTCGTCCACGGGCACCTCCACCGGCGGCCGGTCCACCAGGATCGCCACCTCGGCCGCGATCCCGTCGAACGCGGCGAGCGCGGCCACCCGGTCGGCGATGTCCTGGTGCCCCACCCCGGGGACGGTGCGGACGTCCACGAAGACGGAGGCGACGGCGGGGATGACGTTGACCTGCTCCTCGCTGCCGGCCCGCACCACGGTGGGCGTCACGTACACCTCGCCGAGGTGCTCGTGCGCCGGGTGCAGCTCCTGCAGTTCGCTCTCCAGCGCCGGCAGCGCGGCCAGCAGGGAGCCCACGGCCTGGACGGGGTTGCGGCCATGCCGCGGCATCGCGCCGTGCGCCATCTTGCCGGTGAAGTCGACGCGCAGCCGCAGCGCCCCCTTGGCGACCGCGCAGATCTCCCCCGCCTCCGGCTCGGCCACGATGGCACCGTCCACGCCGGCCGCCAGCCCCTCGGCGACGAAGTGGTGGGCGCCGATCATCAGCCCCTCCTCGTCCGCGAGCGCGCACACCTTGATCCGGCCGGGGAAGGGCCCGGCGAGCTGCAGCGCCCGGGTGGCGTAGAGGGCGGCGGCCAGGCCCGACTTCATGTCGGCGCTGCCGCGCCCCCACAGCCTGCCGTCGCGGATCTCCCCGCCGAACGGGTCGACGGTCCAGCTCGACAGGTCGCCCTCGGTCACCACGTCGGTGTGCCCCTCGAACATGAGGGTCGGCCCGTCGCCGCCTCCGCCCTCGACGACGGCGACCACGTTCGGCCGGCCGGGCGCCGCCTCGTAGACGCGCGGCTCCCAGCCCCACTCGCGCATCTTCGCGGCGACGAGGTCGGCGGCGGGCTGCTCGGAGCGCCCGCGGGCGGGGTCGTTGGTGCTCGGGACGCGCACCAGGGCCTGCGTGAACTCCACCACTCCGCCGGCGTCGACCTCGATCACAGCAGTCCCTCCAGGGTCGGCACGGCCCGCAGCAGGGCGCGCGTGTAGGGGTGGCGCGGCCCGGCCCAGACGTCGTCCACGGGGCCGGTCTCCACGATCTCGCCGTCGTTCATGACCGCGACCGTCTCGCACACGTGGCGGACCACGGACAGGTCGTGCGAGACGAAGACGAGGGTCAGGCCGAGCTCGTCGACCAGGTCGGCCAGCAGGTTGAGGATCTGGCCGCGTACCGACACGTCGAGGGCGCTGACCGGTTCGTCGGCGACCAGCACCTTGGGCCGCGGCGCGAGGGCGCGGGCGATGGCGATGCGCTGCCGCTGCCCGCCGGAGAACTGGTGCGGGTAGTGGCCGGCGGCCGAGGCGGGCAGGCCGACCTCGTCCAGAAGTTCGGCGACCCGGCCGCCGACGGGCTCGCCGAGGGCGACGAGCGGCTCGGCGACGAGGTCGCGTACCTTCATCCGCGGGTCGAGGGAGCTCATCGGGTCCTGGAAGACGACCTGCAGGCTGTGCCGCAGGAACCTCAGCCGCCGCTCGGGCAGGCCGGTCAGCTCCCGCCCCTCGAACCTGATGGAACCGCTGGTGGGCTGGTCGAGCGCGCACAGCAGCCGCAGCAGCGTCGACTTGCCCGAGCCGGACTCGCCGACGACGCCGAAGCGCTCGCCCCGCCGCACGGTGAGCGAGACGCCCTTCAGTGCGTGCACGGCCTCGCCCGGCCTGGTCAGGGAGGTACGGGGGCGGCGGTAGACGCGGGTGACGTCGCGCGCCTCGATCATCGCCCGGCCGTCGGGGTCGCTCTCTCCGCCCGCGAGCTCACTCATGGGGGTGCCAGCATGCGAAGGCATGGCCGTCTCCTGTCAGCGCGGGTTCGGCCTCGCAGGCCGGGGTGGCGTGCCGGCACCGGTTGCGGAAGACGCAGCCGTGGGGGAAGCTGCCGGCGGCCGGGACGTTCCCCTGGATGGTGGGCAGCCGGGTGCCGCGCGGCGTCAGCCGGGAGGCGGCCAGCAGGCCCTCGGTGTAGCGGTGGCGGGGGCGGGCGAACACCTCCCGGATCGGGCCGGACTCGACGACCCGCCCGCCGTACATGACGAGGACGCGCTCGCAGACCGAGGCGACCACGGCGAGGTCGTGGGTGATGAACAGCAGCGCCGGGGCGACCTCGGCGATGAGGTCCAGCATCTGTCTCTGGACGGTCACGTCGAGCGCGGTGGTGGGCTCGTCGCAGATGAGCAGCTCCGGCCCGTTGGCCAGGGCGATGGCGAGCATGACGCGCTGCCGCTGCCCGCCCGAGAGCTGGTGGGGGTAGGCGCGGGCGAGCTGCTCGGGCCGGGGCAGCCGGACCCGGCCGAGCAGCTCGACGGCGCGCTCGCGGGCCCGG
>NZ_QNFZ01000651.1 GCF_003313395.1 Nonomuraea lactucae | reverse complement strand
GGCGTGCCGGCCGTGGCGCCGGCCCAGGGCGCGGCGCACCGCTGCGCGCCGGGCGTCAGGCCGGCGGTGATGACGGCCTGCTGCCCGGCGGTGCTGACCACGTCCACGCACGGCCGGTGCCCGAAGGCGGCCTGCACGGTGGAGGCGAGCCGGTCTACCAGCCAGCTCTCGCGGTAGTAGTTGTACATGGAGAAGGCGCCGCCGGGCTTGAGGTGCTCGCGGGCCGAGCGCATGGCCTCCTCGGTGAACAGGTAGCTCTCCAGCCGGAGCGAGCTGGCCCCCGACACGAGGGTGAGCGAGTCGGGCAGCGCGAAGAGGATCAGGTCGTACTTGCCGGAGGTGCGTTCGAGGAAGGCGCGCCCGTCGGTGACGTGCGTGGTCACCCGGGGGTCGTCGTAGGGGCGGTCGGGGTGGGTGGAGCCGCCCAGCTCGCGCAGCTTGGGATCGATCTCGACGGCGTCCACCCGGCCGGCGCCCTTCGACAGGGCGATGGCGACGTCGGTGCCGCTGCCCGCCCCGACGATGAGCACGTCCTTGGGCGGCGCGGCGGCGCGCTCGTACGGCAGGCCGTACTGGCGTTCCCACTGCAACCGGGCGGCGGCGGGCACGGCCTGCTGGTGCGGGATGCCGTTCACGGAGATGTCGGTCACCGGCACGCCGAGCTGGTCGAACTGGCGGTGGGTCACCTTGTAGTAGGGCGACCAGATGGCCCCCGCGGTCAGCGACTCGGCGAGCAGCAGCACCACGACGGCCACGGAGGGCACGGTGACGAGCCCCAGATACGGCACCAGCGGCCGGGGCGCGAGCAGCAGCCCGTAGGCGACGGCGGCGATGACCCCCCAGTAGACGGGCGGCGCGCTCAGGAACGACAGCGCGGTGAACGCGGCGATCCCGGCGAGGCTGCCGATGAGGTCGTAGCGGTAGGCCTCCAGCCGCGGCAGCTCGGGGAAGCAGCGGCCGACGAGCTCGGCCGGGCCCATGAGCACCAGCGCCGCCGCGCAGAAGATGACCGGCAGGATGAGCCACGCGGGCGGCCCGGCGGTGGCGAGGCTCGTCCAGTAGAGGACGCCTTCGGTGTCGCGGTCGACGGTGACGGGGAACGTGAGGACGACGATCACCAGGCCGAACAGCACGACGGGCGAGTAGTACGGCTGGCGCCCGGACCGGCCGACGCGCAGGAAGCCGAGCCCGATGCCGAGGAACGAGCCGAGCAGCACGAAGTTGGTGAAGTAGCTCAGGTGCACGACGTTCGACCCGGTCCAGCGGATCAGCGCGAGCTCCAGGAAGAGCATGAACCCGCTGGCGAGGACGAGCCTCGGCCGCACGGTCAGCCAATGGTCCCCTGTGCCCCCGGAGACCGGCTTCTGCGCCTGGAGCGTCATGACGTCTCACCGTAGTGAACGGACGGGGAACAAGGAAGCCCTGCCGCGACCGAACAATCACCGCCCGGTTAGCGAACATTGTGGTGTTTTAGCAGGTCACGCCCCATAAGGACGGCTGGACGCGCCGGGGCTGATGGAGGAACGTTGGGACGTTCCATTCCCTCCAGATCTCCGGTGGTGACACTCATGCGGGTCATGATCCAGCTCCGTCCCTCTCCCGACCTGGTCGCGGCCGTCACCGACCCCGGCACCGCGGTCGCGGCGGCCGACGTCGCCGACGGCCTGCCGGGAGTCGAGCTCGACCCCGGCTTCTCTCCCGTGGCCGTGCCTCGCCCGGTCCCGCCCGCGGGCGGCGACCCGCTCTCGCTGAACCAGCCGCTCGACTTCTCGCTGGCCGCCGAGGACGCCTCGGTGCTGGTGCGGGGCACGATCTCCGACGACGAGACGGCCACCCGGGTGGCGATGCTGCTCGCGGCGCGCCCCGACGTGGCAGGCGTCTTCGCCGATCCGGTGATCGAGACCAGCCTCACCTGCGGCGGGGACGCGCCGGTCGGCGACTGGCACGACGTCGAACGGCTGCTCAACGTCGCCGCCCTGCGCGCCGAGGGGCTCGACGGGAGCGGGGTGGCGCTGGCCGTGCTCGACACCGGCGTGAACGCCCTTCACACCGCCAGGCAGCTCGGCCGGGACGTCATCCTCGACGCCGCGCGCAGCTGGCTTCCCTCGGGCGTCGTGGGCAGGCCGGGCGAGTTCGAGGTGGACCACGGCACGATGTGCGCCTTCGACGCGCTCATCGCCGCGCCCCGCGCCTCGGTGATCGACATCCCGTTGCTGCTGTCGCCCCGTCCCGGCGGCTCGGCTCTCGACGGGCTGCTGTCGGACGGGGTCGCCGCGTTCGCGCACCTGCGCGACGTGCTCGCCGCGCAGCCCGAGGAGTCCAGGGCGCTGGTCGTCAACAACTCGTGGGGGTCGTTCTCCCCGGAGTGGGACTTCCCCGTCGGGCATCCCGGCAATTACTCCGACAGTGCCGCGCACCCGTTCAACCTGATGGTGGCCGCCCTGGAGCAGGCGGGCGCAGACGTGCTGTTCGCGGCGGGCAACTGCGGGACCCAGTGCCGCGACGGCCGGTGCGCCTTCCCCGACCGGCCGATCGTGGGCGCCAACTCCCACCCCAAGGCGCTGTCGATCGGCGGAGTCGACGTCAGCGGCGAGCGGGTCGGCTACTCCTCGCAGGGGCCGGGACGGCTGAGCGCCCGCAAACCCGACATCTGCGCCTACACACACTTCTCCGGTTCCAAGGCGTTCGGCCAGGCCGAGCCCGACTCGGGCACCTCCGCCGCGGCGCCCGTCGCGGCGGGGCTGGTCGCGGCGATCCGCACCCGCTGGCCATGCGCGCGGCTGTCG
>NZ_QNFZ01000649.1 GCF_003313395.1 Nonomuraea lactucae | reverse complement strand
CCCTGCTCGCGCCCGCCGTCGTGCTCGGCCTGGCCTACCAGGCCAACCTGGCCGCGCGAGGCGGTCACCACGCCGCGCCGGCGGACTGGGGCAGCGGCGCCGCACACACTCACCAGTCGCCGAGCGGCGGCGCCGTAACCGCCCACCACTCGCCGGGCGGCCGGAGCGTGGACCAGCTCACCGGGCCGCGCGACGGCACGCCGGACGCGCGGTTCACCCTGACGGCCGCGCACGGCAAGGTCCGCCTGGCCTCCGGCCGCGAGATCGACGCGCTCACCTTCAACGGGCAGTCTCCCGGCCCCCAGATCCGCGTACGGCAGGGCCGGCTCGTCGAGGTGACCCTGATCAACACCGACGTCAAGGAAGGCGTGACCGTGCACTGGCACGGCGTGGACGTGCCCAACGCCGAGGACGGGGTGCCCGGCGTCACCCAGGAGGCCGTTCCGCCCGGCGGCAAGCACGTCTACCGGTTCGTCCCCGAGCGGGCGGGCACCTTCTGGTACCACACCCACCGCGACGCCTCCGAGACCGTGCAGCGGGGCCTGTTCGGCTCGCTGATCGTCGAGGACGGCCGGCGGGGTCTGGAGAAAACCGTCTTCACCCACCTGTGGCCGGGCGCCGACAACCCGATCGCGGCCTTCGACACCGCCGACCGGCCCTCGGGCCAGGCCGTGGCCGCGGGCGAGCCCGTCCTGCTCCGGCTGATCAACAGCTCGGAGGAGCCGCATCGCCTGCACGTGGGCGGCACCTCGTATACCGTGACCGCGATCGACGGCAACCGGGTCGAGGGCGCCACTCCGGTCGCCCAGGGGACGGACCTCCTGCTGGCGGCCGGCGGGCGTGCCGATCTCGCCTTCACGATGCCGAAGGGCGCGGTGACGCTGTCCATCGACGTCAACGAGATCCCCAACACCGCCGCGCTGGTCTTCAGCCCGGACGGCAAGGCGCCGCCCGCCGCTCTCGGCCAGGGCCCCCTCTTCGACCCCCTCTCGTACGGAGAAGCGTCCCCGGCGCGGCCGGAAGGCCACGACAGGACCTTCGACCTCAAGCTGGACGACGGCTTCGGCTTCGCCATGGGCGGCTTCACCTACGTGAGCAGCTCGATCAACGGGCGGCTGTATCCGGCCGTGCCCACGCTGATGGTGAACGAGGGCGAGCGGGTGAAGGTCCGCATCGCCAACCGCAGCCTCATCGACCACCCGATCCACTTGCACGGCCACCGGGTCCGGGTCCTGTCGCGCAACGGCGTCCCGGCCACCGGGAGCACCTGGTGGACCGACACGCTCAACGTGGCGCCGGGGGAGGTCTTCGAGATCGACTTCACGGCCGACAACCCCGGCATCTGGATGGACCACTGCCACAACTTCAAGCACGGCGCGGACGGCATGGTCATGCACCTGGCGTACGCGGGAGTCTCCACGCCGTACGCCGAGGACCGCATCCCGGAGTGATCGCGTCCTGACAGTCCCAGTCACCCGCCCCTCGTACGACGGATAGGCACATAAGCCGATTTCGGCTAGTTTGCTCCGTGACGTGCTTCGCTGGGGGCGGCTGAAGTCGCAGGGGCCCCGGCGGCGAGCTAACGGGGACGGAGCCGGCGCCATCATGACACCGTTGAAGACGCGGCCAGACGGAGAGCGCTCCCTCCTTGTCGGCCGGGAGGCCGAGAAGCGGCGGCTGGACGCGCTGATCGGCGCGGCCCGCGACGGCCACGGCGGGGCGCTCGTCCTGCGCGGCGAACCCGGCATCGGCAAGACCGCCCTGCTCGGTCACGCGTGCGACGCCGCCTCGGGGTTCCAGGTCATGCGGGCGTCCGGCGCCGAGTTCGAGATGGAGCTGCCGTTCGCCGCCCTGCACCAGCTCTGCGCGCCGGTGCTCGGCCGGTTGGCGGCGCTTCCGCAGGGGCACCGCAAGGCCCTGGAGGTCGCCTTCGGGCTGGACGCGGGGATCCCCGACCCCTTCCTGGTGGGCATCGCCACGCTGGGCCTGCTGGTCGAGAGCGTGTGCGAACAGCCCCTGCTGTGCGTCGTGGACGACGCGCAGTGGCTGGACGACTCATCGGCCAAGGCGCTGGCCTTCCTCGCCCGCAGGGTGAGCGCTGAACGGATGGCCGTGATCTTCGCGGTACGCGAGCCGAGCCGCCTGCCCGAGCTCGACCTGCTGCCCGGCCTGACCGTCGAGGGGCTGAGCGAGGCCGACGCCCGCGCGTTGCTGGCCGCCGAGATCCGCGCCCCGCTGGACCGGCGGGTGCGCGATCGTATCCTGGCCGAGGCCCGCGGCAATCCCCTGGCGCTGCTGGAGCTCCCCAGGAGCACGGGTCTGGCCGGGATGGCCGGTGGGTTCGCCCTGCCCGCCGCCTCGCCGCTGTCGAGCCGGATCGAGCAGAGCTTCCAGGCCCGTCTGGAGAGGCTGCCAGAGCAGACGCGGCTGCTGTTGATCGTCGCCGCCGCCGACCCGCTCGGCGACCCGGCCCTGCTGTGGCGGGCGGCCGAGCTGCTGGAGCTGGACGTGACAGGCGCCGGCCCGGCGGAGGCCGCGGAGCTGGTCGAGTTCGGCACCCGGGTGCGCTTCTGCCATCCCCTGGTGCGTTCCGCGGTCTACCGGGCCGCCCCTCTGGAGCAGCGCAGGCGGGTGCACCGCGCCCTGGCCACGGCCACCGACCCCGTGGCGGACCCCGACCGGCTGGCCTGGCACCGGGCCCTGGCCAGCTCCGGCCCGGACGAGGACGTGGCCGCCGAGCTCGAACGCTCAGCCGCCCGCGCGCAGGCCCGCGGGGGAGTG
>NZ_QNFZ01000646.1 GCF_003313395.1 Nonomuraea lactucae | reverse complement strand
CCGCCCGCCTGAGGGCGTTCGAGGCCGCGGCCGGCCCGTGGGCGCGGGGCCGGCTGGCGTCCACCCTCGTCGGCCCCGACGTCGAGGCCTCCAGGACGATGCGTGCGGCCGTGGAGCAGGCCGCGAACCGGGCGGTGACCGCCGACGCCGACGGCTGGTACGTGGCCGCGTCGCACACCATCAAGAGGCTGCACGACGTCGAGCTCGACCTGACGGTGCGGCTCGACGCCACCGCGGCCGAGGTGCTCGGCCGGGCCCGCGCCAACCTCGTGATCACCGCCGTCCTCGCCGCAGGAGCGCTGGCCCTCACCATCGGCGTCACGGCGCTGGTGGCGGCCGACCTCGGGCGCAGGCTCCGGCGGCTGCGCGCGGCCGCGTTGGCACTGGCCGACGAGCGGCTGCCGCGGGCCATCGAGGCGATCGGCGCCGCGCCTGACCCGGTCACGGCACGGACCGAACAGCTCGCCGAGCACGATCTCGGGGATCCGGACGGGGCCGACGAGATCGGCGACGTGGCCAGCGCCCTCTCGGTCGTGCACGCCCGGGCGCTCGACCTCGCCACCGGCCAGGCCCTGCTCAGACGGGAGTCGGCGGCCGTGTTCGAGGCCATGGCCAGGCGCGGCCAGACGCTGGTCGCCAAGCAGCTGGACCTGATCGACCGGCTGGAGGCTGGTGAGACCGACCCCGACACCCTCGGCTGGCTGTACCGGCTCGACCACCTCGCCTCGCGCATGCGCCGCAACGACGAGAGCCTGCTGATCCTCGCCGGTGGCGAGCCGGTGCGCCGGTTCGGCTCCGCCATACCGCTGCACGACGTCATCCGCGGCGCCCTGGCCGAGACCGAGGAGTACAAGCGCGTCCAGCCGATCGCCCTGCCCGCGATGACGATCGTGGCCGAGGCCGTCAGCGACCTGGTGCACCTGATCGCCGAGCTGCTGGAGAACGCCACGCACCACTCGCCTCCCGACACCCCCGTCGTGGTGCGCGCGTACGCCGCCGGGCCCGGCTGCACCGTCACCATCCAGGACCTCGGACGCGGCATGGACTCCGTGGCGCTCGAACAGGCCAACGCCCGCCTGGCCCGTCCCGGCGAGCCCGTGGCCGGGCCGGCCGGCACGATGGGGCTCCTCGTGGTCGCCCGGCTGGCCGCCCGCCATGACGTCGGCGTGCGGCTGTCGAGCCGCGGCGGCGGCGTGCTCGCCACCGTGCGGATCCCGCCGAAGCTCATCACCGGAGAGATCCCCCGCTTCGGCGCGGCTCCCGGCCCGGAGCGCACGCCCATCTACGACGGTCTGGCCGTGAACGGCTCGTCCGACTCGCACCTGCTGCCCGACCGGCTCGGCTGGGTCCTCGCGCGGTTCGCCGACCGGGTGCCCGGCGTCGCGCACGCCGTCGCCGTCTCCGCTGAGGGGGCCGCCCTCGCCTCGACCGGGGCGCTGACCAGGGAGCGCTCCGAGCACCTGATCGCCGCCGTCGACGGCATGGCCGGCCTCACCGCCGGCGCCGCCCGATCGCTGGCGACCGGTCAGGTGCGGCAGACCGCGGTGGACATGGACGACGGCGCCCTCCTCACCTTCACGATCGGCTCGGTGCTGCTGGGGGTGCTCGCCCACAGGGGCGCCGACTACGGGCGGATCGCGTACGAGGCCGGAGCGCTCGGCAGGCGGATCGCCGTGCTCATGGGGTCCGCCTCCGGAGCCGCCGAGCCCCGGCCGTGGGACAATGAACGGCAAGTCGGCAGCCAGAACCAGGCGTGACCACCATGCGCGTGCTTGTCGTGGAAGACGACACCCGAGTCGCCGCCGCCCTCGCCGTGGCGCTGGGCCGGCACGGCTTCGAGGTGCTGCGCGCCGAGAGCATTGCCGAGGCGCTGGCCGCGCCCACCGTCGACATGATCCTGCTCGATCTCGCCCTGCCCGACGGCGACGGCGTCGACCTGTGCCGCCGGCTGCGCCGCGACGGCGCCGACGTGGCCATCATCGCCCTCACCGCCCGCGGCGAGGAGCGCGACCGGATCGCCGGGCTGCGCGCCGGGGCCGACGACTACCTGGTCAAGCCCTATTCGACGGCCGAGCTGCTGGCGCGGGTCGAGGCCGTGATGCGCCGGGCCCGGCCGCGGCCTCAGCCGGTGGCGGAGATCGGCGACCTGCGCGTCGACCTCGCCGCGCACACTGTCGCCCGGGGCGGTGAGGAGATCGTCCTGACCCGGAAGGAGTTCGACCTGCTCGCCTGCCTCGCCCGCGGGCCGGGTGTCGTCGTGCCGAGAGAGCGCCTCCTCATCGAGGTCTGGGGGTCGGCATGGCCGGGCGCGGGCCGCACGCTCGACGTCCACATGGCCACCCTGCGCGCCAAGCTGGGGGAGCCGCCCGTCATCGAGACCGTGCGCGGCGTCGGCTACCGGCTCGCCGCGCTCCAGTGACATGACTCAGCCGACGTGACACAGCCGACATGACTCAGCCGACATGACTCAGCGCGAACGGATGCTCCCGGCCGTGCTCCCGGCCGTGCTCGCCGTCGTGCTGGTGGCCGCGCTGGCCGCCGGGTGCGGCGGCGCGAACGTCCCCCCCGTCCCGGAGGGCGACGTGCGGATCGCCACGGGCGCGGCGGGCGGCGTCTACGAGGTGTACGGCTCGGCGTACGCGGGCGTGGTCGGCGACCGCGTCCCGGGGAGCGCCGTCACCGTCGCCTCGGGCGGCTCCGTGGACAACGTCGAGATGGTCGCGGCGGGCCGCGCCGAGGTGGGATTCGCGCTCGCCGACGTCGCGGCCGACGCCGT
>NZ_QNFZ01000648.1 GCF_003313395.1 Nonomuraea lactucae | reverse complement strand
CGGCGGCCGACGACGACTTCGCCGCCGCGCTCGACCTGGTGGCCGCCGGCGCGGGCCTGCTGCCCGCGCCCCAGCTCCTGGTCAGGGCCGTACGCCGCGACGACGTCAGGTTCGTGCCGCTGGACGCGGGCGACCTGCGCATCACGTACGCGCTGGCCTGGTCGAAGGAGCGCGTCACACCGGAGCTGCTGGCGCTGGTGCAGGCCGTGCAGGACGCCTTGTGGACCAGGTGAGCGGGCTCAGCCGCCCGAGAGGTTCTTCAGCGCCTCGCGGCGGCTCAGCCCGGAGATGCCCTTCGCCCGCACGTAGCGGACGACCTCGCCCGGGTTGGTCCTGGCGTACTCGCGCAGCGCCCAGCCGATCGCCTTGCGGGCGAAGAAGTCGTTGTCGGACAGGCTCGGCTCGATGCAGGCGTAGAGCAGCGCGGTGTCGGTGCGCTCCTTGAACCGGTTCTGGCAAAGGATCGAGGTGCGGCGCTTCCACAGGTCGCCGTCGTGCGCCCACTCCAGCATGAGCGGCCGCATCGAGTCGGGGAAGGCCGTGAGCAGGCCGCCGATCCGGTGTGTCGCCAGCTCGTCGACCAGATCCCACCAGGCGCCGGTGACGATCATCTCCTCGTACATGGGCACCGTGTAGAGGGTCTGGAACTCCCGGTAGTGGTGGTAGCCGGTCAGCTCGATCGCCGCGTAGCGCTCCTCGCGGTATTCGGCCTCGCGCCACAGCTCCAGCACCGCCCGCCGCCACTCGGGCGCGGTGGCGATGCGGTGGTCGGCGAACACCCGCCTGAGCGCGGCCCTGCGCGGGACCGCCTGGACGCCGAGGAACGGCATCGTGGACTTCATGTAGGCCTGCATCGTGGCGGCCTTGCCGGGCTCCGCCGCCTCCCGCAGCGCCTCGCGCACCGCCTTGCCGAGGCTCATTTCCGCTGGCTGGTCCGCTCGCCCGTCGCCAGGCCGTCGAAGAGCACGGTGATGTAGTGCTCGGCCAGCCCGGCCGTGTTGAGCCGCCCCCCTGGGCGGAACCAGCGCACCGCCACCCAGATCGTGTCGCGGATCATCCGGTAGGTCAGCTTGGGGTCGACGTCGGAGCGGAACTGCCCGGCCGCCTGGCCCGCCTTGATCTGTGACACCCAGATCTGCTCGACCTCGTCCTCGGCCTTGACCAGGTAGTTGAACCGCTCGAACTGACGCAGGTAGTTCCAGTCGTTCTGCATGACGGTGATCGCGGCGCGGTGCGGCTCCAGCGTGCCGAAGCCGATGCGCACCATCTCCGACAGCACGGTGCGCGGGTCGGATCCGGACTCGAGCGCGGCGCGGTAGCGCGCGATGAGATCATCGAGGAAGGTGGAGAGCACCTCGTCGACGATCGTCTCCTTGGAGTCGAAGTGGTGGTAGAGGCTCCCGGAGAGGATGCCCGCCTCGGTGGCGATCTCGCGCACGGTCGTGGCCTGGAAGCCCTTGCGCGCGAAGATCTCCGCGGCGAGCTTGACGAGGTGGTCCCGGCGCTCGGAGGCCGACCCCGATGAGGTCGCGCGTTGGCGCTTCGCCGGCGTGGCCGTGGTGGAGCCCGGGCTCTTACGCGTTGTCACGCCCTCCATTATGAGCCCATTCACAATCGCTTGTTCACTGAACTCGCGCTGCTCATCCGGCGTTCCGCGTGCGACCAAGCGCTTGCTGCGAGAAGCTCGTCGACGGGCGCCGCGGCTACCTGGTCGGCACGGCGGGGCCGGCGGACCTCCGCGTCACCTTCCGCGGCGTGGACTTCGTGGACCGCAGGGGGGCGGCGGTCCCACACGGTTGCCGATTCTGTTGCCGACGGGAGCGTGTTGACGTCAGAAAATGCCTCTAGCAAATAGGAAACTTTCCTATTAGATTGCGGGTCATGCCCATCAGCGGTGACCTGCTTCGCCTTGCCGACGCCGTCCTCATGCCAGGCTTCGAGGGAAAGGCGCCCCCCGACTGGGTCCGTCGCCGGCTCGGTGAGGGACTGGCCGGTGTGGTCCTGTTCTCCCGCAACATCGCCGACCCCGCACAGGTGGCCCGGCTCACGGCCGCCCTGCGGGCCGAGAACCCCGCGGTGCTGGTCGGCACCGACGAGGAGTCCGGCGAGGTCACCCGGCTGGAGGTGGCCACGGGCAGCAGCCGTCCTGGGGGCTACGCGCTCGGCATGGTGGATGACGTCACGCTGACCGAGGCGCTGGCCAGGGACCTCGGCGGCGAGCTGGCGGCGGCCGGGATCACGATCGACTTCGCGCCTTCGGCCGACGTGAACTCCAACCCGGACAACCCCGTCATCGGCCTGCGCGCCTTCGGCGCCGACCCGGCGCTGGTCGCCCGGCACACCAGGGCGTTCGTCCGCGGTCTCCAGGGCGCCGGTGTGGCCGCCTGTGTCAAGCACTTCCCCGGCCACGGCGACACCTCGGTCGACTCCCACCACGGCGTGCCGGTGATGGCGGTGGACGGCATCGAGGACGCCCTCCACCCCTTCCGCGAGGCGATCAAGGAAGGGGCGAAGTCGATCATGACGGGTCACCTGCTGGTGCCGTCGTACGACCCCGGCCTGCCCGCCACGCTCAGCCCCAAGATCCTCACCGCCCTGCTCCGCGAGGAGCTCGGCTTCGAGGGCATGATCATCACTGACGGCATCGAGATGGCCGCCGTCTCGGCGGCGTACGGCATCGGCGGCGCCGCCGCCCGCGCCATCGCGGCGGGGGCCGACGCCGTCTGCGTCGGCGGCGAGCACGCCGACGAGGCG
>NZ_QNFZ01000647.1 GCF_003313395.1 Nonomuraea lactucae | reverse complement strand
CCACCTCCGGCGCCGCGTCGGCCACGCCGACCGGCCCGGAGCCCTCGCCGACCGGCCCGGCCACGCCCGCGGGCCCTTCACCACTGCCGACGCAGCCGATCACGTTCCCCGGGCCGGAGGGGGTGACGCTCCAGGGCGCCTGGGCGCAGGCCGAGGAGCCCAAGGGCGCGGTCCTGGTCATCCACGAGAACCGTGGCCTGAACGACCACACCCGCTCGGTCGCGGGCCGGCTCGCCGCGAGCGGCTACTCGTCCCTGGCGCTGGACCTGCTGTCGCGGGAGGGCGGCACCGACGCGTTCGCCGACACGGCGCAGGTCACGGCCAAGCTCGGCGAGATCGCGCCCGAGCGTTTCGTCGCCGACATGAAGGCCGCCGTGAGCGAGCTGGCCGAACGGGCCGAAGGCGCGAAGCTCGGCATGGTCGGCTTCTGCTTCGGCGGCGGCATGACCTGGCTGCTGCTGTCGTCCGGCGAGCCCCGCCTGTCCGCCGCGTCGCCCTTCTACGGCCCGTTCCCGGAAGGCGCCGGCCTGAGCGGCAGCAGAGCGGCCGTCCTGGCGGTCTACGCCGGGCTGGACGACCGCGTCAACGCCACCCGCCCGGTCGCCGGGGCCGCCCTGAAGAAGGCCGGGCTCACGCACGAGATCGTCACGTATCTGGGAGCGCAGCACGCGTTCTTCAACGAGACGGGGCCGCGCTACGACGCCCAGGCCGCCGCCCAGGCCTACGACAAGCTCCTGGACTGGTTCGGCCGCTACCTCGCCTGACCGGGCGCGCCTCGGTCAGGCGCACGCGGGCGGCCGCGGGGTCAGTCGTTGAGGTGCTGGCGGAGGTAGGAGTCGACCTGGTCGAGGGCGATGCGCTCCTGGCGCATCGAGTCGCGCTCGCGGATCGTGACGGCCTGGTCTTCGAGGGTGTCGAAGTCGACCGTGACGCAGAACGGCGTGCCGATCTCGTCCTGGCGGCGGTAGCGGCGGCCGATCGCGCCGGCGTCGTCGAACTCGACGTTCCACCGCCTGCGCAGCTGGACGGCGAGGTCGCGGGCCTTCGGCGAGAGGTCGGCGTTGCGCGACAGCGGCAGCACGGCGACCTTGACCGGGGCGAGCCGGTGGTCGAGCCGCATGACGGTGCGCGTCTCCATGACGCCCTTGGCGTTGGGCGCCTGGTCCTCGCTGTAGGCGTCGAGCAGGAACGTCAGCGTCGCCCGGTCGACACCGGCGGCGGGCTCGACGACGTAGGGGACGTAGCGCTCGCCCGTGTCCTGCTCGAAGAAGCTGAGGTCGACGCCGGACGCCTTGGAGTGGGCGGTCAGGTCGAAGTCGGTGCGGTTGGCGATGCCTTCGAGCTCACCCCACTCGCTGCCGGCGAAGTTGAAACGGTATTCGATGTCGACGGTGCGCTTGGAGTAGTGGGACAGCTTCTCCTTGGGGTGCTCGTAGAGCCGGAGGTTGTCCTTGTTGATGCCGAGGTCGGAGTACCAGCGGAAGCGCTCGTCGATCCAGTATTGGTGCCACTCCTCGTCGGTGCCGGGCTTGACGAAGAACTCCATCTCCATCTGCTCGAACTCGCGGGTGCGGAAGATGAAGTTGCCCGGCGTGATCTCGTTGCGGAACGACTTGCCGATCTGGCCGATGCCGAACGGGATCTTCTTGCGGGCCGACTGCTGCACGTTGAGGTAGTTGATGAAGATGCCCTGGGCCGTCTCGGGGCGCAGGTAGGCCAGGCCCGACTCGTCCTCGACCGGGCCGAGGTAGGTCTTGAGCAGGCCGCTGAACTGCCTGGGGTCGGTGAAGGCGCCCTTGTTGCCGCAGTTGGGGCAGGTGATGTCGGCCAGGCCGTGCTCGGGCGGGCGGCCGTTCTTCTCCTCGTAGGCCTCGACGAGGTGGTCGGCGCGGAAGCGCTTGTGGCAGGACTGGCACTCGGTCAGCGGGTCGGTGAACGTCTCGACGTGGCCACTGGCCTGCCACACCTCGCGGGCGAGGATGACGCAGGAGTCGAGGCCCACGACGTCGTCGCGCATCTGGACCATGGACTGCCACCACTGGCGCTTGACGTTGTTCTTGAGCTCGACTCCCAGCGGGCCGTAGTCCCACGACGCACGCAGACCGCCGTAGATCTCGCTCGACGGGTATACGAGCCCGCGGCGCTTGGCGAGGCTGACGATGGTGTCCATGACGTCTGTGCGGCGTGCCATGTGGATGGGTCTCTTTCCGGCTGGAGGTCGGCGAGGAACGGATGAGCTCCCAGCTTAGGGGACGTGGGGCCGCCCTCGCGCGGAGTCTGACTACGCGCCGTCCTGTGTGTAGACGTCCTCGAACGCGCTGGGCTCGTTGACCATGAGAATCATCAGGGGATACATCGCCATCCGCGCGGCCGAGAGCGCCCTGCGGTAGAACCCGGCGCCCTCCCACTCGCTGACCAGGGCCCACAGGTTGGGCTCGTCGACCGACCGGGCGAGCCTGCCGCGCAGGTAGCCGGGCTGGAGGGCGAGCGTGTCGAGGATGGCGTGGCCCTGCTTGACGAAGTCTTGGGACTGGGATTCGGGCACGGTGTAACGGATTACGGCGAGCACGCACACCAGGATGTCAGACCTTCTCGCACCGCTGGGCGTTTCCGGTCGGGTGGAGCCGGGCGGCAGGGGCCCGGGGGGGGTTAGGCTCGGCCCGTGGCCACCAATGACGACCGCCGCCGGCGCCCTTCCGGCCGGCCCCGCGGCGGGGGGACGGCAGGGCCGAGGGCGAGGCGCCCGCT
>NZ_QNFZ01000645.1 GCF_003313395.1 Nonomuraea lactucae | reverse complement strand
CTGCGGGCGCTGGCGCTCGGCCGCCGGGCGCCTCCGACGGCGGCGGCGGGCGGCGCGGTCACGGTCGCGCTCATGTGGTCTCCTCGGCGCGCCGGAACTGGCGCAGCAGGATCAGCGTGAAGATCATCGACGTGCCGAACAGCAGGAGGGCCAGCACGCAGGCGTAGCCCATGCTGAAGTCGCGGAAGCCGACGTGGAACAGCCACTGCGGCAGCGTGAGCAGCGACTCGTCGGGGTAGCCGGGCACGAAGTTGGAGCCCGCCGAGTCGGTCGCGCCCGACGCCACCCGGGAGGCGATCATCGCCTGGGTGAAGTACTGCAGAGCGTAGATCACCCCGGTGACCGCCGAGAACATGAGCACCGGCGAGATCATCGGCAGCGTGACGCTGCGGAAGCGCCGCCACGGCCCGGCGCCGTCGATGGCGGCGGCCTCGTACAGGTGCTTGGGCACGTCCAGCAGGGCCGCCAGGAAGATCACCATGGTGTTGCCGCAGCTCCACAGGGCCAGCAGCGTCAGGCTCGGCTTGGACCAGGCGGGGTCGCCGAACCAGTCGGGCCCGGTGATGCCGAACGCCGCCAGGAACTGGTTCCACGGGCCGGTCGACGGGTTCATCAGGAAGACGAACGTGACTGTGCCCGCCACCGCCGGCACCAGCGTCGGCAGGTAGAAGATCGTGCGGAACAGCCCCACCCCGGCCTTCAGCATGGTGATCAGCTGGGCCAGGGCCAGCGAGAACAGCACCTGTGCCGGGACCATGAAGACCACCAGCCACAGCGTGTTCCTGGCCGACGTCAGGACCCTGGGGTCCTTCAGGAGGTAGCGGTAGTTGTCCAGCCCGGCGAACTCCAGCGTGAACAGGTCGTAGCGGTGGAAGGAGAAGTACACCGTGGACAGCAGCGGGTAGACGAAGAAGATCGACATCCCGACCAGCCACGGCGACAGCCATACGAGGGCCCGAAGGCCCTCGCCGCGCCTCCACCTGGACCGGCCAGGGGGAGGCGCAGCGTGGGACACGGAGGCCATGGAAGATCAGCCTCCGGACAGCTTCTGCTTGTCGTTGATCTGCTTGTCGACGCCCTTCAGACCCGCGTCCAGGTCGGCGACGGCGCCCTTCTCCCACTTGGTGAGGAAGGTGGAGAGCGCCTCCTGGTTGAAGACGCTGTTGACGCTGGCGGGCAGCGTCGAGGTCTTCGGGTGGGCGAAGATGCCGAGGAAGGTCTTGAAGTTGTCGTCCTTGGCCAGGTTGGGCGACTCCATCGCGGCCTTGGTCGTCGGCACGTTGCGCAGCGCGTTGGAGAGCGTCACCAGGGAGTCGGTGTCCGTGGTCAGGTGCTTGACCAGCTCCCAGGCGTGCTGCGGGTTCTTGGCGCCCTTCGGCACGCCGATCACGGTGCCCGCGGTGAAGCCGCTGCCGTACAGGTCGGGCTTGTCGTCGGCGACCGGCAGCGGGGCCGTGCCGTAGTCCAGGTCCTTCGCCTTCGGATCATTGGCGATCATCGCGTTGCGCCACTCACCGTCGAGGATCATGGCGACCTTGCCCTTGAAGAACGGGTGCTCGGCGCCCCACTCGTCGCCCAGGCCCTTGCGGAACTTCTCCAGCTTGTCGTAGCCGTACCAGTCGACGAGCTCCTTCTGCCACTGCAGGAGCTGCTTCCACGCCGGGTCGGAGCCGATCGCCGAGGTGCCGTCGTCGTTGTACCACTTGGCGCCCACCATCGGGCCCATGTGGCTGGGGGAGTTCTCGTAGTACTGGAAGCTCGGGATGAAGCCGGCCACCTTGATGTCGCCGTTCGCGTCGCGGACCGTGAGCTTCTTGGTCAGCTCGGTCAGCTCCGACAGCGTCTTGGGCGGCTCGTTGCCCTTCATCAGGGCCTTGTTGAAGTAGAGGCCGTACGCGTCGGCCAGCAGCGGCATCGTGCACCGCTTGCCGTCGTACTCGGTGTAGGTCCGCGACACCTGGGGCAGCACGGACAGGTCGATGCCGTCCTGCTTGATCACCGGGGTGAGGTCCTGGAAGGAGCCCGACTTGCACCACTGGGCCACGTTGTCGGTGGTGAAGGAGGCCGCCACGTCGGGCGCCTTGCCGCCGCGGACGGCCTGCGTGATCTGGTCGTCCTGGACGCCTTTGGTGGCCTTGACCGTGATCTGCGGGAACTTCTTGTTGAATCCGGCGATGGCGTCCTCGAAGGCCTTGACCTCGGCGTCGGTGGAGAAGCCGTGCCACAGTTCGATGGTCGCCGCGGGCAGGGCCTGTGAGGCCGAGCCGGAGGGCTTGGGCTGGGCGCCGAGCGACGGCGCGCCCTCCTTGCCCGCTGTGCAGGCGGTCAGCGCCAGAGCCGCGAGGCCGGCGACCGCGATGGGGACGAAGCGCACGGGGGGTGCCTCCTGATCAAGATGGAACGGTTGGTGCAGCGGCCGCTGCCTGCGATGGACCACTGGACGGGGACACCGTGGAGCTGAAGACCTCGTCTCGCGCCATGTCGAGGGCGAGGTCGAGCGCCCCGGCGAGGACGGGGTTGCCGTCGACCGTGGACAGTCGCAGCTCGGGCCTGGGGATGGTCAGCGCGTGCAGCTCGTGCTCGATCAGCTCGCGCAGGGTCTCGCCGCCGGCCAGCACCACGCCACCGGTCAGCACGATGAGTCCGGGATCGACGACGGAGGTGATGGCGGCCATGCCGACCGCCAGCCGGGCGGCGATGTCGCGCAGCCCGGCCCGCGCGTCGTCGGCCCGCTG
>NZ_QNFZ01000644.1 GCF_003313395.1 Nonomuraea lactucae | reverse complement strand
CCCGCCCCGGCCCGCCCCGCCGCACCTCGGCCTGCCAGACCTCGGCCTGCCAGACCTCGGTCCGCCTCGCCGCGGCCCGCCCCGCCCCGGCCCCGTACGCGACTACCTGGGAGAGTCCGGCCTCGTGAACCTGGACGACCTGCCGATCCGGGACGATCTGAGGGGCAAGACGCCGTACGGCGCGCCCCAGATCGACGTCCCGGTCAGGCTCAACACCAACGAAAACCCCTACCCGCCGTCCAAGGCCCTGGTCGACGACCTGGCCGAGGAGGTGCGGCGCGGCGCGGCCGGGCTCAACCGCTATCCCGACCGCGACGCCGAGGCGCTGCGCGCCGACCTCGCCGGCTACCTCGGCCACGGGCTCGGCATGGACCAGGTCTGGGCCGCCAACGGCTCCAACGAGATCCTGCAGCAGATTCTCCAGGCGTTCGGCGGCCACGGCCGCACGGCGTTGGGGTTCGAGCCGTCCTACTCCATGCACCCGATCATCACGACCGGCACGAGCACGGAGTGGATCGGTGGCGCGCGCGAGGACGACTTCTCGCTCGACGCGGGCAAGGCGGCCGCCGCGGTGGAGGAGCACCGGCCCGACATCGTCTTCCTGACCTCGCCGAACAACCCGACCGGCACCGCCCTGCCGCTGGAGACCATCGTCCGGGTGCTGGAGGCGACCAAGGGCATCGTGGTGGTCGACGAGGCCTACGCCGAGTTCGCCCGGGAGGGCACGCCCTCGGCGCTCACCCTGCTGCCGGACCACCCCAGGCTGATCGTCACGCGCACCATGTCCAAGGCGTTCGCCATGGCCGGCGCCAGGCTGGGCTACCTGGCCGCACACCCGGCCGTGGTGCAGGCGCTGCTGCTGGTGCGCCTGCCGTACCATCTGTCGACGATCACGCAGGCGGCGGCGCGCGTGGCGCTGCGGCACCGCGTGGAGCTGCTCGGTACGGTGGACGCGCTGCGGCGCGAGCGCGACGCCACGGTGGCGTGGCTGCGGGACAAGGGCTTGACGGTCGCCGACTCCGACGCCAATTTCGTACTGTTCGGCGTGTTTCCCGAGCGGCGCCGGGTCTGGGAGGGCCTGCTGGCGAGGGGCGTGCTGATCCGTGAGCCGGGACCGTCCGAGTGGCTGTCCGAGTGGCTGCGGGTGTCGATCGGCACCGGCGAGGAGATGGCGGCGTTCCGTGCCGCGCTGGAGGGAGTTCTGTGAGTCGCGTAGGCCGCGTCGAGCGCGCAACGAAGGAGACGTCGGTCCTCGTCGAGGTGGGTCTCGACGGCACGGGCAGGATGGACGTGTCGACCGGGGTCGGCTTCTTCGACCACATGCTGGAGCAGCTGGGCAAGCACGGGCTGTTCGACCTGACCGTCAAGACCGAGGGCGACCTGCACATCGACTCCCATCACACGATCGAGGACACCTCGCTCGCGCTGGGGGCGGCGTTCCGCCAGGCGCTGGGCGACAAGTCGGGCATCAGGAGGTTCGGGAGCGCGTCGTGCCCGCTGGACGAGTCGCTCGCCCAGGTGACCGTGGACCTGTCCGGCCGGCCCTACCTGGTGCACTCCGAGCCCGAGGGCATGGCGCCCATGATCGGCGCCGAGTACGACACGACGATGACCAGGCACATCCTGGAGTCGCTGGTCGCCCAGGCGGCCATCTGCCTGCACGTCCACGTGCCCTACGGCCGCAACGCGCACCACATCGTCGAGGCCCAGTTCAAGGCCCTGGCCAGGGCCCTGCGCGAGGCGTCGGAGCTCGACCCTCGGGCCACCGGCGTGCCGAGCACCAAGGGCGTCCTATGAGCGAAAACGGCATCGCGATCGCGATGGTCTTCATCGGCCTGTTCCTGATCGGCGGCGTCGTCTCGCTCGCCAGGCAGGGGCTCAAGGTCGGCGCGTTCATCTGCGCGCTCGGCGCCGCGCTGGCGATCACGGCGGGGGTGTTGTGGTGGTGAAGAAGGTCGTGGTGCTCGACTACGGGTCGGGCAACCTGCGTTCGGCGGAGCGCGCGCTGGCCAGGGTCGGCGCCGACGTGACCGTCACGGCCGACCTCGACGCGGCCCTGGAGGCCGACGGGCTCGTCGTGCCGGGCGTGGGCGCGTTCACGGCGTGCATGGCGGGTCTGCTCCGGGTACGCGGCGAGCGCGTCGTGGGCAGGCGGCTGGCCGGGGGCCGGCCCGTGCTGGGGATCTGCGTCGGCATGCAGATCCTGTTCGCCCGCGGGGTTGAGCACGGCGTGGAGACCGAGGGCTGCGGTGAGTGGCCGGGCACGGTCGAGCGGCTGGAGGCCCCGGTGCTGCCGCACATGGGGTGGAACACGGTCAAGGCCCCGGCGGGCAGCGTGCTCTTCGACGGCATCGACGCGGCGACCCGGTTCTACTTCGTCCACTCCTACGCGGTGCGCGAGTGGGAGCTGCGGCCAGGACCCGGGTTCGCCGAGCCGCTGGTCACCTGGTCCGAGCACGGCGTGCCGTTCGTGGCCGCCGCCGAGAACGGCCCGCTCATGGCCACCCAGTTCCACCCGGAGAAGTCCGGCGACGCGGGGGCCGCGCTGCTGACCAACTGGCTCGGCATCCTGTGAGCCGCAGGGCCGGACCGGCCGGCGGGGAGCCGTGAGCAAGGAGCGGGCGCGCCGGCGGGCCGAGCGGGAGGCGGAGCGGCGGCGCGCGATCCGGCTCAACGAGGAACGCCAGGCACGAGCCGCCCGACGCCGTGCGCTGCTGGCCCGCCTGGT
>NZ_QNFZ01000643.1 GCF_003313395.1 Nonomuraea lactucae | reverse complement strand
CCGCGCGCGTGCCGCCGCCGCCGGGCGCAGCCGTCGATCCCGCCCTGCTGGCCAGGCGCCTGGCCGCCATGCAGCCCAGCTGGCCGGCCCGCGCGATCGACTGCCGCAGGCAGAAGTGCGTCGCGCTCACCTTCGACGACGGTCCGGGGGAGCACACCGGCAGGCTGCTCGAACTGCTGCGCGTCCGGCAGGCCCGCGCCACGTTCTTCGTGGTCGGGCAGATGGTGGCCGCCGACCGCGCCGGGATCACGCGCCGCATCGCCGCCGAGGGGCACGAGATCGGCAACCACACGTGGAGCCACCCGGCGCTCACCACGGTGCCGCTCGACCGGCTCCGGCGCGAGCTGCGGCACACCAGCCGCCTCGTGCACGGGATGACCGGGGTGTGGATGCGGATCATGCGTCCCCCGTACGGGGCGACGGACGACAGGGTGGCACGGGAGACCCGCGGCGAGGGGCTCGCCCAGATCCTCTGGGACGTCGACACCCTCGACTGGCGCCACCGCGACCCGGCGGCCGTGGTCAGGCTCGCCGGAGGCGCCCGGCCCGGCTCGATCGTGCTGATGCACGACATCCACCGCAGCACCGTCGAGGCCATGCCCAGGGTGCTCGACCGGCTCTCCCGCAAGGGCTACCGGCTCGTCACCGTGTCCCAGCTGTACGGCCGGACGCCGGAGCCCGGCCGGGTCTACCCGCCCGGCCTCGACCGTCAGTGAGGCATGGCACGCTTGGCCGTATGGGTTTCACCGGCTTCCCCGATGAGGCGTTCGTGTTCTACGAGGGTCTTGAGGCGGACAACTCCAAGACTTACTTCACCCGGCACAGGCACCTCTACGACGACGCGGTGCGGGCGCCGATGCTGGCCCTCACCGACGAGCTGGCCGGGGAGTTCGGTCCGGCCCAGCTGTTCCGGCCCTACCGCGACGTCCGCTTCGCCAAGGACAAGTCGCCGTACAAGACCCACCAGGGCGCCTTCGTCGACCGGCTGCCCGGCATCGGGCTCTACTTCCAGATCGACGCCGACGGCCTCTTCGCCGCGGGCGGCCTCTACTCGCAGGCCCCCGACCAGATCGCCCGCTACCGGGCGGCGGTCGACGCAGACCTCACCGGCGCGCCGCTGCAGGCCGTGGTGGCCGCGCTGAGCGCAGCCGGCTACGCCGTGGAGGGGGAGCGGCTCAAGACCAGGCCACGCGGGTTCGCCGACGACCACCCGCGCATCGACCTGCTGCGCCACAAGTCCCTCTACGCGGGCCGGCGCTTCGAGCCGGAGCCGTGGGTGCACACGGCTGAGGTGGCCGGTCGGGTGCGGGAGTGCTGGCGCGCCTTCGAGCCGCTCGTCGACTGGCTCTGCGCCCACGTACGGGGGAGCGAGCTGTCCCGCCGCTGAACGGGCCCTCGTCCGGTCGGGGAAGTGCCGGTGCGACGGGAGGATGTGGGTCAGACGGCACGAGGTGTGCCGCGGGGGCTGTGACGGAGAGGCGTGAAGGGTCGTGACGGCGAGCGGGAACGGCATCGGCACCCGTGACCACGAGGACGGCGTCCGGGCGGAGCCCCGCGACTCCGCGAGTTCCGCGGGCACGGCGGGCTCGGCGGGCTCGGCGAGTTCCGCGGGCTCGGTGGGCTCGGCGGGCTCGGCGGGCTCGGCGGGCTCCGGGGGCGGTGGTCGGCGGCGGGACAGGGTGGTGCTGTCCACGATCACGACCGTGGCGGCCCTGCTGTACGGCGCGCTCTCGCTCACCCGGCTCGCCGACTTCAGGGCGGGCGCCTACGACCTGGTGATCTTCGACCAGGCCGTGCGGTCCTACTCCCGCTTCCAGCTGCCGGTCGCCGTCGTCAAGGGCGTGCACAACGACTTCGGCCCCGGCTTCGCCGTCCTGGGCGACCACTGGTCGCCGATCCTGGCCCTGCTCGCCCCCTTCTACTGGATCCACGACGGCCCCGAGACCCTGCTGGTCGCGCAGGCCGTGCTGCTGGCCGGGGCGGCGGTCCCGCTGTGGGTCCTGACCAGGAGGGCGCTGGGCAGCCCGGTGGCGGCCCATCTGGTGGCGGTGGCCTACACCCTGTCGTGGCCCGTGGTCGAGACCGTGGCGTTCGACTTCCACGAGGCCGCCTTCGCGCCCCTGCTCACCGCCGTCCTCCTCGAACGCCACCAGGCCGGGCGGCGCGGCCACGTCGTGCTGGCCGCCCTCGCGCTGCTGTGCGTGAAGGAGGACATGGGGCTGCTCGTGGCGGGGTTCGGCGTGGTGCTGCTCGGGCAGCGGGGGTGGCGGCTCATGGGGGCGGCGTTCGCCGTCGGCGGCCTGGGCTCCACCCTGCTGGCGTCACAGGTGCTCATCCCGCTGTTCGGGGGGAGGTCCGACTACTATTGGGCGTACGGAGCGCTGGGGACCGGCCTGCCCGCAGCCGCGCGCACCGCCGTGACCGATCCGCTCGCCGTGGCGGCCCAGCTCGGCACCCCGTCCGTCAAGCTGGTCACGCTCGCCCTCCTGCTGGGCACGACGCTGATGGCGGCGCTGCTCTCCCCGCTCATGATCATGGCCGTGCCGCTGCTCGCGGAGAGGATGCTGGCCAGCTCGTTCCCCAACTGGTGGGTGCCCGAATACCACTACAACGCCTTCGTCGTCGTGGTCGTCCTGGCGGCCGGGGTGGACGGGGTCCGGCGCCTGAGGGCGCGGCTGCCGCTGAGCGGGCGGCGCGTGCGATGGCCGGGCGCGGGCGGG
>NZ_QNFZ01000642.1 GCF_003313395.1 Nonomuraea lactucae | reverse complement strand
CTGCGCCGGCTCGTCCGCCGCGAGGCCGGCCGGGCGACCCGGGAGGACACGACAGCACAAGAAGACAGGACGGCCCAGCAGGAACGGGGGGACGGGGCGGAGCGGTGCGGCCTGTGCGCCGCCCCCGTCGCGGCGCGCCACCGGCACCTCCTGGATGTGACCGCCCGCGAGCTGCGCTGCGCCTGCCGCGCCTGCGCCGTGCTGTTCGACCACTCGGCCGCGGGGGGCGGGCACTACCGCCTGGTGCCGGACCGCCGGTGGCTCCTGGAGGGCTTCGTCCTCGACGACGACACCTGGGCGGGCCTGCGCATCCCCGTCCAGATGGCGTTCCTGTTCCAGGACTCGGCGGCGCGCAGGACGGCGCTGTTCTATCCGAGCCCCGCCGGAGCCGTCGAGTCGCCGCTGGAGGAGGCCACCTGGGAGCGGCTGGCGGCGGCCAACGCCGTGCTGCGGGGCCTGGCCCCCGACGTCGAGGCCCTGCTGGTGAACCGGACGGGCGCCACCAGGGATCACTGGATCGTGCCCGTCGACGACTGCTACACGCTGGTCGGCCTGCTCAGGACCCACTGGAAGGGCCTGGCGGGCGGGCCGGAGGTGTGGGACGCGATCTCGAACTTCTTCACCGACCTACGCCGGCGGTCCACGACCGTGACCCCGGACCACCCGCCGCGCACCTGAGGAGAGCACGCGATGGCCAGGAAGACCGACGAACCCATCAAGACGGGGCGGCCCGACGTCCGCCCCGACGCGCCCGCGCACGTCAAGGGGGTCCACGAGGGCAACGCCCCCGGCAACTACGACAGGCATGAGGGGCACCTGCCCGACGGGCGCTCCACCGCCGCGCGCTCCACCGGCATCAACCCGGCCGATCGCGACCCCATCGAGCCCGGCATGCCCAACCTGTCTCCGGCCTGAGCCCGATGCCGAACGAGACAACGGCGCCCGCCCTGCGCATCGAGGTCGAGGAGGTCCGGGCGGCGGAGTTCGCGGCCGTGCCGGCCCTCGAGTTCGGCCTGAGGATCGGCAACACGGGCGGCCCCGAGGTGCGCTCGCTCGTCCTGGACACCCAGATCCGCATCTCGGCCGCCCGCCGTTCCTACGACGAGGCGAGCCGCGAACGGCTGGCCGAGCTGTTCGGCCCGCCGGAGATGTGGGGCCGGAGCCTGCGCAGCCTGTTGTGGGCGCAGACTGTCACGCAGGTGCCCGCCTTCACCGGCGAGACGCGCGCGCTCGTCCGGGTGCCGTGCACCTTCGACTTCGAGGTCGCGGTGGTCAAATACTTCCACGGCCTGACCGGCGGCGAGGTGCCGCTGGAGTTCCTCTTCAGCGGGACGACGTTCTACCTGGCGGAAGGCCGGCTGCGGGCCACGCGCATCCCGTGGGACACCGAGGCGGACTTCCGCATGCCGGTCGCGGTGTGGAAGGACCTGATGGAACGCTACTTCCCGGCCACCGCCTGGCTGCGGCTGAGCCGCGACACCTTCGACCTGCTGTGCGCGTACCGGACCCGGCGGGCCCTGCCCCTCTGGGACGACGTGGTGGAGACGCTGCTGAAGGAGGCGGGCGGCTGATGGACCAGGTGAGGCAGATCGCGCGGGCCGTGCTGTACGAGGGATACCTGCTGTGGCCCTACCGCCGGTCGGCGCTGAAGAACCAGCAGCGCTGGACGATCGGCGGCGTCCACCCCGAACCCTACGGCAGGGCGCACGAGGGCAACCCTTGGCTGACGCAGACCCAGTGCCTGGTCGAGGCGGATCCGGCCGGCACCCTCGACGTGCACGTGCGCTTCCTGCATCTCGTCTCGCGCCGGACGGCCCGTGCGCGAGGAGACGGGCTCGAGCCCGTGCCGGAGCTGACCGTGGGTGACCGGCGGTTCCTGCCGTGGGAGGAGGCGGTCGAGCGGGAGGTCGCGGCGAGCGGCCTCGATCTCGCCGGGCTGCTCCGCCGGCCGCACCGGATCCTGATCGACGTCCCGGCGGGCCAGGAGACCGAGTGGCTGTCCGACGAGGCGGGGCGGCGGGCCGGCGCGGTGGTGCGCGGCTGGGAGGCGCTGCGCGGTCACGTCGAGGTGCGCGCCGACCGGCTGCGGGCGGGGATCCTCAGGGTCACGGTACGGGTCGTCAACACCACACCCTGGCAGGGCGACGACCGGGCCGAGGCGATGAGGCACAGCCTGATCTCGGCCCACAGCGTGCTGCGGGCCGATGGCGGGCTGTTCGTCTCCCTCATGGACCCGCCCGAGGACCTGAGGTCCTTCGCCGCCGACTGCCGCAACCTGGGCACCTGGCCCGTGCTCGTCGGCGAGGAGGGCGAGCGGCACACGGTGCTGTCGGCGCCGATCATCCTCTACGACCACCCGCGGATCGCGCCGGAGAGCCCGGGCGACCTCTTCGACGCCACGGAGATCGACCAGTTGCTCACCCTGAGCGTGCTCGCGCTGAGCGACGAGGAGAAGCGCGAGATCCGCGACGGCGATCCGCGGGCGCGGGAGATCCTCGAACGGTGCGACTCGCTCACACCCGAGCAGCTCATGCGGCTGCACGGCGTCCTGCGCACGGAGCCGACCACATGAACGGTACGGAAGGCGAGGAGATGGACTTCTGGGCGCGGATGGAACGGCGCGGCCCGGCCGAGGCGGTGATCGCGGGGCGGCCGGTGCGCGCGGGCAGCCGGGTCCGGCTCCGGCTGTCCGCGGCCAGG
>NZ_QNFZ01000641.1 GCF_003313395.1 Nonomuraea lactucae | reverse complement strand
CGCGTCCGGCGAGCCCGCGACGGTCGGCCTGGACGCGGCCAGGCGGGCCGTCCGGCTCGACGGGGCGCCCGCGCCGCTGGAGGACCCGCTGGTCGTGGAGGTCGACACGCCGCCGACGATCGCGGTGGGCGACGTGCCGTGGGGCGTCTCCCCGTGGCTGCCCCAGGCGGAGGTCGTCCGCGTCAAACCGGCCGAGGCCAGCGCCGAGGACCTCTTGGAACGCGCCACCGGGCGGTCCCTCGTCGTGGTGGTCAAGGACGCGCACCGCTACGCCGACAGCCGGGCCCTGGTCTCCGCCCTGGTCGCCGGCCGCCCCGACACGACCGTCATCGAGATGGGCCTGCCCGTCTGGCGGCCCGGGAGCGCGGCCTACATCGCGACGTACGGCGCGGCCCGGGCCAACGCCCAGGCCGCGATGGAGCTCCTCACCGCCTGACGGCTGGAGCCCGCCGGTCAGCTCTGCCGTGCGACGGCGGTCAGCTCTGCCGTGCGACGGCGATCGCCTCCCGGAGCGCGGCCGGCGGGCGGTCGCCGAACCGCTCCAGGTAGGCGGCGGCGTGGCCGGGGTCGTCCTTCAGGAACGGGAAGTCGGTGGCGACCATGTGCCTGATCGCCAGCAGCGGCACCGGGCAGCCCAGCGGCCGGAAGTCGGCGTTCCAGAGGCCGCTCTTCGGTGGCGGCCCCGGGTAGAACTCCCCGATCATGAGCCCGGCGGCGACGTAGTCCGACTTGAGCGCGAGCTGTGCCGCGTCCACCACCTCGGCCGCCAGCGCGTCGGGCAGGTCGGGCAGGATCACCAGGATCGTACGGAACTGAGGCGACACCTTCGGCGGCGACACCAGCCGCTGGAACCAGGAGCGGTAGCCGGCCAGCACCTCGGCCACCTCGTCCACGGTGGGCCGGCCGGGGCAGACCGCCAGGTAGAAGGTGCCCCGGTCCAGCGAGGTCTGGGCGTAGGGGCAGACCGGCCCGTTGCGGCCCAGCTCGGGGTGCGGCCGGCATAAGTACTCGCGTGCCCAGGTCACGACGCGGCCGAGCGGCCCGCCGTACCGCTGGACCAGGTCGTGCCGCCCGCCGAGGTCGCTCACCTCGATGAGGACGCGGGAGGGGTCGGTGGGGTCCGTCAGCATCGTTAGCGGCCCTTCCTGGCGGCGAGCATGGCGACCGCGCCGAGCCCGGCGGCCCCGAGCGCCGTCCAGCGCAGGACGGCGTCCTGGCGCCTGGACCGGGCGAGCGCGTCCGCGTACGGCGTGGTGGTGTGGGAGATCATGGTGTAGAGCGGCGTCCAGCGGCCGGGGAAGAGCCCTGCCAGCACGAGGTCGGCCCGCTGGCGCACCTTGTGCAGCGGCGAGCGCACCCGGTCGCGCAGCTCCACGAAGTTCTGCCGGGAGAGCTCGTCGAGCACGTCGGTGTGCGGCCTGCGGGAGCGCTCGAACTCGGCGAAGGCCAGACCGAGGTGGTCGCCGTCCAGGGATCCCAGGCCGAGGCAGCGGTCGAGGACCGTGCAGTCCTCCAGGGCGGAGTTCATGCCCTGGCCGTAGAAGGGGTAGACGGCGTGCGCGGCGTCGCCGATGAGCACCACCTTGCCCCCGTCGTGCCAGGGCGTGGTGCGGATGGAGACGAGGTGGCCCACCGGCCGGTCGGCGAACTCCTTGGCCAGGTCCGGCATGAGCGGCAGCGCGTCGGGGAAGCGTTCGGCGAAGAACGCCTCCGGGTCGGTCATCTCCGCCAGTCGCCCGGCGGGCAGGAACAGCGTCGCGGTCATCGAGCCGTCGAGGTTGGGATGGGTGACGATGAGGCCGTCGTCGCCGCCGGGCCACACGTGCAGCGCCTCATGGTGGGCGGGCACCCGTGGGATGGTCAGCTCCTTGTAGCCCCACGGCAGGAACTCCTGGTGCAGGTCGGCCCGGAGGCCGCGGTGCATCAGGGCCCGCACGGCGGAGAACGCGCCGTCCGCGCCGACGACCGCGTCGGCGGGCACGGCGTCGCGCCGCCCCTCGTGCTCCACGACCAGCGTGGGGCCCTCCCGGTCGAGGTCCACCACCCTGTGACCGAAGTGGAAGACGGCCCCGGCCGCCTCGGCGTGGTCGACGAGGCTGACCACCAGGTCCCTGCGGCGTACCGAGTGCAGGATCTCGTCCGCGCGCCTGCCGTACGGCTGGAAGGTGACGCGACCGTCGGGCGCGTGCACGGCCCTGCCGCGCATCGGCACGGTGAGCGGCCAGATGGCGGGCATGAGGCCGACGTCCGTCAGCGCCCGCACTCCTCGCGCCGACAGGCCGAGGTTGATGGAGCGGCCCTCCTCGTCGTCGTGCCCGCGGGGGTCCGGCCTGCGCTCGTAGACCGCGACGTGGTGGCCGCGCCTGACCAGGTAGCAGGCGAGCAGGCTGCCCGCGGGACCGGCTCCCGCGATGATGATCCTCACGCCGCCTCCCTGCGCGCCACGAGCAGTTCCTCGGTGCCCGGGGCGTCGAGCGGCAGCCGCTCGACGCCGCCGAGGCCCGCTGCCTCGGCCCATCCGGCGATCTCGCCGAACGTGTAGAGGCGGCCGCCCTGGGTGGCGGCCAGGTTCAGGCTGAACCCGGCCAGGAAGGCCGCGGCCGGCCCGGGCGTCCCCTCGGGCGGGTCGGCGAACGGTTCGAGGACCAGCAGGGAACCGCCGGGCCGCAGCGCCCGGGCGGCCCGGCCGACCAGG
>NZ_QNFZ01000640.1 GCF_003313395.1 Nonomuraea lactucae | reverse complement strand
CGCAGGCCCGGGGCGGCGGCCGACACGGCGGCGCGCACGGCCTCGCCGTCGCTCAGCATCGTGATGAGGACGTCCGCCTCCCCGACGGCCTCGGCCGGCGACCCGGCGACCACCGCGCCGGCGGCCGCCAGGGGCAGGGCCCTGCTCCTCGTACGGTTCCACACCCGGACCTCAAGGCCGGCCCCGAGCAGGTTGCGCGCCATGGGCGCGCCCATGAGACCGGTGCCGAGCACTGCCACGGTAGCCATCAGGTCCTCCCGTGTTCGTCGCTTCCCCGTCCCGTACCCGGCGTGGCGTGGGCCACGTCTCGGCGGGCCATGTCGCGGCGGGCGACGTCCGGCGGGGAGGTGGCCGCCTCGGCCGGGATGTACGTGGACGGCGACGTGGCCCAGCTCTTCGGCGCCGCGACGCCGCCGTCCCATCGCCGCAGCCCGCTGGCCGGACCCGGACGACGGGCGACACGCGGGTCCGTGGTCAAGGACGGTCCAATGCTCACTCACCGGAGGCTGCTCACTCACCGGAGGCGACGAGGTCGGCGCGCTCGCGGGTGCCGTCCCCGGCGAACCACTCGCGCTCCGCCTCGAACCAGGCCCGCCAGCGCGGCTCCAGCTCCGGGCCGTCGCGCTCGATCACCCGCCGCAGGCGCACGGTCTCGGGCGCCTCCACCCAGACGGTGAAAGCCAGCAGCCCGGCCGCCGACCTGCGGGCCGTACCGACGCCCTCGATCACCAGCACCGGCGCTACCGGGACCGTGACGAGCTCCGCGTACGCCCCGCGCACCCAGTCGTAGCGGCGGAACGCGCCGGGCAGCCCGCGCCGCAACGGGCGGAGCACCTGCTCGTCGAGCGCGCCGAACCACGGGCCCGGCCCCTCCTCCCAGGGCACCGGGAAGTCGTCGCTGTGCACGACCTGGCAGCCCAGCGCCGCCGACAGCCGCCCGGCGAACGTCGTCTTGCCGGCCCCCGCCGGCCCGTCGACGGCGACCAGCCGGACCGGCCCGCACGACGGCTCACGGGCCAGGATGCGGCGGGACAGCTCTCGCACGGACCCAGGGTAGGTGACGTGGGAGCGGAGGAGAGAGAATGACGTTCCGCCCCATGGCGACCCGCCTCGCGCTCAGGAGGACCACCTTGCCCGGACCACTCGGTGACATCGTCGTGCTGGACCTGTCCAGGGCCCTGGCGGGTCCGCACGCCGCGCAGATGCTGGGCGACCTCGGGGCGAAGGTGATCAAGGTCGAGCATCCCGCCGGTGGCGACGAGTCGCGCGGCTGGGGCCCGCCGTTCGTCGGTCCAGATCACGATATTTCCACCTATTTTCTGGCGGCGAACCGTAACAAAGCGTCCATCGCCATCGACCTGAAGTCCGCCGGTGGCAAGGCGCTCATCGAGCGCCTCGTACGGCAGAGCGACGTGCTGATCGAGAACTTCCGCACCGGCGTCCTCGACCGGCTCGGCTTCTCCGTCGCGCGCCTGCACGAGCTCAATCCGCGCCTGGTCATCCTGTCGATCACCGGGTTCGGCCACGACGGCCCCGAGGGCGGCCGGCCCGGCTACGACCAGATCGCCCAGGGCGAAGCGGGCCTGATGTCACTGACCGGCCCCTCCAGCGACGAGCCGTACCGGGTGGGCGCCTCCATCGCCGACCTGCTCGCGGGCATCCACGGCGCGTACGGCGTGGCCGCGGCGCTCTACGAGCGCGAGCGCACCGGCGAGGGCCGGGTGGTGCGCACCTCCCTGCTGGCCTCGGTGACCGGCGTGCACTCCTACCACGGCACCGCGTGGACCGTGGCCGGTCATGTGCCCCGCGCGAACGGCAACCACCACACCTCCATCGCCCCCTACGGGGCGTTCCACTGCGCCGACGGCATGCTGCAGATCGCCGTGGCCAACGAGGCGCAGTGGCGCAAGGTGGCCGCGATGCTCGGCATCGACCCCGACGCGGCCAGGTACGCCACCAACCGCGACAGGTTCGCCCACCGCGACGAGCTGATCGGCGACATGGAGAAGGCGTTGGCCGCGCACGACCGCGCCCACTGGCTGGCCCGCCTGGGCGAGGCGGGGGTGCCCGCGGGCGCCATCCGCTCGCTCGACGAGGTCTACTCCTGGGAGCAGACCCGTTCGCAGGGGCTCGTCATCGAGGTGGACCATCCGGCGCTCGGCCGCATCGAGCTGCCGGGGCCGCCGCTGCGCTTCGACGGGCTCACCGGAGTGGAGCACACGGCCCCGCCCGCTCTCGGCCAGGACGGGCAGGCGGTGCTGGCCTGGCTCGACGAGCGCGAGAGATGATCCGGGCGTCCCGGGCGACGATCCGTGCACCGCGGGTGATGGTCCGGGCATCGTGGCACCGGCCGGTGCGTTCGTGCGTCAACATTGCAGCATCGCCTGACACGAGGGAGCCATGGTGAGCCGTCCGGACGCGCGCACGCTGATCGAGACGGTCCTCGACAGGGGGTCGTGGAAGTCGTGGGACGCGCCGCCCGCCGACCCCGCCGCGCCGGGCTCCTCCTACGCGGACGAGCTGGCCGCGGCGCGGGCGAAGTCCGGCTACGACGAGGCGGTCCTCACCGGCGAGGGCCTGCTGGGCGGGCGCCGGGTGGCGGTCGTGGCCGGCGAGTTCTCGTTCATGGCGGGCTCGATCGGGGTGGCGGCGGCCGAGCGGGTGACCCTCGCGGTCGAGCGGGCCGCCCGCGAG
>NZ_QNFZ01000638.1 GCF_003313395.1 Nonomuraea lactucae | reverse complement strand
GGGCCGGCGCCGCGCAGGGCGGCGTCGAGCCGCTCGACCAGTTCGCCGGCCCGCCGGCGCGGCGTGGGCAGGGTGTGCTCGCCCACGGCCGCCCCGGTGATGTCGGCCACCCGAGCCTCGATGCGGTCGGGGGTGACGTCCAGCGCTCCCACGTAGGCCGCCGCCGGGTTGATCCGGTAGACCTCCGCCGTGCGGCCGGGCAGGCCCTCCCGGATGCCGTCGAGCACCACCAGCCCCGCCTCCTGCAGGCGGGAGAGCAGCTGTGACGCCGTAGGCTTCGACAGGCCCGTCAGGGCGCCGATCTCCGGCCTGGTCAGCGGACCCCGTTCGAGGAGCGCCTGCAGCGCCGCGCGGTCGTTGATCGCACGGAGCAGGCTGGGCGTCCCGGGCACAGGACCACTCACTGGTTGCTCCTTCAGTCGAAGTTAGGAAACTTTCCTAACTCAAGGTGAACGTAAGGAGTCCAGGGTCGTCAGGTCAAGAGGCGAAACCAAGCCGTGACCGTAGGCGGGGCAGGTAACGGGGAAGGGGAAGGAGGCGAAAGAATGGGAGTGCTACAACAGGCGTGCTAATGTCGTCGTTTGTCGTAACAACAAGCAGAATGGCCCGGAGTGTCCCATTAACAACAATAATGGTCTGGCGGGAACTCGTCAAACAGAGCTCGCCAGGGAGCAGGAGTACGTCACCGGCCTCTACGAGCGCCTCGACACGCTGCGTGAGCGCACGCAGCGGCAGCTCAAGGACGTGCTGGCCACCGGCGCGGTGGGGACGATGCAGAACCGCTCCGAACGCGACACCTTCGCCGAGATGTACGCCTCCCGCCTGGCCCGCCTCTGGGCGGTCGAGCGCGGCCTGGTTTTCGGACGTCTCGACCACGTCGACGAGGGCAGGCTCTACATCGGCAAGCTCGGCCTCACCGACGACGAGCAGGAACGCCTCCTCATCGACTGGCGGGCCCCCGTCGCGCAGCCGTTCTACCGCGCCACCCCCGCCGCGCCCATGGGCGTCACGCGGCGGCGCCACCTGCAGACCAAGGGCCGCGCGGTCGTCGGCGTCGACGACGACCTGCTCGACCTCGACGCGCTGAGCGACGACGACCGCGCCACGCTCAACGGCGAGGCCGCGCTGCTGGCCGCGCTCGACGAGCGGCGCACCGGCCGCATGCGCGACATCGTCGCCACCATCCAGGCCGAGCAGGACCGCGTCATCCGCGCCGACCTCAGCGGCGTCCTGGTCGTGCAGGGCGGTCCCGGCACCGGCAAGACCGTCGTCGCCCTCCACCGGGCCGCGTACCTCCTCTACACCCACCGCGAGCGGCTCGAACGCCGCGGCGTGCTCATCCTCGGCCCCAACCCGACGTTCCTGCGCTACATCGAGCAGGTGCTGCCCTCGCTCGGCGAGACCGACGTGCTGCTGTCCACGGTCGGAGAGCTCTACCCGGGCGTCACCGCCACAACCCGCGAACGGCCCGAGGTGGCCGCGCTCAAGGGCGACGCGCGCATGGCCGCAGTGATCGCGCGGGCCGTACGCGAGCGCCAGCGGGTGCCGCGCAAGCCCGTCGAGCTGGACCTCGGCCGCTACGCCCTCACCGTCGAGGCCGCCATGCTGGAGGCGGCCAGGAACAAGGCCACCCGCTCGCGCCGCCCGCACAACCAGGCGCGCGCCGTGTTCGTCAGGTCCCTGCTCAACGCCCTGGCCCGCCAGGCCGCCAAGCGGCTCGGCAAGGGCCTGATCGACGAGCACGAGCTGGCCGACCTGCGCGAGGAACTGCGCACCGAGCCGGCGGTCAAGGCCGCGCTCAACCGGCTCTGGCCGTACCTGACGCCCCAGCGGCTGCTGCTCGGCCTGTACGGCTCGCCGGAGCGGCTCGGCTACGCCGCCCCCGACCTGACCCGCGAGGAACGCGCGCTGCTGCGCCGCGACGGCGCCCGCGCCGGCGAGTGGACCGAGTCCGACGTGCCGCTGCTGGACGAGGCCGCTGAGCTGCTCGGCGAGATCGACGAGCAGGTCCTGCGCGCCACCGCGCTCCAGGCGGAGGAGGAGCTCGCGGCGGCCCGGCAGGCGGAGGAGCACGAACGGGAGGCCGAGCTCGCCTACGCCCGCGAAGTGCTCGAACTGACCGGCCTGTCCGACGTCATGGAGGCCGAACGGCTCGCCGAGCGGCAGCGCGGCCAGGGCCCCTACCTCACCACCGCCGAGCGCGCCGCCGCCGACCGCACCTGGGCCTACGGCCACGTCATCGTGGACGAGGCGCAGGAGCTGTCGCCCATGGCCTGGCGGGCCGTCATGCGGCGGGTGCCCAACCGGTCGATGACCATCGTCGGCGACGTCGCGCAGACCGGCTCCACGGCGGGCGCCCGCGCCTGGGGCGAGGCGCTCGACCCGTACGTGGCCGGGCGGTGGCGGCAGGAGCGGCTCACCGTCAACTACCGCACACCGGTCGAGCTCATGGCCGTCGCCGCCCGCGTGCTCGCCGCCATCGACCCCTCCCTGGAGGCGCCCGCCTCCGTCCGCGAGGGCGGCGCGGAGCCCTGGACGGCTCCGGTGGAGGCGCTGCCCGAGCTGGTCAAGGCCGAGGTCGGCGAGGGCGGCAAGGTCGCCGTCGTGGTGCCCGACGCGCTGCTCGCCCCGCTCGGGGAGGCGGTCGCGGGCACCGTGGACGGGGCCGCG
>NZ_QNFZ01000639.1 GCF_003313395.1 Nonomuraea lactucae | reverse complement strand
GGCCGAGCTGGCCCGGGACGCGGGTGTAGGCGCCGGTCAAGGTGGCGGGAACGTTCTTACCGGAGGAGTCGCCGGCGGTGGCGCCGGAGGTCTCATCCAGCTTCCAGTTGAACAGCTTCTTCACCGCCATCCGCCAGCACCGCTGGGACGACACCCTGCCCACCACCGCGATGTTCTTCGCCCAGGACCAGCCCAAGCGGGCCGAGCGGCCTCCACGGGCACTCGCCGAGCATGTCATGGCCCAAGTCGAACATCCCGGCACCCTCGACCGATGGGGCAACGACGATTACCGGCTCATCACCGTGATCCTCATCCGCTGCGGGCTGCGGATCTCTGATGCGCTCCGGCTGAAGTTCGACTGCATCGCCAGCGACGCCGACCGAGCACCCTATCTGCGGTATTTCAACCACAAGATGAAACGTGAGGCGCTCGCGCCCATCGATGAGGATCTCCTGCGCCTGATCGGCCAGCAGCGACATCGCATCGCCGCCCGCTGGCCGAGCGGGTCGAACTGGCTGTTTCCGCGGCCCACCAAGAACGTCGACGGTCAAGCCCCGATCAGCAGCTCAACCTACCGGCTGGCGCTCTATCGCTGGCTGGAGGCCTGCAGCATTCGAGACGAGCATGGCCAGCCCGTCCATTTCACCCCGCACCAGTGGAGACACACGCTCGGCACCCGAATGATCAACCGCGACGTTCCGCAGGAGGTCGTCCGCCGCATCCTCGATCACGATTCGTCGCAGATGACCGGGCACTACGCCCGGCTGCACGACACCACCGTCCGGCGGCACTGGGAAGCCGCCCGCAAGGTCAACATCGCCGGGCAGGCCGTCACCCTCGACCCGGACGGCCCGCTGGCCGAAGCCGCGTGGGCCAAGCAACGGCTCGGCCGGGTCACTCAGGCCCTGGCCAACGGCTACTGCGGTCTGCCGGTCCAGAAGACCTGTCCACACGCCAACGCCTGCCTGACCTGCCCGATGTTCATCACCACCCCGGAGTTCCTGCCCCAGCACCACTGTCAACGCCAGCAGGTCGTTCAGATCATCACCGCGGCTGAGGCCCGCGGCCAGACGCGACTGGCTGAGATGAATCAGCAGGTCCTCACCAACCTGGACAACATCATCACCAGCCTGACCGACGACACCACGGCCGAGGAGGCCACCGCCGATGCCGGCTGACCACACCACTCACCTAATCATCGCGGCTCGTCGTCGTCACGAGCTGACCCGCGCCAAGGCCATCCGCACCCTCAGCGAGCTCCGCCAGGCCGGAGAACCGATCAGTTTCGACCTCGTCGCCCGAACAGCAGGCGTGTCCCGGTCATGGCTCTACTCCCAGCCCGACATCCGCGACCAGATCCAGCACCTCCGGCTGATCACCCGCCGGGCGCCCGCACCGCCCCTCCCCACCATCCAACGCGCGAGCGAGGCGTCCTTGCTGCAACGCCTGCAGGCCGCCACCGAACGCAACCAGCAACTCGCCGAAGAGAACCGGCGCCTCCGCCGACAGCTCGCCGAGGCCCTTGGCCAGCTCCGGGCGACCACACAACCTCGCTCTTCGATAACAATCGGTCCCTGCTGACAGGCAGCCAACCCCCTCACGCTGTCTCGTCGAGAACACTGTCCTCAACGAGACAGCCCAGGTCACCGGCATGATCAATTCGCAGGCTCAAGATAACCCTCGAGCGGTTGAACAAGGAGATCAAACGCCGCACCGACGTCGTCGGCGTCTTCCTCGACCGGCCCGCCATTATCCGCCTCATCGGCGCGGTGCTGGCGGAGCAGACCGATGAGTGGGTCGAAGGCCGCCGCTACATGGGCGTGCAAGCCCTCGCCAAAGCCCGCCTGCGTGTTCTGTCCGGCGACACACCCACGCAGAACCCACTCCCACAGACACTTACCGCTTAACCTGCAGAAACAGGACCACGCGAAGATCGACTCATACACCACGTCCGTGGACGTGACCCGGGCGGCGTGGGAGAATCGCACTTACGGGGTGTCCTTTGAAACGGGCGGCTGGAAGCGTCGAGAACTCCCATCCTCCCAGTTCGAAGGACACCTCACCTCATTTCACAGCACTCGCGCCGGATCTCGATCGGTGGATTCGGGCTGAGACAAGTGAGACGTCGGATGCTAGCGTGGCATCCTCACCGACACCCTCGGCCTGCTCCAGGCAGTCACCGTCGTCGCCGCCGACCTGTCCGATAACACCATCGGCTGAGCCTGCTCACCCAGGCCGGCAGCACCTACCCGACGATCACCAAAGCGTGGGTGGACACCGGCCTCAAGAACGCCGCCATCGAACACGGCGCCACCTTGGACATCGACGTCGAAGCCGTCCCACGCCGCTCCAACCAGCCCGGCTTCCACGTGGTAAAACGCCGCTGGGTGGTGGAACGCACCCTGGGCTGGCTCATGCTCCACCGCCGCCTGGCCCGCGACTACGAAACCCGCACCGACCACGCCGCAGCCATGATCCGCACCGCATCGATCGACAACCTCACCCGGCGCATCACCGGCGAAAACACCCCAACCTGGCGAGACGCGTAACCGGCAATCAATCATGAACTTCGCTTTTCAGACGCCCACTCAGCTTGATCTTTAACCTGTCTGTCCGAGCCGGGCGGCGAGGGTGGTTTCTCGTTTGACGGTTTTGCCGACGTCGTAG
>NZ_QNFZ01000637.1 GCF_003313395.1 Nonomuraea lactucae | reverse complement strand
GCCGGCGCGGGGGTGCCGGGCGAGGGGGAGCGCGAGCCGGGCGGCCGTCTCGCGCAGCCGCCGCACCTCCGACCGGCACGCCGCGCAGCCCTCCAGGTGCCACTCGAACAGCGCCTCGTCGTCGTCGGGCAACGCGTTGACGGCGTAGGCCCCGGACAGGGCGTGGAGCTCGTCGTTCACAGTCCACTCCCTGTCGTCTGAAGGCGGCTCACGTCTGTGATTCGGCCTCTGGGGCACGGCGGATGGCAGGGAAGCCGCTCATTTCCCGGGACGCGCGCCCACCGGAGTGACGACGCGTTCTCACAACGTGGACATCGGGGTCGGTGTGGGCCGGGCCAGTGGCATACCCTCGTATGTCGTGAGCGCACAGACCAATCTCGATTCCTGGCGAGCCCTTCCCGCGGCGCAGCAGCCTGACTGGCCCGACCGCGGCGAGCTCGACAAGGTCGTCGCCGAGCTCGGCGGCCTGCCTCCTCTCGTCTTCGCCGGTGAGTGCGACCAGCTCAAGGAGCAGCTCGCCGCCGTGGTGCGGGGGGAGGCGTTCGTCCTGCAGGGCGGCGACTGCGCCGAGACGTTCGCCGGCGCCACCGCCGACAACGTGCGCAACAAGCTCAAGACGCTGCTGCAGATGGCCATCGTGCTCACCTACGCGGGCAAGGTGCCGGTCGTCAAGATCGGCCGGCTGGCGGGCCAGTTCGCCAAGCCGCGCTCCAAGGGCAGCGAGACGCGCGAGGGCGTGGAGCTGCCCGCCTACCGGGGCGACATGGTCAACGGCTTCGACTTCACCGCCGCGGCGCGCACGCCCGACCCGGGGCGGCTGCTGAAGGCCTACCACTCCTCCGCCGTGACGCTCAACCTCGCCCGGGCGTTCACCAAGGGCGGCTACGCCGACCTGCGCCAGGTGCACGCCTGGAACCAGGACTTCGTGGCCGAGTCGCCCGCCGGGCGCCGCTACGAGCAGCTCGCGCGGGAGATCGACCAGGCGCTGGCGTTCATGCACGCCTGCGGGGCCGACCCGGAGGAGTTCCACACGGTCGAGTTCTACTCCTCGCACGAGGCGCTGATCCTCGACTACGACCGGGCGCTGACCCGCATCGACTCGCGCACCGGCCTGCCGTACGACGTGTCGGCGCACATGGTCTGGATCGGCGAGCGCACCCGCCAGCTCGACGGCGCGCACGTCGACTTCTTCGCCCGCATCCAGAACCCGATCGGCGTCAAGCTGGGCCCGACCACGTCCCCGTCAGACGCTCTCGCACTGGTCGAGCGGCTCAACCCGGCCAACGAGCCGGGGCGGCTGACGTTCATCACCCGGATGGGGGCCCCGCGGGTCCGCGAGCTGCTGCCCGGCCTGGTCAAGGAGGTCACGGCGGCCGGCGCGCAGGTGGCGTGGATATGCGACCCGATGCACGGCAACACGTTCGAGGCGCCGAGCGGGCACAAGACGCGGCGGCTCGACGACGTGCTCGACGAGGTGGCCGGGTTCTTCGAGGTGCACCGCGCGCTGGGCACGCACCCTGGCGGCATCCACATCGAGTTCACGGGTGACGACGTGACGGAGTGCGTGGGCGGCGGCCAGGAGATCGCCGAGGACGACCTGTCGCTGCGCTACGAGACGGCCTGCGACCCGCGGCTCAACCGTGGCCAGTCGCTCGACCTGGCGTTCCGGGTCGCGGAGCTCTACCGCTCCGCCTGACCGCCGTTTCCGGCGCGCCTTCCGGCTTTTCCGCTGTTTCTGCATCACGGGAATATGGCGGTATTTCGGGAATATGGCGGTCTCGCGTTCCGCGTGTCTCCTATGATCTGCCAATGGATGCCGAGCCACAGGGATGGATCGTGGAGGCTGTGCCGGAAGGTGTGGACCCGAGCGTGCCCAACGTCGCGAGGATGTACGACTACTACCTCGGCGGCAAGGACAGCTTCGCCGCCGACCGGGCCGCGGCGGAGCAGATTCTCCAGCTGTTCCCCGACACCCGGCACGCCGCGCTGGAGAACCGCGCCTTCCTGCGGCGGGCTGTGCGCCATCTGGTCGACGCGGGTGTGGACCAGATCGTCGACCTGGGGGCGGGGCTGCCCACGCAGGGCAACACGCACGAGATCGCGCCTCGGGCGCGCGTGGTCTACGTCGACTACGACGCGGTGGTGTGCGCGCACGGGCGGGCGCTGCTGGCCGGGGGCGAGAACGTGAGCATGCTCCAGGCCGACCTGCGCAAGCCCGACGAACTGCTGGAACGGCTCGCGGGCCTGGTGGACCTCGACCGGCCGACGGCGTTCCTGATGCTGGGCGTGCTGCACTTCGTCCCGGACGAGGAGGCGTACGAGGTCGTCAGGCGGCTGCGCGAGGCGACGCCGGCGGGCTGCCATCTGGTCGTCAGCCACGCCATCGACGCCAAGCCAGACACGACGCCGGAGGCGCTGGAGATCTACCGGAAGGCGACGGCGGCGCTCCACCTGCGCACGCCCGAGGAGATCGCGCGGTTCTTCGACGGGTTCGAGCTGCTGGCGCCCGGCCTGGTCCATCTGAGGGACTGGCGGCCCGACCCGGACCTCGACGACAGCGCGGGCGTCGTCTCCATCGGGTACGGCGGAGTGGGCCGCAAGCTCTGACGGCCCGCGGCAGCGCGGCGGGCGCCCCCGGCAGCGCGACGGGCGCCCGAAG
>NZ_QNFZ01000636.1 GCF_003313395.1 Nonomuraea lactucae | reverse complement strand
CAACCGCCGCCGCTGACCCGCCGCCGCTGACCCGTCGCGCCGCCGTCGCCGAGCTGCCGCGCCGCCGTCGCCGAGCTGCCGCCGACCTGTCGCTGACCTGTCGCGCTAGAGGAACGTCCTGCCCTCGCCGCGGTACGTGGGGGCCGACTCCACCAGCGTGTCGCCCTCGACGAGGTGCAGCGCGGCGAAGCGCTCGCAGAGCTCACCGGCCTTGGCGTGCCTGAACCACACCCGGTCGCCCACCCGCAGGTCCTGCGCCGCCTGGCCGATCAGCGGCGTCTGCACCTCGCCGGCGCCCTCGTCGGGGGCGTAGCGCAGCCCGGCCGGCAGGTACGGCTGGGGCAGGCGGACCGGGTCAGCCGGGCCCGAGGCGGGGTAGCCGCCGCCGAGCACCGTGACCGTGTCGAGCGCGGGGCGCCTGACCACCGGGAGCGCGAACAGGGCCGCCGGGCGCCCCGTGAAGCCGCGGTAGAAGTCGAACAGCCGGGGATGGAAGAACCCCGACCCGGCCGCCACCTCCGTGATGGCCTTCTCGCGGACGGTCCGTTCGATGGAGCCGGTGCCACCGCCGTTGACGAACTCGAGGTCGCAGAGCCTCCTGACGGCGTTCACGATGCGGCCGCGGCGCAGGATGAGGTCGCGCGCCGACCGGGCCTGCATGAGCCGGATCGCGCGGGTCAGGGCGGCGTTGCCCGGTGGGGCGTCGCCGACGCCGGCGATCTGGCCCTCGTACGCCATCAGCCCCACCAGCCGGAACCCCGGGCGTTTGGCGATCTCGGCGGCGAGGTCGGCGGCCTGGCCGGGGTCGCGGACGGGAGAGCGGAGTGCGCCCGCCCGGAACTTCCCGCCGAAGGCGACATACCCGGCGTCGATGTCCAGACATATCCGGATCTCGGGGCGGGGGTGCACGCCGGTCAGCACCTGATCCAGGTAGTCGAGGTGCTCGGTGGAGTCCACCATCACGGTGATCTCCCGGGCGGCCCTCGGGTCGCCGGCCAGGTCGGCCAGCGCCCGCCGGTCGGCCGTCGGGTAGGCCACCAGGACGTCGGTGAAGCCCTCGGTAACCAGCCAGAGCGCTTCCGGCAGGGTGAACGCCATCAGGCCGCGGAAGCCGTCCATGGCCAGGATCCGCTCCAGCACCGGCCGGGACCGGACCGACTTGGTCACCACCCTGATCGGTTTGCCGGCCGCCCGCCGAACGAGGTCCTTCGCGTTGGCGCGCATGGCGTCGAGGTCGAGGATCGCGAAGGGCGGGTCGAGCGCCGCTGTGGCGCGGTCGTAGCGCGGGCGGTCGTCCATACCGGCAGCGTAACCGCATATCCGGCAAATGAATATGAGTCGAGTTCATGTTGTTTGGGTGGCTCGTAATGATCGTGCAAACCGGCGGCGAGGGCATGGTCCACCGGATGCCCGATCCATGTACCTCTGGTCGGTGTGATGACCACGCTCCAGCAGATACTCCCCGGCGCCGGCGTCGCCGCCCAGGAGAGCCCGCTCCGCAGGTCGACACGTGCGCTCAGACCGGCTCGCACCCCGGTAGGGGCCGTGGTCGCGTTCGCGCTGACCGCCGGCCTCGCGCTGACGGCCGCCGAGGTGGTCTCGGCGCTGCTGGGCAGCCCGATGCGCTTGCTGCCGGTGAACCGCCTCATCGAGCAGGCGGGCCGGCACGCCTGGAGCGAGCTGCCGTTCGCCGCGCTGTGGGTGGCGGGCGCGGGCGCGGCGCTGCTGCTGCTGGCCGTGGTGCCGGGCCGGTGCAGGCTGGTGCCGGTCGAGACGTCCGACCCGAAGATCGTGATCGGCATCACCCGGGCCGGTCTCCGGCGCACGCTCCGCGCGGTCGCCGAGGAGGTCGAGGGCGTGGACCGGGCCCGGGTACGGCTGCGCAGGCGCGCCATCGAGGTCACCGTGGTCACCCGCGCGGAGAGCACGGGCGCGATGCTCAGGCAGGTCGGCATCGCCGTGGGCGACCGCCTGGCCGGGGTGGGCACGCTGGCGGCGGGAGAGGTCGTGGTGCGGCTGCGCAGGAGGGGGCGGTGATGCGGCAGTACGCGGGCAACAGGATCGGCCTGGCCGTCGTGGGCGGGCTACTGCTCCTCGCCGGGGCCTACGCCTGGCTGCGCGGCCGGGGCAAGCTGCCCGGGCTGCCGCCGCGGTCCAAGGTGCTGCCCGACCGCACCGCCGAGGCCATCGCCGGCCAGCCGTGGGCGCTGTGGCTGGTGGCCCTGGTGATGATGCTGCTCGCCCTGGTCACCCTGCGCTGGTTGCTCATCTGCCTGGGCTGGGGACGCCGCGGGGTCCGGTCGGGCACGGGCACGGCCATGCTCTGCGTCGGTCTCAAGGACGTCGAAGGGCTGACGGGCGCCGTGGTGCGCGTGGTGGGCGACCAGGCCCGCCTGCGCGTCGCCGTGACCTGCCCGTCGTCGGCCGACGTCGGAGCGATGGCGGGCAAGCTGGACCGGGACATCGTGGGCCGCATCCGCCGTGAGATCTGCGATGACGAGATCGGCACGATCGTCCGCCTGCACGTCCGCCGCTAGGCCGGCCGACGGCGGGTGGCTAGCACTCGATGACGTTGACGGCCAGGCCGCCGCGTGAGGTCTCCTTGTACTTGTCGAGCATGTCGCGGCCGGTGTCGCGCAT
>NZ_QNFZ01000635.1 GCF_003313395.1 Nonomuraea lactucae | reverse complement strand
GTCCTCGGCGCGGGCCGCGTGCCACAGCGCCTCCTCCGCCACGCCCTGGCCGCCGCCCCAGTCGCCGCTGATCCGGCCCAGCGCCGGGAAGCGGGCGACCTGCCCGGTGGGGGAGACGCCGACCGCGTTGATGCCCGCGCCGCACACCACCGCGACGCCCCACGACGCCGACGCGCCCGCCCGGAGCACGGCGAACGTGTCGTTGCGGACGACGATGTCCGGGCCGAAGCCCCTGGCGGCGAGCTCCCGCGCCAGCGCCTCCTCCTCGACCGGCAGGTCGGCGCCCGCCAGGTAGGCGGCCACCGTGTCGAAGCGGGTGTGCGAGAGCGTCTCGACGGCCCGCGCGATCACGTCCACCGCGGTCGTGACGCCGGCGCTCTGCGGCTCGAACGGTCCGGAGCGGGCCGTCGCCAGCACCTCGCCGTCCTCGGCCACCACCGCGACGTCGGTCTTGCTGTTGCCGCCGTCCACCGCCAGCACCAGCCTGCGGCGATCCACCAGCTCACCGTCCACTAGCTCACCGTCCACGGCAGGAAGGTGCGGTTGGCCTCCAGCAGCAGCCCGGCGAGCTCCTCGGCGACCGCGTCCTGGCCGATCAGCGGATGCGCCAGCAGCGCGTCGCGCACCCGGTCCGCGCCGCCGTGCAGGGCCGCCTCCAGCGCGAGCGTCTCGTACGCCGACACGTGCGCGATCAGCCCCCCGTACAGCGGCTCGACGGGCGCGACGGGCAGCGGCGCGGCGCCCGCGGCCGAGACGGTCGCGGGCACCTCGATCACCGCCTCGGCGTCGAGGAACGGCAGCGTGTCCCCGTTGCGCACGTTCACCACCTGGACGTCGCCCCGGTCGCCGAGCAGCGAGGCGATGAGCGCGACCGCCGCCTCCGAGTAGAACGCGCCGCCGCGCTCGCCCAGCAGCGCCGGCTTGGTCACCACCGACGGGTCCGCGTAGAGCCGCAGCAGCCGCGCCTCCATGGCCGCCACCTCCGCCGCACGCGACGGCTTGGCCCGCTGCTCCTCCACCACCGCGTCGTGCGCGTAGAAGTAGCGCAGGTAGTACGAGGGCACCGCGCCCAGCCGTTCGATCAGGGCGGGCCGCAGGCCGACGTCGTCGGCGATCTCCCGCAGGTGCGAGGAGAGCAGCGACGGCAGCACGTCGGCGCCGTCGAGATGGACCGACCGCTCCCACGTCAGGTGGTTCAGCCCCACGTGGCCCAGCGAGACGCGCGAGGGCGGGACGCCCAGCATCGCGGCGAAGCGCCGCTGGAAGCCGATGGCGACGTTGCACAGCCCGATCGCCCGGTGGCCCGCGTCCAGCAGGGCACGGGTGACGATGCCGACCGGGTTGGTGAAGTCCACGATCCACGCCCCCGGAGCGCTCCTGCGCACCTCGTCGGCGATTGCGAGCACCACCGGGACCGTCCGCAGCGCCTTGGCGAGCCCGCCCGCCCCCGTCGTCTCCTGTCCCACGCAGCCGCACCGCAGCGGCAGCGTCTCGTCCACGTCGCGGGCGGCCTGCCCGCCAACGCGCAACTGGAACAGGACCGCCCGTGCCCCCGAGACCCCCTCCTCGACCGAGGAGGTGGCCACCACCCGCGCCGGATGCCCGGCGTGCGCGAGCATCCGGCGGGCCATCCCAGAAATCAGCTCAAGGCGTGATTCATCCGGATCGATCAGTGCGATCTCGGTGAGTGGCAGCTCGTCGCGGAGCCGCGCGAACCCGTCGATCAGCTCCGGCGTGTACGTCGAGCCGCCCCCGACAACGGCGAGTTTCAACCCTTCACTCCTGTCAGCGTGACACCTTCGATGAAAACCCTCTGGGCGAAGAAGAACAGTACGATCACCGGCGCCGTCACCAGCAGGGTGGCGGCCATGGTGAGGTTCCACTGGACGCTGTGGAACGCCTTGAACGTGGCCAGCCCCAGCGAGAGCGTCCAGCCGTCCTGTCCCACGCCCGCGTACAGCAATGGCCCGTAGTAGTCGTTCCAGCAGTAGAAGAACTGGAACAGCGCCACGGCGGCGATCGCCGGCCGCGCCATCGGCAGCACCACCCTGAACAGGGTCCGCAGGTCGGAGCAGCCGTCCACCCGGGCCGCGTCGGTGTAGTCGCGCGGGATCGTGATGAGGAACTGGCGCAGCAGGAAGATCGAGAACGCGTCGCCCAGCAGCATCGGTAGGATCAGCGGCCAGAGGCTGTCGGTCAGCCCGAACCGCGCCCAGATCAGGTAGACCGGCACCGCGACCACCTGCGGCGGCAGCATCATCGTGGTGATCACCAGGAGGAACGCCAGCTTGCGCCCGCGGAAGCGGAACCTCGCCAGCGCGTACGCCACGGGCACCGACGACACCAGCATGAACACGGTCCCGAGGCCGGCGTACATGAGCGTGTTGGCCGTCCACCGCAGCAGCTTGGACCTGGCGAACACGTCGGCGAAGTTCTCCCAGTTCCAGGTGCGCGGCCACAGTTCGCTGGTCAGCGCCTGCTGGTCGGTCATCAGCGCGGTCAGCACGAGGAAGACCGCGGGGGCCAGGAACATCAGCCCGAGCGCGATGGCCAGGGCGTGCGTGGCGACCCAGGCCAGCATCCGCCGCCTGCGGGCGCTGGCGCTCGGCCGCCGGGCGCCTCCGACGGCGGCGGCGG
>NZ_QNFZ01000633.1 GCF_003313395.1 Nonomuraea lactucae | reverse complement strand
CCCCGGCCGCCACTCCTCGCAGGCCCGCGCCCCTCGCAGGTCCGCGCCCGAGGCCCGCCCGCCTCGCCCTGCCCTCCCCCGCGGCCCACGCCGCTCGGCCCTCAAGGACAGATCACCCGAGGGGGGCGTCACGACACCGGGAGTCGGGCGGGCAGGCCAGAGGGCGGGCTCCTCTCCCGGGCGGGAGGCTCGGGTGCAGGACCCAAGGAGGGGCAGCTCAAGACCGCACACCAGGGGTAGACCCCCAGAGGTGGGTTCCACTCGGCGGCTCCCCGCGAGAGAGGGCCACTTGGAGAGGGCCACGCGAAGAAGACCCCCCGAGAGGGCCACCCGGAGAGGGCCACGTGCAGAAGACCCCCCGGAGAGGGCCACTCGGAGAGGACCACGCGAAGAGGACCACGCGAAGAAGACCCCCGGAGAGGGCCACGCGGCGGCGCCCCAAGGGCGGCTGCACCGCGATGGAGCCCCGCCGGCCCTCGCGAATCGCGGGCGCTCCCGGGAGCGGTCCGTCTCCTCCCCTGGGAGGAGGTTTCGAGCTCTCACCTGGGCTTACATTGAAGCGGTGCGCATCGACCGAGCCCTGTTCCACGACACGGTCCTCGCCCTCGTCGTGGCGGCGGTCTCGGTGGCGCTGTTCGTCCTCTACGGCCCTGAGCGGCTGCACGAGCAGGGGGCGCTGGGCATGGGAATGCGGGCGCCGGACGCGTTCGGGGTGGCGCTCGTGGTGCTGGCGTGCGCGCCGATCGCGGTGCGCAGGCGCTGGCCGCTGACCGGGCTGTGCGCGGCGCTGGTGCCCGAGACGGTGCTGGCCGCCCTCGGTTACGGCGCGGGCCTGGCCGGGGCCGCGGGGCTGGTGCTGCTCTACTCGGTGGCGTCCCATCGCGGCCTGGCGGTGGCGCTGGGCGCCCTGATGCTGTCCGTCACGCTGTACGTGATCGGCGCGATGGCGGGCCCGGCCGCGGCGATGGGATGGAGCGAGCATCTGGTGGTCGCGGTGGTGCTGGTGGCGGTGTGGGGGGCGGGGCGGAACCTGCGGCTGCGCCGCGCCTACCTTGAGGAGCTGAAGGACCGCGCGGCCCGTCTGGAGCGGGCGCACGCGGCCGATACCCGGGCCGCGCGGGCCGAGGAGCGCTCCAGGATCGCCCGCGAGCTGCACGACGTGGTGGCCCATCACGTCAGCGTGATGACGGTGCAGGCGTCCGCCGCGCGCAAGGTGCTCTCCTCGGACCCTGAGCTGGCGCGCGAGGCGCTTTCGGCGATCGAGCACACGGGCCGGATGGCGATGAACGAGATGCGCAACATCGTCGGGGTGCTGCGCGCCGACGCGCGGGCAGAGCTGGGGCCACAGCCGGGCACGCGCGACCTGCCGTCGCTGGTGGAGCAGATGCGGGAGGCGGGCCTGGTGACCAGGCTCACGGTCGAGGGGCATGCGGGGCCGATACCGGCCGGAGTCGATCTGGCCGCGTACCGGCTGGTCCAGGAGGGGCTCACCAACACCCTGAGGCACGCCGGCGCGGGCGCCGAGGCGCTGGTGACCGTGCGGCACGAGCCGTACGAACTGGACGTCAGCGTGGAGGACGACGGCCGCGGCGGGCAGCCGTCCGGCGAGCAGGGGCATGGTTTGGTGGGGATTCGCGAGCGTGTGGCCCTTTATGGTGGAATCCTCAGCGTCGGCCCGAGGCCGGGGGGCGGTTTCGAGGTGCGGGCGAGATTCCCGCTTAAGGACGGACAATGACGATCAGAGTGCTGCTGGTGGACGACCAGCCGCTGCTGCGCACGGGGTTCCGCCTGATTCTCGAGGCCGAGCCGGACATCACGGTCGTGGGGCAGGCGGGCGACGGCAAGGACGCCCAGGAGCAGACCCGGGCCCTCCTGCCGGACGTGGTGCTGATGGACATCCGGATGCCCGGGGTGGACGGCATCGAGGCGACGCGCCGGATCGTGCGCGAGGCGGCCCCGACCGCGCACGTGCCGAAGGTGCTGGTGCTCACCACGTTCGACCTCGACGAGTACATCGTGGAGGCGCTGCGGTCGGGGGCGTCCGGGTTCCTGCTGAAGGACGTGCCGCCGGACGAGCTGGTGCAGGCGATCCGGGTGGTGGCGGGGGGCGACGCCATCGTGGCGCCCAGCGTGACCAGGCGGCTGCTCGACCGGTTCGCGGCCCGGCTGCCGTCGGCGCACGAGCAGGCCACGCCGGCGCGGCTGGACCGGCTTACCGAGCGGGAGCTGGAGGTGCTGCGGCTGATCGCCAAGGGCATGTCCAACGCGGAGATCGCCGCGAAGCTGGTGGTGAGCGAGACAACGGTCAAGACGCACGTCGGCAACGTGCTGACCAAGCTGGGGCTGCGCGACCGGGTGCAGGCGGTGGTGCTGGCGTACGAGACGGGGCTGATCACCCCGGGCGCCCTGTCCTGACCCGCCTCGTCATGACCCGCCCTGTCCTGACCCGCCCTGTCCTGACTCGTCCTGGTTGGGGTAGCGCCTGGGGCCCGGCCTCCGGGTATGCCCGAGCCGCGGCGGGCGTCCGGCATGCGCTGCCCTCAGGGCCCCGGCCGACGCGCCCCGCCTGACTGGCGGGCCCGGTTGGAGGCGGCCCGGTTGGGGCGGGCCCCGGTTGGG
>NZ_QNFZ01000630.1 GCF_003313395.1 Nonomuraea lactucae | reverse complement strand
CGCCGGCCGCGCGGGGGCTGGGCCTGGGCGGCGTGCTGCTGCGCCGCTGCCTGGCCGACATGCGCGGCGCCGGGATGGTCGCCGCGCAGATCGGATGGGTCGGCCCGCTGCGGTTCTACTCGCGCGCGGTGGGCGCGCGGGCCGAGCGGGTCTTCTGGCTCTACCGCCGCGACCTGGCGTGATGTCACTGGATGTCACTGGATGTCACGGAACGGCCGGCCGCGGGCTCCGCCGGGAACGTGCCATGAACGCGGAGTATTGGAAGTTCTTTACAATAGAGAAGCAAAGGGTGGAAATTAGCGTCATGACCGATCCCCTACCGGAGTTGGCGACCGAGCAGAGCGACCCTCGCTACAGCCAGATCGACCGACTGCCCACCGAGCAGATCGCGCGGCTCATGAACCAGGCCGACGCCGCGGTGCCCGCCGCCGTCGCGGTGGCGATCCCGGCGATCTCAGCCGCGATCGACGCGATCTCCACGCGGATGCGGGCGGGCGGGCGGCTGCTGTACGTGGGGGCGGGCACGTCGGGCCGGCTGGCCGTGCTCGACGCCTCCGAGTGCCCGCCCACCTTCGGCACCGACCCCGGGCTCGTCCAAGGCGTGATCGCCGGCGGCCCCGAGGCGCTCACCCGCTCCGTCGAGGGCGCCGAGGACGACGCCGACGGGGGCGCCGCCGCGCTGGCGGGCCTGGAGGTGGGACCGCTCGACTCGGTGGTGGGCGTCTCGGCCAGCGGTCGCGCGCCGTTCGTGCTGGGCGCGCTGGTGGAGGCCGCCAGGCGGGGCGCGCTCACCGTCGGGTTGTCGTGCAACGACGGCGCTCCCCTGTCGGCCGCCGCCGAGCACGCCATCGAGGTGGTCGTGGGCGCCGAGGTCGTGGCCGGTTCGACCAGGCTCAAGGCGGGCACCGCCCAGAAGCTGGTGCTCAACATGATCTCCACCATCTCCATGGTGCGTCTCGGCCGCACGTACGGCAACCGGATGATCGAGATGTCGGCGATGAACAGCAAGCTGGCCGACCGGGCGATCCGCATGGTCAGCGAGATCACCGGCGCCGACCGCGAGACGGCGGCCAAGGCGGTGGACGCGGCCGACGGGCAGGCGAAGACGGCGGTGGTGATGATCCAGCACGGGCTCGGGGCTGAGGAGGCGCGCGCGCTGCTGGAGTCGCACGGCGAGCGCCTCAGCGACGCGCTGAGCGGCTGACCCACCGCCCGCAACCGGGCCAAGGAGGAGGGGGCCCGGCTGAGGGAGCCGGCCAGGCGGTCGCACACGGCAGGATCACAGGAGACCGCGGCGAGACAAGGGAAAGCCGGGATCAGGGACAGCCGGGATCAGGGACAGCTGGGATCGAGGGGGAGCCGAGATCGAGAGAGGCCGGGCGATGTCCGATCGGCTGGAGGCGATCCTGGCCGGCGCGGTGCCGCGCGTCTGCTCGGCGGCGGTCGCGCTGATCGCCGTGGACGGCCGGGTCGCGGCGTCGGCGGCGACGGGCGAGCTCGTCCGGTACGCCGACGCCGACGGGACCCCCGCCCGCGACCGGCCGCCCGCGCGCCGCGACTCCATCTTCGACCTGGCCTCGATCAGCAAGCTGTTCACCACGGCCGTCCTGCTCTCCCTGGCCGAGGACGGCGACCTGGACCTGGACGAGCCGGTGGCGGCGTGGCTCCCCGGGCGGGACGCGCGGATCACCACGCGCCGCCTGCTCACCCACACGGCCGGGCTGCGGTCCACCCGCCGCATCGACCTCGAACTGCCGGACGCGGACCCCGCCACCCGGCTGGCCGCCATGATCGACACACCGGTCACCGAGCCGGTCGGCGGCCCCTACCTGTACACCGACGTCGGCATGGTCACGGCCGGCCGGGTGGCCGAGCTGGCCGGCGGCGCGCCGCTGGACGAGCTGGTCCGCGCCCGGGTCACCGACGTGCTCGGCCTCCGCGACACCGGATACCGGCCCGCGCCGGGCCTGCTGCCGCGGATCGCCGCCACGGAGTGGAAACCGGAACGCGCGGGGCCGGGCTGCGTGCGCGGCGAGGTCCACGACGAGACCGCCTACGGCCTGGGCGGCGTAGCGGGGCACGCGGGGGTGTTCGCCACGGCCGACGACCTGCTCGCGTTCGGCGAGACGCTGCGGCTCGGCGGCGGCGCGCTGCTGCGCCCGGAGAGCGTGGCCGAGATGGTCCGCGACCAGGGGGCCGAGGGCGCGGCCTTCCGCCACGGGCTGGGGGTCCGCATCGGCGACCCGGCGATCGTGGGGCCGCTGGCGGGCGCGTACGGGCACTCGGGGTTCACCGGCACCTCGCTGGTGGTGGACCCCGACCGGCGGCTGACGGTGGTGCTGCTGACGAACGCCGTCCACCCGGTGCGCGGCCGTGACGGCATCCGCGGCCTGCGCCGCGCGGTCGCCGCCGAGGCCCTCCGCCTCGCCTCACCACCGCCCACGGGCGCCCCTGACTCCCTACTTACTCCATACTGTGACCCCTACTGACCCCTACTGACCCCAGCTGACCCCTGCGGACCCCCGCTGACCCCCTGCGGGCACGCCGCCGGAGCCGCCCGGCGTCCACCGGCGCCCGTCAGGCGGCGCCCGTCAGGCG
>NZ_QNFZ01000632.1 GCF_003313395.1 Nonomuraea lactucae | reverse complement strand
GGGAAGCCGGCCGCGCGCTGCGCCAGCCGCGCCTGGTCGCGCCTGCGGCGCTCGGCCAGGACCGCGCTCAGGTAGGCGTGCGGCGGCACACCGGGCGGCGCGGGAGGCGAGACGGACGTCGCGACCTGCGTCGCGATCCGCACCCCCATCTCGTGCTGGACGCGAGGCGACAGGTCGTGCCAGCGGGCGAGGTACTGCCGGGCGGCCATGGCCACGTCCTCCGGAAGCCCGGAGAGCTCCAGCGTCGCCGCCCAGGCGGCCAGCGGCGGCGGCATCCAGAGGGCCTGCCCCAGGTCCCGCGGCCCGCGCTCGGAGATCACGATCGTGCCCGCGAAGACGTCGCCGAGCCGCTTGCCGCGTTCCGAGACGAGCGACGAGATCAACGCCGGAGCCCCTGAGAACATCCAGAACTCCACCACCCCCGCCAGCCCGCGGAACAGCGCCTGCCTGAACCGCTCGGGGCCGCCGTCGTCGCTGACCACCCTGAGCCCCAGCGCCAGCTTGCCGAGGCTGCGCCCCCGGCTGGCCGACTCGAAGATCACCGGGTAGCCGACGAGGACCAGCACGCTCAGCGCGATCGACACCGCGGCGAACATCGCCGGATCGGAGATCACCGAGAACGCCTGCAGCGCCACCCCGGTGCCGATCAGGACGGTGAGCTGCACCGCCAGGTCGATGGCGAGCGCCAGGGCGCGGGAGGGCATCTGCGCGACGCGCACCTCGACGACGACGGCGTCTCCGGTCACAACCTCTGACATACGTGGAGCCTAACGGCAATGGCCGCTTGATCGACCGGCCAGAATGGTCGGGTGGACATCGATGCCTTCGTCACGACGCACCGCCCCGTATGGGACCGGCTGGAGCACCTGGTCAAGCGCCGCTCGTCCCTGACCGGAGCGGAGGTGGACGAGCTGGTGGACCTCTACCAGAGAGTGTCCACGCATCTGTCGATCGTCCGCTCGGCCTCGACCGACGCGATGCTCGTCGGCCGCCTGTCCGCGCTGGTCGCCAGGGCCAGGTCGGCGGTGACGGGGGCGCGCACCCCGGCCTGGCGGGAGTTCGGCAGGTTCTTCACGGTGTCGTTCCCCGTGGTGGCCTACCGGGCGAGGTGGTGGTGGCTGGCCACCGGGCTGGCGTTCCTCGCGGTGTCCTGGCTGCTGGGGGCCTGGGTGGCCGGCGATCCCGACGTGCAGGCGGCCATCGCCTCCCCGGACGAGATCACCCAGATGGTGGAGCACGACTTCGCCGACTACTACTCCGAGAACCCCGCCGCCTCCTTCGCCGGCCGCGTGTGGATCAACAACGCCTGGGTGTCGGCACAGGTCATCATCTACGCGATCTTCATGGGGCTGCCCATCCCGCTCGTGCTCTGGGCCAACGCCGAGAACGTCGCCGTGGCGGCCGGCCTCATGGCCTCCAGGGGCAAGCTGGACATCTTCTTCGGACTGATCACCCCGCACGGGCTGCTGGAGCTCACCGCGGTCTTCCTCGCCGCGGCCGTCGGCATGCGGCTGGGGTGGACGATCGTCGATCCCGGTCCGCGCAAGCGCGTCGACGTGCTGGCCGAGCAGGGCAGGGCGGTGGTGAGCGTGGCGCTCGGGCTCGTCGTGGTGCTGTTCGTGTCGGGGCTGATCGAGGCGTTCGTCACCCCGTCGGGCCTGCCCACCTGGGCGCGGATCGCCATCGGGGTGCTCGCCGAGGTGGTGTTCCTCGCGTACGTGGTGGCGTTCGGGCGGAGGGCCGCGCGGCAGAACGAGACCGGTGACCTCGAACGCGCCCCCGACGTGGCCCCGACCGCCTGACCTGTCCCGCTCCGCGGCGATGGATGGCACGCGGCGATAGATGGCATCCGCACGGCGTCCTGGCAGGTCTCAACGGGCAGGAGAGGTTGTTCGTGGACGCCTGGAGATCCCGCCGGACCGCCAAGGAGCGCCCAGGCGCCGGACTGCCATGGGACGCTCCGGGTCACCTGCCACCCGACCGGCCTCCGGGCTAGAGGCGTCCGGCGGCCTTCAGCGCCAGGTAGGCGTCGGCCAGCGCCGGCGCGATGTCGTCCGGGGCCGCGTCGACCACCTCCACGCCGTGGCGGCGCAGCCTCGCCGTCAGCCGCCTGCGGGCCAGCCGCGTGTGCTCGGCCGCCGCCGCGTCGTACACGTCCTCGGCCGACTCCCGCCGCGCCGCCATGGCGGCCACGCGGGGGTCGGACACCGCGGCCACCAGCACCAGGTGGCGCGAGGAGAGCTGGGGCAGCACCGGCATGAGCCCCTCCTCCATCGCGGCCGGGTTGAGATCGGTGAGCAGCACCACCAGGCAGCGCCGCCTGGCCCGCGACAGGATGGAGGCGACCATGCCCTGCGAGTCGGCCTCGATGAGCTCGGCCTCGATCGGGGCCATCACGTTCACCAGCGACGACAGCAGCTCGGTGCGCGAGGCCCCGGCCAGCCAGGCCCGTACGGCCCGGTCGTAGGCGAGGAAGTCGACCCGGTCGCCGGCCCGGGCGGCGAGCGCGGCCAGCAGCAGCGCGGCGTCCATCGACCAGTCGAGCCGCGGCCAGCCGGGCACCGGTCGCGGGTCC
>NZ_QNFZ01000631.1 GCF_003313395.1 Nonomuraea lactucae | reverse complement strand
GCTGTCGAGGTTCGGCGCCGCGCTGGCCGCCGACGACGACCTGCTAGCCGCGCTCGTGGCCGACACCGGCCGCGTGGCGGAGTCGGTGCTGGAACAGCGGATCGTCGCCGGGCTGGTCGCCCGCTGGGTACGCCAGGCGCCCGCGCTGCTCGCCCCGCCGCCCGAGACGCCCGCCTCCCTGCCGGGGCCGCCGGGAGGTCCGGCGATCGTGGTGGGCGGCGACGCGGTGCCGTACGAGCTGGTGGGGGTGATCAGCCCGTGGAACTTCCCGCTGCTGCTGGGGCTCATCGACGCGGTGCCCGCGCTGGCCGCCGGCTGCGCGGTGCTGGTCAAGCCGAGCGAGGTCACGCCGAGGTTCATCGAGCCGCTGATGCGCCTGGTGCCCGAGGAACTGCCGCTGAGGGTGGTCGAGGGCGGTGCCGAGACCGGCGCCGCGCTGGTGGGCCTGGTGGACGCCGTGGTCTTCACGGGCGGCGTGCCGGCGGGGCGGCGGGTGGCCGAGGCGGCCGCCAGGGCGTTCGTCCCGGCCTTCCTGGAGCTGGGCGGCAAGGACCCGGCGATCGTGCTCGACGGGGCCGACCTGGACCGGGCCGCCTCGGCGATCCTGTGGGGCGGCACCGCCAACGCCGGTCAGTCCTGCCAGTCGATCGAGCGCGTGTACGTGGCGCGCGGAGTCCACGACGAGTTCCTCGCCCTGCTCGCGGCCAAGGCGGCCCGGGTGAGGCTGACCTGCGAGGGCGGCCCCATCGGGCCGATCATCGAACCGGGGCACGAAGGCGTGATCGCCGCCCATCTCGCCGACGCCGTCGCCAAGGGCGCCGCCGTTCACACGGGCGGCCGGATCGAACGGCACGGCGGCGGCCACTGGTGCCGCCCGACCGTGCTCTCGTCCGTGGACCACTCGATGCTGGTCATGACCGAGGAGACGTTCGGCCCGCTCCTGCCCGTCATGGCCGTGGACGGGCCCGACGAGGCCGTGGCCCTGGCCAACGACTCGGTGTACGGGCTGTCGGCCGCCGTGTTCGCCGGCCGCGAGGAGCAGGCCATGGCCGTGGCCGCCCGGCTCCAGGCGGGCGCGGTCAGCGTCAACGACGCCTCGCTGACGGCGCTCGTCCACGAGGGCGAGAAGCACTCGTTCCGGCTGTCTGGCCTCGGCGGCTCCCGCATGGGCGCCGCCTCGATCGGCCGCTTCCTGCGCCGCAGGGCGTTCCTGGTGAACAGATCCGAGGCCGCCGACCCCTGGTGGCACCCGACCGAGGAGTAGATCATGGGACTGCGCGCGGACATGCCCCTGCTGGCGCGCCACGAGGGCCGGTGGGCCGGCGAGTACGTGCACGTCGACCGCGAAGGCTCCGTCGTCGACCGGCACCGCGCCGAGATGACGTGCGCCGTGGTGGACGACGCGGCCTACCACCAGACCAACCGCTACACCTGGGACGACGGGCGCGTCGAGGTGCACGAGTTCCCCGGCGTCTACCTGGGGGGCGGGCGGTGCGGGTTCGACACCGACCGGCTGGAGGGCGAGTTCTGGGAGCTCGACGACAGCACGATCTACCTGAGCTGGCGTTACAAGGCCGAGAGCGAGAACCTGCGGCTGTTCGAGCTGATCGTGCTGAGCGAGGACGGCGCGTCGCGCAACAGGGTGTGGCAGTGGATCAAGGACGGCGAGTGCGTGCGGCGGACGCTGATCAACGAGAGGCGGGTCGCCGGGTGACGTCGCTGCGCGCCCTCGCCCTGCAGATCGAGACCAGGGCGGTCAACGACGTGGCGGATCCGCGGGCCGCGATCCGCGCCGCGATCGACCGCGTCGACCGGCAGGTGGGCGGCTCCAAGGCGTGGATCGGCGCCGACCTGCGGCTGGTGGTGCTGCCGGAGTACGCGCTGACCGGTTTCCCGGCGCGCGAGAGCTTCGCCGAGTGGCGCGACAAGGCCGCGCTCGACCCCGGTGGCCCCGAGTACCCGGCGCTGGCCCGGATCGCCTCCGGCCACGACGTGTTCCTCTGCGTGAACGCCTACGAGAGCGACGAGCACTTCCCCGGGCTGTACTTCCAGGCGTGCGTCATCCTCTCCCCCTCGGGGGAGGTGGTGCTGCGCTACCGGAGGCTGCACTCCATGTTCACGCCCGGGCCGTACGACGTGTGGGAGCGCTACCTGGAGATCTACGGCTGCGATGGCGTGCTGCCCGTGGCCCGCACTGAGATCGGCAACCTGGCGGCCATCGCCTCGGAGGAGATCCTCCACCCCGAGCTGGCCCGCGCGCTCGCCCTGCGCGGCGCGGAGATCTTCTGCAACCCGACCTCCGAGGCGGCGTCCCCCCTGCTCACGCCGAAGGCGATCGCCCGCCGGGCCAGGGCCGTGGAGAACCTCGCCTTCGTCGTCTCGGCCAACAGCGGCGGGCTCACGGGCATCCCGATCCCGCGCGACTCCGCCAACGGAGGTTCGGAGGTGATCGACCACGAGGGGCGCGTGCTAGCGCGGGCGGGAGCGGGCGAGTCGCTGGTCGCCGCCGCCGAGCTGGACCTGGCCGCGCTGCGCCGCGCGCGCCGCAGGCCCG
>NZ_QNFZ01000629.1 GCF_003313395.1 Nonomuraea lactucae | reverse complement strand
CGCCCGCCCGGCGGAGACGGGCTTGCCCATCTCGCGGGCCGCCAGGACGGCCAGCTCGCCCGCCCGCTCCTCGAACAGGCCCGCGGCGGCCTCCAGCCAGGCGGCGCGCCGCTCCAGCGGGGTCGTCCGGTACGTCGCCCAGGTCGCGGCCGCGCGGGCCAGTCGCTCCTCCACGGCTCCGGCGCCGAGAGCGTCGTACGTCCGCCAGGTCCGCCCGGTCACCGGGTCGGTGCTCGCGATCGCCATGGCGGTCCCCCTCAGCCCGCCTGGGAGCCGGTCGGCTCCCACGTCTCGTAGAACCAGCGCTCGCGGGACTCCAGCAGCGGGATGGCCTGGCCGAAGCCCAGGGTCTGGAAGTGCTCGGAGGCGCCGTGCGCCTCGTAGGCGGCCCGGTCCGTGTACTGCTCGTAGAGGAAGAACCGGCGCGGGTCCTCGGGGTCGCGGTGGGGCTGGTAGAGGAGGTTGCCGGGTTCGTCCCTCGACGGGCCGACGAGCAGCCCGATGATCCTCGCGACCTCGTCCTCCTCGCCGGCCCTGGCCGTCCACAGAGCCGTCACGACGAATGCCATGGTCCCTTGCCTTTCTCCCCGACCACGTTGGCCAGGATGCCGATGCCTTCGATCTCCATCTCGATCCGGTCTCCGGACGAGATCCAGCGGTCGATCTCGAGCCCGGAGCCGCCGGAGGCGGTGCCGGACCCGAGCAGTTCCCCGGGGAAGAGCCGCTGGTCCTGCGACGCGTACGCAATGAGCTCGGCGAAACCGAACCGCATCGACGAGGAGTGGTCGCGCCCCCATTCCTCGCCGTTCACCCGGACCATCATCTCGACGGAACCGCCGTCGACCTCGTCGTGGGTCACGACGCACGGTCCGAGGACGTTCGAGCCGTCCCAGTCCTTCGCCTTGGCGGGGCCGAGCGAGAGAGGCACCTCGCGGGTCTGCACGTCGCGGGCCGAGAGGTCGTTCCAGATGGTCCAGCCGAAGATGTGGTCGCTCGCCCGGCCGGCGGATATGTCGGCCCCGGCCCGGCCGATGACGCAGCCGAGTTCGAGCTCGTGGTCGAGGCGCTCGGTGTAGCGCGGCCAGGGGATGACGTCACCGGGACCGATGACGGTGTCGGGCATGCCCTTGTAGTAGGCCGGGACGGTCCAGAACTCCTCGGGGATGTCGCGCCCCAGCCGCGTCAGCGCGTTGTCCAGGTGCCCCTTGAACTGCAGGAAGTCGCGCATCGAGCGGGGCCGCAGTGGCGCGAGCAGACGCGGCGCGTGGCCGAGCGCACGCAGGCGGCCGTGGGGGGCGCCCGCCTCGATGAACGCGACCATGTCGCCGTCGAAGCCGAGGTCCGCGACCTCGCCGTCCACGAGCGCGCCCACGCGCGGGCCGGCCGGGCTCTCGTACGTCACGTACCTCATCGGCCCGCACCCGGGGCCATGCGGTTGCGCATGGCGCCGATCCCGCCGATCCGGCTCTCCAGCACCTCTCCCGGCCGCAGGAAGCGCTTCGGCTCCCGTACGGCCCCCACCCCGCTCGGGGTGCCGGTGAAGATGACGTCACCGGGGAGCAGCGGGCAGATGGCCGAGATCTTCTCGATGAGCACCGGGATCGGGAAGATCATGTGCGAGGTGCGCGACTGCTGCATCAGCTCACCGTCGATGGCGCACGAGATCTCCAGATCGTCCCGGTCGGGTAGCTCGTCGGGGGTCACGAGCTCGGGGCCCGTCGGCGAGAACCCGGGGAAGGACTTGCCCAGGGAGAACTGCGGCACGGGGGGACGGAGCTGGACCGTGCGGTCGCTGAGGTCCTGGCCGACGGTCAGGCCCGCGACGTGGTCCCACGCGTCGGCCGCCGCCACCTCGTGGGCCCGGGCGCCGATGACGGCGACGAGCTCGACCTCCCAGTCCACCGTGTCGCTCGGCAGGTGGACCGTGGCGAAGGCGCCGGTGAACGAGGTGGGGAACTTGGTGAAGGTGGTGGGGAACTCGGGCTCGTCGAGCTGCGACTCCTCGGCGTGGGCCCGGTAGTTCAGCCCGATGGCGAAGACCTGGCGCGGTCGCGGGGCCGGCGCCTGGAGCGTCTCGGGCGCGATCGGCGCGACCTCGCCCTCGGCCGTGCCCGCCCACGCGCGGAACTCGCCCCAGCGCTCGTACACGCTCTGCGGGTCGGGGCCGAAGAGCCCGTCGCTCGCCTTCTCAACGTCCAGGCCGCCACCGTCCCGCACCAGCACGAGGCGGCCGGCATCGTTCGCTATCCGCAACGGCCCTCCAAACGATTGTTGTCGGCAGAATCGATACTGATGCTAGCACTCGACCCTCGCTGTTGGCGAGGAATAATCGATATAGACATTGAGAATCGACAATGCAAGGATGTGGCAGTGTGCAAGGCGTAAGGAGCACGACATGAGGATCGCCTGGATCTCCGGGGCGTCGAGCGGGATCGGAGCGGCGTGCCTGGCGGCCACGCCCGCCGTGGTGGACACGCGCATCGGCGTCTCGCGGCGCGCGCCGGCCGTCGCGGGCGTGACCCACCTCGCCGCCGACCTCTCCCAGCCGGCGG
>NZ_QNFZ01000628.1 GCF_003313395.1 Nonomuraea lactucae | reverse complement strand
TGATGTCGGCAGGCAAACGTCGACCTCGCGATCATGCTGTGACCAGCAGGCCACCGCCAAGGGATGAAAAGGGCTCATAGAGTGAATAAATCCTCCACCGGCCTTTGGGTGCGAGCGGGGCGACTCGGAGCCGGCACGCTCATCGCCCTGGTCGCGCTCACACTGCTGTCGACCCACGCCGCCCACGCCGACGGGAGAGTCCTCTGGCAGAACCAGGCCAACAACAATTATCTGGAGATCTGGCTGTCGTCGACGAGCGTCGGTGGTGAAGTGATCGTGTGGCCGGAGAATCCCACATCAATGAACCAGCGCTGGTGGGAATATGCGGCCAGCAACGGCTATCTCAGGTACGCCAACGCCAACAGCGGTCTGTCGATGTACAGTCAGAGCGGCTGCTTCTGGGGCATCATCCAAAACAATTGGGGCGGCGGCAGTCGAGGCAGTGGCGCACCCCCTATATCGAGCAACGGTGGCAGCTGATCAACCGAGCGGGCTGCAACAACGACCCCAACTGGGATGCCCTTTCCTGGGGCCTCATCAACGAGGGCGACGCGCGCGTGTACCTGGGACACTCCGGCATCCCCGCGAGGGACAACGGCTGCGCCCTGTTCAGCGGCGCGCAGATCATCAATTTGCGGTGTACCTGGAACGGCTGGCTGGGCTAGTACCCATGAGGAATGGAGAAGGAGCGTTGACCGAAAGACCTGACCTCAGCAGGAGATTGGCCGTGCCGGCTGTCGCCACAGTAACCGTCCTCCTGATCACGGGCGTATCAGTGCTCGTAACATCGAGTTCCAGCGGCCCTCCCGCACGCGATTCGCTGGTCCCTGCCGCGGCTTCCACGCAGGCCCGCGCGACGACGACACCACCGCCGTCAGTCGCCCCGCCTAGTTCCGATCCCGCAACGGAACCGCCCCTCGGCGATATCCCGGAAGTCACGAAAAGCAAGATCATCGCGATGCCGCTGGATCCGTACATGACACCGATGGAGGACATCGAGCTGATCGCGAAGGCCAGGAGCCTTGCGGCGCGGGACTGCATGCACGCTCTCGGGTACAAGGAATGGAAGATCGACACCGTGCCCATGGCCGCCACCACAAGTTACAAGGAAGCCGATCTCATTGATTATGTGGATCCGGCAGAGGCGGGCAAGTCAGGCTATCCAGGGATCTCTCCAAGGCAACCGCTGATCTTCGACCGCCGCGCGGCCACCACTGCAGGGCCCAGCCAGGAGGCGCTGGACGCGTACATGGGCAAGACGGTCAGAACCACGTCCGGAATCAGCGTCCCGGCGGGTGGCTGTGCGGAAGATGGGGATCGAAAGGTCCGCGCGACCGGTACGACGAACGTCGTCACCGAGCTTCCCGTTGATCCGCGCGACTTGGCTGCCGAGTCCAGATTCTCCGCACTGCGTGACAGCCGCATGCGGACGGCATTTCTCGCCTGGAGTAGCTGCATGGCCGGCAACGGCATGCGATATGCGGAGCCGTCCGCGGCCCGCCACGATCCGCGATGGGCAGGCCGCCGGGCCGAGTCTCCCGCGGGCGAGGACGAGAAACGCGTCGCCCAGGCCGATGGGTTATGCCAGCAGAAGGTCAACCTCGTCGGCACCTACAAGGCCCTCCAGGCCGCATACCAGAAGGAGATGATCGGTAAGCACGAATCGGCGCTCGCTACTGTCCCGCGAATCTTCAGAGGGTGGGTCGAGAACGCGGAACGCATCGTTGCCAAGGGTTGACGGTACTCATGCTGTGCTGCCTCCCTTTGAGCGGGCAGTACAGCTTCCCTTGCTGGTGTCCGTCCCGATGCGCTACGGCTCCCTTCGTTCCCTGACTGCGCCGTCTCGCAAGCGGCTCCGCTGCAGGGGCCAGGCTGCTCAGGCCGTGCCGGTCGTCGAGAGGGTCGAGCCGGTGCGGGTCTTGGCCACCTTGAGCTGGGCGGGGACGCGTGAGCGCAGCTCGGGGACGTGGCTGATGATGCCGACCGCGCGCCCGCCGTCGCGTAGCCCGTCGAGGATGTCGAGGACGCCGTCCAGCGTGTCCTCGTCCAGAGTGCCGAACCCCTCGTCCACGAACAGCGTGCCGATCTCGGCGCCGCCCGCCTCCGCCGTCACCACGTCGGCCAGCCCGAGGGCCAGCGCCAGCGAGGTGATGAAGCTCTCCCCGCCGGACAGCGTCGCCGGGTCACGGTCGACGCCGGTCCAGCCGTCGCAGACCCGCAGCCCGAGCCCACCGCCCGAACGCCCCCGCGCGCCCGCCGTCTTGCGCAGGTCGTGCCGGAGCAGGTAGCGGCCGGCCGACATGTGGTCGAGGCGTTCGTTGGCGGCGTCGACCACCTGCCTGAGCCGCTCGCCGAGCACGAACGACGACAGGCTCATGCTCCACTGGTTGTCGCTCGACGTGCCGCTGGCCAGGGCCGCGATGCGTTCGGCGAGCCGGTGCCGGTGGGCGGCCGGCCGCCAGCGGTCGAGGCAGGCGGCCAGCTCGGCCTGGAGCTCGCGCAGCCGCCGCTCCCTCG
>NZ_QNFZ01000626.1 GCF_003313395.1 Nonomuraea lactucae | reverse complement strand
CGGCCGTGGCGGCGCGACGCAGTGCGCGGTGACGCGTCACCGCGACGGTGGCGGGCCGGCCGGCGCCGCCGCCGCTGGGCCGATGAGGTGGGGCCCACCCGCACGGGCCATGGTGTGCGGCGTGCCCGTCGGCAGGCGGCGAGTCAGTTCTGCGGTGCCGGGAGGCGGTTCCCGGCATGGACGACCTTGATCTTTTGGGCTAGTTTGCCCGGCATGAGGCTTCGATTCGCGTTCGGGGTGCTGGCGGCGGCCTGCCTGCTCGCCGCTCCACTGCCTGCCCGCGCCGACGTGCCCGCGCTTGGCTGGGAGCTCAAGGAGACGGGGGTGACTGCGCGCCTGCGCGGGCTGTCGCCGGTGAGCCGGGACGTGGTGTGGGCCTCCGGTTCCGGCGGCACCGTGCTGCGCACCGCGGACGGCGGGGCCACCTGGGAGAACGTCTCGCCGCCCGGCACGGAGACGTTGCAGTTCCGGGACGTGGAGGCGTTCGACGCGCGCCGGGCCGCGGTCCTGTCGATCGGCGAGGGAACGGACTCGCGGATCTACCGGACGGAGGACTCCGGCCGTACCTGGACCGAGGCGTTCAGGAACGACGAACCGAGGGCCTTCTACGACTGCATGGCCTTTTTCGACCGGCGCCACGGGCTGGCGATGAGCGACCCGGTGGACGGCAGGTTCCGGATCCTCGCCACCGAGGACGGCGGCCGGAGCTGGCAGGTGCTGCCGTCCGGCGGCATGCCGGAGGCGCTGCCGGGTGAGGCGGGGTTCGCCGCGAGCGGCCAGTGCCTGGTCACGCGGGGCGGGCGTGACGCCTGGCTGGCCAGCGGCGGGGCGGAGCGGTCCCGGGTGTTCCACTCCGGCGACCGGGGGCGCACCTGGACGGTGACCGACACGTCGGTCCCTGCCGGCGACCCGGCGCGGGGCGTGTTCGCGCTGGCGTTCCGCGACCGGGGGCGTGGCATCGCGGTGGGCGGCGACTACCGGCCGGGCCAGCAGTCTCCCAGCGCCGCGGCGGTCACCCGGGACGGTGGGGCCACCTGGCAGGCTGCCACGGCGCCTCCCCCGGCGTACCGGTCGGGGGTGACGTGGGTGCCGTACCTGCCGTTCGCCGCGATCGCCGTCGGGCCTTCGGGGAGTGACGTGACGTACACGGGCGGGAAGGCGTGGCGGACGTTCGACGGCGGCTCGTTCGACACGGTGGCGTGCGCCAAGGACCTGTCATGCTGGGCGGCCGGTGAGCAGGGCAGGGTCGCCCGGCTCACCCTCCTCCGGCAACCCTGAACATCCTCCAGCACCTCTGAAAGTCCTCCAGCACCCCTGAACGTCTTGGACGGCACCGGACCCGGCCCGCCGGGCGGCCAACCCGCCTTGCAGGACCCGTGGCCATCCCCCTGCGACCCCCTCTGAGTCTGATCACCCTGCAGCTTCTTATCCCCCCTGCGGCGCCGGAGACGGGGCGCTGCGGCGGTGGCCCTACCGCTGGGTGCTCAGCGGACGCCGCGTGGGCGGAACTGGATGCTGACGCGCGGCCCCGTCGGCCGGGTGGTCTTGGGGATGGCGTGCTCCCACGTGCGCTGGCAGCTGCCGCCCATCACCAGCAGATCGCCGTGGCCCAGGTCGTGGCGGATGGAGTGGCCGCCGCCTCGCGGGCGCAGCAGCAGGGCGCGCGGGGTGCCGACCGAGAGGATCGCGACCATGGTGTCCTCGGTGCCGCCCCTGCCGATGGTGTCTCCGTGCCAGGCGACGCTGTCGCGGCCGTCGCGGTAGAAGCACAGACCCACCGTGCGGAACGGCTCACCCAGCTCGTCGTGGTAGTGGGAGTTGAGCGCCCGCATGGCGTCGTCGAGCACCGGGTCGGGCAGTGGTTCCTCCTCGTCGTAGAACTTCAGCAGCCGCGGCACGTCGACGACCTTGTCGTACATCCGCCGCCGCTCCTCCCGCCACGGCACGACGTCCACCAGCCGGTCGAACAGCGCGTCGGCCCCCGCCATCCAGCCCGGCAGGACGTCGATCCACGCCCCGTGGTCGAGGGTCGTCCTGCGGACCGCGCCCCCGAGCGGGCCCACGCCGATGTCCTCGTCAAGACCGAGCAGAGACGCTTGGAAAACTGGCCTCATGATGCCGAGTGTATGTGACCCTTCAAACACCCATTCGAGGGGGTCAGATCCGGTAACGTCTCGATAATGATGTCCCGTTACATGGTCGGGGCCGTGGCCGCGCGCACCGGCAACGAGATGTCCGGCCCCGCGCTCCTCCTCATGGGCCTAGCGATGACCGGCTCCCCCGTCATGGCGTCGTGGCTGATGGCCGGGCTGACCGCGTCGGCGGCCGTCGGCGGGCCGTTACTCGGGGCCCTGCTCGACCGCGCCGAGCGGCCGGGCAGGATGGTCGGACGGTGCCTGCTCGGCTACACCGCGGGCCTGCTGGCCGTCCTGCTCGGCCTGGGACGGGTGCCCGACGCCGCGCTGGTCGCCGTCGCGGCGGTGGCCGGGCTGCTGGGTCCGGCGCTCAGCGGCGG
>NZ_QNFZ01000634.1 GCF_003313395.1 Nonomuraea lactucae | reverse complement strand
TGTCAACGGCCAAGTGCGTGTCGCCGCTGATGGCCATGTAGAAGTCCCCGGGTCTTCGTAGTTGACTACTTCTTGGTGAGGCGTGCTGGTGTCCTGGTTCGTGCCTGTTTCATCCGGAAGGACTCGCCCTCGGTGACCACGACGATGCTGTGGTGCAGGAGCCGGTCCAGCAGGCTGACGGCGGTGGTGTGTTCGGGCAGGAAGCGTCCCCATTGGTCGAAGGGCCAGTGCGAGCCGATGCCGAGCGCGCGGCGTTCGTAGGCGGCGGCGACGAGGCGGAACAGCAGTTGGGCGCCGGTGTCATCGAGCGGGGCGAAGCCGACCTCGTCGATGATGATCAGGTCGGCGCGTAGCAGGTTCTCGATGACGCGGCCGACGGAGTTGTCGGCCAGCCCGCGATAGAGGGTTTCGACCAGTTCGGCGGCGGTGAAGTAGCGGACCTTGTGGCCGGCCTGGATGGCGGCGACGCCCAGGGCGATGAGGCTGTGGGATTTGCCGGTGCCGGCCGGGCCGACCGCGCAGTAGTTCTCCGCCGCTCGGACCCACTCCAGCGAGGCGAGGTAGTCGAAGGTCGCCTTCGGGATGGAGGAGGCCGCGACGTTGAACTCCTCGATGGTCTTGAGCACGGGGAAGGCGGCGGCCTTCATCCGGGCGCGGGCGTTGGAGGCATCACGCGCCGCCAGTTCGGCGTCGATGAGCGTGCGCAGGAACTCCTCGGGGTTCCAGCGCTGCGTGCGGGCGGTGACCAGCAGTTCGGGCGCCAGTCGCCGGATGGCGGACAGCTTCAAGCGGCGCAGCCCGCCGTCGAGGTCGGCGGCCAGCGGCGCGGGTGTGGGTGCGGTCATGACACCTGTCCGATCTTGTCCAGGGTGTACTCGGCCAGCGACCGGGTCGGGACCGGCGGCAGCTCCAGGATCAGCGCATCGCCGGCGGGTGCCGGATGCGGGGTCCCCGCGCCCGCGGCCAGGATCGAGCGCACGTCTTCGGCTCGCCAGCGGCGGAAGGTCACTGCCCGTTCCAGCGCCGCGATGAGTGCCTGCTCGCCGTGCGCGGCCCGCAGGCCGGCCAACTCGACCAGGTCGCCGCTCAGCCGGGTGTTGCCCGCGGCGGCTGAGCCGGTCAGGAACGATTCGGCCGCCGGGCCGAGTGCCAGGAACGCCTTCTCCGCCGCGGTCCGAGGCCGGGCGGCGCGGCGTGGTGCGGGTCGGGGGCCGCCGTAGTGCTCATCGGCCACCGACGCCTCGCCGGGTGCGACCGCCAGATGGTCGGCGACGATCTCGCCGGTGGCCAGGTCGCAGATCAGCAGCTTGCCCTGCTGTTCACTGATCGCCACGCGGGCGCCGATCAGCCGCGTGGGCACCGAGTAGCGGGCCGAGCCGAACCGCACGCAAGACAGCCGGTCGACCTTGCGGGTGATGGGCGCCTTGCCGATCGCCGGCCGCAGCGACGGCAGAGCGGTCAGCAGCTCCCGCTCACCGGCCAGGCGCTCGGCGGGGACCGCGCAGATCTCCGAGTGCGTCACCGTGTTGACCTCGGCGCACCACTGGCGGGCGGCCACGTTGGCGGCGGTCAGGTCGTCGAAGGGCGCCAGTGGCACGACTAGATCACGTTTGGCGTAGCCGACCAGGTGCTCCACGATGCCCTTCGATTCCGGGTCGGCGGCCTCGCACCAGTCCGGCCGGAAGGCGTAGTGGGTGGCGAAGCGCACGTAGTCAGAGGCGGGGATGACCTTGTTGGCGACCACGCCACCCTTCAGACAGCCCATCCGATCGGCCAGCACCACCTTGGGCACCCCGCCGAGTTCCTCGAAGCATTCGGCCAGCAACGCCAGCGTAGTGGTGGCCCGCTCGTTGTCGGCGAAACGGACGAACCGCACCCGCGACCAGGCCAGCACCGCGCAGAACACGTGCAGCCCGCCGCCCGCATCGCCCCAGTCGATGACGAGCATCTCGCCTGGCGTCCAGACCGTCGGCCGCCGCCCGCGATGGTGATCGCGCCGCCATGTCTTCTTCGCCTCGGCCACCAGGCGGCGGAAGTTACGCGCCGATCCCTCATACCCTGCAGCCTGGGCCAGCGGCAGCAGGCGTTTGGCCGAGATCTTCCCGGCCGTGCTCTTGATCTTCTCGGCCACCAGATCGGCGACCGTATCGAAGTTGTGCTCGCGCCGTCTGCGGCCCGGCGGCTTGTCCCCGGCCAGCGCCCGCTCGATGATGCGTTTGACGGTCTTGTGCGTGGTACCGCACATCTCGGCGGCCCCGCGATAGGTGCCCACCTCACGGTAGGCGGCGATGATGTCCATGACTTCCCCCGAAGACTTCATGGCCGGGCAGACCCCCTGAGCGGTGATCTCGTGACTGGCTGACACCGTCACGATCACCGCTCAGGGCACACCCCTCCTGGCGACACGCGAACAGCGCGTAAGAGAAGTGGGGACCTAAACCGGCCATCAGTGGTGACCTCGAACTGGCCACCTGTGGGGACTTTTACATGGCCACGGACA
>NZ_QNFZ01000624.1 GCF_003313395.1 Nonomuraea lactucae | reverse complement strand
CCGCGTCTGCGTGGGGCTCAGCGGCGCGCTGACCGGCGCCGCCGCCATCAGGGGCGGCATCGAGGAGGCCGGTCACGCCCGGCGGCTGGCCGAGGCCCGCGCGGGCGGCGTGGTCACCAGCGACGAGATCTACACGCACGCGCTGCTGCTCGCCACGGTGCCGCGGGACGTCCGCCGGTCGTTCGCCGCCCGGGTGCTGGCGCCGCTCATCGACTACGACCGGCGGCACCAGTCGGATCTGGTGCGCACCCTCGGCACGTTCCTCGACTGCTCGGGCTCGTGGAACGTCTGCGCCAGGCGGATGCACCTGCACGTCAACACGGTGCGCTATCGGATCAGGCGAGTGGAGGAGCTGACCGGCCGCGACCTGTCGGCCATGGCCGACCGCGTCGACTTCTTCCTGGCCCTGCGGGCGGGCTGACCGGGCACCGATGCCGCCACGGTGCGGCGGGCGGCATCGGTCGGGCCCGTCAAGGTACGGTGCCCGCGCCCATCAGGGCGAACAACCGCGAACTAGCAGCAGCTGGGCACTTCCAAAGAATTCCCGACCGGAGACGGCTTGGGAGGAGACGGGTCGGCTCCGGCCGCCGTAGCATTGCCACCGACGGTCACAATTGCCGTCATGAAGGCAGCGAGTACGGACAGGGCAATGCGCGTGCGCATGGGGGTTCTCCCTCGCCTATGAGTTGTTCGGACATAATCATCTCAGGGAGCGGCAGCTGTGACCACATCTGACCTGATCGGACTCCGTATTAAGACGGTAAGACGGCAACGTGGCCTGTCACAGGCGCAGCTCGCGCACCCCGAGTTGTCGGACAGCTACGTCTCCCTGATCGAGAGCGGCAAGCGTACTCCGACCCCCGCCGTCCTCGAATTGCTGGCTCAAAAGCTGGACTGCTCGCTGTCATATCTTCTCAACGGCGTGACCGCCGAGCAGATGGAGGACATCGAGCTCTCGCTCGGCTACGCGAGGCTGGCACTCGAGAACGGTGAGGTCCAGGAAGCCCGCACCCGTTTCGCGGAGCTGCTGGCGAACCATAACCTCGCAGGTCTCACATCGCTGCGTCAAGACACCGAGTACGGGCTGGCGCTGGCGATGGAGGCGTGCGGCGAGCTTGACGAGGCCGTCGCCACGCTCCGCCGCCTCCAGCTCGAGGACCTCAGCCCCGAGCGGCAGATCGACATCGCCATCGCCCTGTGCCGGGTCTACCGGCAGAGCGACCGGCTGAGCGAGGCGATCAAGGTCGGCGAGGCCATCCTCGGCGGCTCGGCCCGGCCGACCTGGACCGACGGGCTGGTCGAGCTCGGCGCCACCCTGCTCACCGCCTACCTGCACAGCGGCGACCTGCTGCGCGCCCGCCAGTTCGCCGCCGAGCTGCTCAACGCGGCCGACATACTCAACACGCCCCGCTCGATCGTCGCCGCCAGCTGGAACGCCGCCGTCGTCGCCGAGAGCACCGGCCACGGTGAGGAGTCGCTGGCCTTCGCCGAGCGCGCCTTGGCCATCCAGTCGGAGAACGGCCAGCCGCGCAGCCTGGCCCGCACCCGGGTTGCGTGCGCGACCCTGAAGCTCCGCGTCCGCCCCGAGGCCGTCGACGAGATCCGGAGCGTCCTGCTGCGGGCCGACGAGGAGCTCGCGCAGACCTCGGCGAGCACCCTCGACCGCGCCAACACCCAGGTGGAGCTGGCCCGCGCCGAGATCACGGCGGGCAACCTGGAGCAGGCGGTCCGCCACGGCCGCGCCGGTCAGGAGCTGCTGCCGACCACCGCGCGGGCCCTGGAGGCCGAGGCCCACCTGCTGCTCAGCCGCGCCTACGGCGGCCTGGGACTGCTGACGGACGCCCAGCGCGAGCTCGGCGCGGTGCGCGACTGGCTCACGCCGCTGCCCGACTCCCGGCGCGCCGCGGGCACCTGGTACGCCGCGGCCGAGACCATGGAGCAGCTCGGCGACGCCGACAGCGCGGCGGAGGCCTACCGGCGTGCCCTGGCCTGCGTGGGGTTGTAGCGGGGGAGGGACCAGGCGGTGGCGTCGGTAGCCTTGGGGATGTCATGAAGAGATCCCTTCTCGCGGCGCTCACCGCGTTCCTCTCCGCCCTTCTCGTGCTGGGCACGGCCGCTCCGGCGCTGGCGCACGACTCGCTCAAGCGCAGCGACCCCGCCAAGGACGCCACGGTCAGGACCGTGGACGAGGTCATGCTGGAGTTCACCGGCAGGGTGCGCATGCCGTTCGTCGTCGTGCGCGGCGCGGGCGACGCCCAGCACCAGGCAGGCAGGCCCTCGCTCGACGGCAAGGTGGTGCGGCAGCGGCTCAAGGGCACGCTCCCCGACGGGTCCTACACGATCGCGTACCGCGTCGTCTCCTCCGACGGCCACCCGATCGAGGGAGAGGTCCCGTTCACCGTCAAGGGCGCCCCGCGCGCCACGGACGACCGGACCGCCACCCCCAGCGCCGCCTCGAGCGCCGATCCGAGCGCCCGGCCCAGCGCCCAGCCGAGCGCGG
>NZ_QNFZ01000625.1 GCF_003313395.1 Nonomuraea lactucae | reverse complement strand
CGGGCCCGCGTTCCTGCACGCGGGCCCGCCCATCGACTGGGAGCGCGCGTCCGGCCCGATGCGCGGCGCGCTGATCGGCGCGATGCTGCTGGAGGGGTACGCCCGGGACGAGGAGGAGGCCCGCCGCCGGCTGGCCTCCGGCGAGGTGCGGCTGGAGCCGTGCCACCACCACCGGGCCGTCGGGCCGATGGCCGGCGTGGTGAGCCCGTCGATGTGGATGTTCGAGGTGCGCGACGCCGAGCACGGCGGGGTGGCGTACTGCTCGCTCAACGAGGGCCTGGGCAAGGTGCTGCGCTACGGCGCGTACGGGGCGGAGGTCCTCGACCGGCTCGGCTGGATGGACCGCGTGCTCGGCCCGGTGCTGTCGGCCGCGGTCGAGCTCACGGGGCCGATCGACCTGCGCGCGATGATCGCGCAGGCGCTGCAGATGGGCGACGAGCTGCACAACCGCAACCGCGCCGCGACCTCGCTGCTGCTGCGGGAACTGGCCCCCGCCGTGGTCGACGCCTCACCGGGGAGCGCGGCGGAGGTGCTGCGCTTCATCGGCGGCAACGACCACTTCTTCCTGAACGCCGGCATGGCCGCGGCCAAGGTGAGCACCGACGCCGCCCGCGACGTTCCCGGCTCGTCGATGGTCGTCGCCATGGCCCGCAACGGCACGGACTTCGGCGTGCAGATCTCCGGGCTGGGCGACCGGTGGTTCACCGGCCCGGCGGGCGTTCCGGACGGGCTCTATCTCGGCGCGTACGGCCCGGAGGACGCGAATCCCGACATCGGCGACTCGACGATCACGGAGACGTCGGGGCTGGGCGGGTTCGCGATGGCGGCGGCTCCGGCCATCGTGCGGTTCGTGGGCGGCGAGGTGGCGGACGCGGTCGCGGCGACCCGGTCGATGTACGAGATCACGCTGGCCGAGCATCCCGCGTTCCAGATTCCGGGGCTCGGATTTCGCGGCGCTCCGGTCGGCGTGGACGTCACGCTGGTCGCGAGGACCGGGCTGCTGCCCGTGGTCAACACCGGTATAGCGGGGCGTGTCGCGGGCACCGGGCAGGTCGGCGCCGGGCTGGTGAGACCGCCCGCCGAGGCGTTCACAGCGGCCTTGACAGCCCTGGCCGAATCGGCGATCAACCCTCTTGATGGATGATATTTCCGCACGTCAAGGCGATTGTCAGCATGTGGTCAGCTTCCGCCCCGAATACCATGCCTATATCGTGTCAAACCTCATAATCTGGAAGTACGACGCGACGCATGTGACAGATGAGGCTGGAGATAGGGGCGGACATGGCAGCCGACCGCGTGCTCAGCGGACCCGGCGCGGAGGGGAACGCATCGCAGCAGAGCCCGAGCGCCGGCGCTGGTCGCCTGATCGGCAGACGCTACCGGCTGATGTCGCCGGTCGGCAGGGGCGGCATGGGCATGGTCTGGCACGCGCACGACGTGCTGCTCGCCCGTGACGTGGCGGTCAAGGAGCTGATCCTGCCGTTCGGGCTCGACAACGCGGGCAAGCAGGTGGCCCACCGGCGCATGCTGCGCGAGGCCAGGTCCGCCGCGCGGCTGACCCACCCCGGCATCGTGACCGTGCACGACGTGGTCGAGGAGGACGGCCGGCCGTGGATCGTCATGGAACTGGTCCGCGCCTGGTCCCTTGAGCAGGCCGTACGGCAGAGCGGGCCGCTGCCCGTGATCCAGGCCGCGGAGATCGGCATCCGGGTGCTCGACGCGCTGCGGCACGCGCACGCCTCCGGGATCCTGCACCGCGACATCAAGCCGGGCAACGTGCTGCTCACCTCGGACCGGGTGGTCCTGACCGACTTCGGCATCGCCGCCATCGAGGGTGACGTCACGATCACCCAGACCGGGCTGCTCATGGGGTCGCCCGCGTACGTGCCGCCGGAGCGGCTGTCCGGCCAGCCCATCACCCAGGCGGCCGACCTCTGGTCGTTCGGGGCGACGCTGTACGCGGCCGTCGAGGGGCGGCCCCCGTACGAGGGGCCCGACGCGATCGCGGTGCTCGGCGCCGTGCTGACGCAGGACCCGATCAGGCCGGAGCGGTCCGGAGCGCTGCTGCCGGTCATCGAGGGGCTGCTGCGCAAGAACCCCGCGGAACGGCTGACCGCCGAGCAGGTGAGCGAGTCCCTCGAACGGGTGCTGCACGCCCACGGATCGGCCAGGCCGCGCACGCCCGACAGCTCACCGCCGCTGCCCACGCGGCAGGATCCGACGCCGGTGGGGCTGCTGCCTCCGCTGGAGCCGCCGTCCGGCCCGATGCCTTCGCGGATCGTGGAGACCCCGTCGGGTCCGGTGCGCGTGCCGTACGACCCTCTGGAGGGCGCGTCGGGCGGGCACGCGTCGTACGACGGGATGTCGAGCCCGTCCGGGAGCCACCGGACGGAGCAGCTGTCACCGCCGCCGGAGCGGTTCGACGCGTTCACGAGCGCGTCGGGGCCGCTCCGGCAGCCGCCGGCCGACCCGCACCGGCCGCGCGAGGCGGCCCCGG
>NZ_QNFZ01000623.1 GCF_003313395.1 Nonomuraea lactucae | reverse complement strand
CTGCGCGGCCGTCGCGGGCGCGTCGCGCAGGCCGGGGGAGAGCGCGGCGGCGGCCTTCAGCCGGGCCGTGGCGGCGACCTCCTCAAGCCCCATCTCCCGCAGCGCCGCCGGCACCCCGGACAGGAACAGCGCCTCCGCCTCGGCCCGGTCGAGCCCGGTCAGCCGGGTACGGTAGCCGTCGAGCAGCCGGTAGCCGCCGCGGCGCCCCCGGTCGGCGTAGACCGGGATGCCCGACTCCGACAGGGCGAGCACGTCGCGGTGGACGGTGCGCTCCGACACCTCGAGTTCCCTGGCCAGCTCGGCCGCCGTCATCCCGCCCCGGTTCTGCAGCAGCAGCACCAGCGACATCAGTCTCGCGGCGCGCACAGCGGCATCACCACGGCGGACGGGTGGTCGGGGGAGTGGAGCACCTCGACGTCGGCGGGCACCATCGTGCCCGGGTTGCGGGCGATCGTCGGGTAGGCGCCGGCCGCCACGTGCACCCGGATGCGATGGCCGCGCCTGAACCGGTGCCCGATCGGCCACAGGTCCACCATCGCCCGCCGCACACCGCCCGGCGTCTCGGGACCCAGCCGCCGCACGCCCTCGCTGAGGTTCAGCGACCTGCCGCCGGGGTGCACGTCGCACACCCGTACGACCACGTCCAGGCAGGGCGTGCTGGACCTGACGAACACCTCGGCGGAGACCGGGCCGATCATCTCCACGTCCGAGCGGAGCGGGGGCGAGCTGTAGACCAGCACGTCACGCCGCGCCTCCAGGCGCCGCTGGTCGCGCGGCCGGGAGTCGGCCAGGAGCACGGGCCCGCCGATGGCCGGCGTGGGATGGGCGGGGTGGTAGCGGAACCGGTCCGGCCCGGCCTCGGTCGGCGCCTCCACGCCCAGCCCGAACCCGTGCTGGAGGTGCCAGCGCCCCTGGCGCGTGCCCGGCACCGGCCAGTCGGGGTAGTCGCGCCACTCCTCGGCGCCCGTCACGTACAGCCGCACCGGGGCGGCCCGCAGCGCGGAGGCGTCGCCCAGCAGGTGGGCGCGGAACCAGTCCAGCCCCTCGGCCAGCGCCGGCCGGCCGTGCCGGGCGTCCACGTGGTACCACGGCCCGATCGTCAGGTACGGGCGGCGCCCGGCCGCCCGCATCGCCTCGTAGTCCTTGAGCTGCCACGGCAGGAACACGTCGTACCAGCCGCCGAGCATCGTGACCGCGGCCTCCACCTCGCCCACCCTCGGCGAGAAGTCGCGTTTGTCCCAGTACGGCACCGCCGGGTCGGCGTGATGGGTGAGCAGGTCCCGGTAGAAGGGGAGCGGGCGGCCCGCCGACACCAGGTCCAGCTCGGCCACCGGCCGCCCCGACAGCCCCGACAGCACGGCCCTCCGGGTCAGCCGGGGCGCCGTCAGCACCGCCGTCCCGCCGAAACGGCGCGACATCACGTCGGTCAGCGTGGTCCAGCTCAGCGCCGACTCCAGCGCGAACGCGCCGCCCACGTAAGCGGCGTCCCTGAACTGGGAGGCGGTGATCTGCGTGGCCATGGCCTTCAGGTCGGGCCCGGCGTCGGCGGCGATGGCCCACTGCGTGTAGCCGAGGTAGGAGGGCCCGAACATCGCGAACGACCCCCCGTACCACGGCTGGCGGCGCATCCAGGCCACGGTGGCCAGGCCGTCGTCGTGCTCGTCGGCCAGCGGGTCGAGCAGCCCTCCGGAGCCGAACCCGCCGCGGCAGCTCTGGATCACCACCTGGAGTCCGTGCCGGGCGAACCCCCGTCCGTACAGCCAGCCGAACAGTCCCCGCCGGCCGTACGGTGAGCGGACGAGGACCACCGGCGGCGCGGCCACCCCCACGGGCGCGTAGTGGTCGGCCAGCAACGTCACGCCGTCGGGCATCGGAACCGGGAGGTCACGCTGGAGCCGCACGCGTCGCATTACCTACCAGTAACAGATGCGCCGGGCATGCGATAGACCGGACGCGCGGGGCGCCCCGGCCGGGACCCGGCACGGTCAGCTGTAGTGCAGGTAGCGGGGCCACGCGACGCTCCACGGCTGGTTGAGGCCGCGGCAGAGGAACACCGGCATCCCTCGCAGCTCGTTGTCGACGCCGGCGGCGTTGGTGACCCGGGCCTTCTCCTCGCAGCCGCCGTACTGGAAGGCCATGGCGCGCGGGCCGATGTTCACGGCCACCGCCACGGTGCCGGTCTCGGGCGGCGGGCCGTAGGCGTGGAGCTGGTTGTGGCCGCTGTAGACGCGCGGGACGCCCGCCCGCGCCAGCGCGCCGTGCTCGCCGTACGAGCCGGTCAGCACGATCGCCCGCGCCCGATCCTCTGGCGGGAGCCCGTCGAGGACCCGGCGCACCGCGGCGGTGAACTCGGGCCAGCCGACCGACTCGCGCGCCACCTCGTTGATCGCGGGGACCGGCGTGGCGGCCAGGGCGCCCGCGGGGATCAGCGGCAGCGCGATCACCGCGCAGAGCGCGCCGTTGGCGGCGAGCGCGACGGCCGCCGG
>NZ_QNFZ01000627.1 GCF_003313395.1 Nonomuraea lactucae | reverse complement strand
CTGACCACAGCGAGAAAAACGACCCCCAGCCGAACCTCTCAGCCGTCCAACTCAAGGTCGAGAAAGATCGAGGTTAGCATGGACTGTGCTCGCTTCTCTGCAAAGCCACAGGCAGATGCACAGGGCCACGAATCGTGAGGCTCAGCCGCCACTCCAATTGATCGGGATGGATGGCAAGCTTCATATCCGGAAACTGTTCGATAAGAGCCCCGAAAGCGATACGCCCTTCGAGGCGAGCCAGAGCGGCCCCAAGGCAGTAATGTGCCCCACGCCCGAAGCTCAGGTGCGGATTGTCAGATCGCTGAATATCGAGCCGATTTGGATCCGAGAAGGCATGCGGGTCACGATTCGCAGCGGACAGGACTACCAACACCGGTTGCCCAGCGGGTATGACAGTCTCTCCCACCTGGAAAGGCTTTAGCGTGAACCGCCAGGTGGAGAACTCGGCGGGGCTGCCGTAACGAAGCAGCTCTTCGACAGCCGACTCGAGCAGCTCGGGGCGCCCCCGTAATAATGTCAACTGGTCGCGATTCTGCAGTAGAGCGAGCATGCCATTCCCTATGAGATTGATCGTCGTCTCGTATCCTGCGACCAGCAGAAGGAAGATCAAGGCGATGATCTCGGTCTCGTCCAGTTCGCCGCCTGGCGCTTCAGCGTGCAGTAGGCAACTGATCACATCATCTCCGGGATGTCGGCGCTTCTCTCTCATGAGACCGCTGATGTAATCCATCAAATTCCGCAGGGCTTCGGATCGTGCTTGGCCGCCCCGAGAACTGGAGGAGACGACGTCATCGCACCAGCGGCCGAAGTCACTCCGGTGGGCGGGTGGGATGCCAAGGATCTCGCAGATGACGTTGGCCTGCAGCGGCACGGCGAACTGCGCGATCAGATCGCAATCTGCAGCAGTAGCTAACTGTCCGATCAGGGTGTTGACTGTTTTCTCGATGACGTTTCTGGTTGCTTTCAGGTTGCGGGGGAGAAAAAAGGGAGAAACGACGGCTCGCATACGAGTGTGATCGGGCGGATCAAGCGTCAGCAGATGCGTCCCCAGCCCTGACCTGTCCTCAAGGGGCCGGCCGCGACCGGCCTCCTGCCAGTCCTGGGGAGCGTTACCCGGATCTTTGCTGAGGCGGGGATCAGAAAGAGCGATCCGGGCGTGCCGGTAGCAGGTGATGAGCCAACCGTAGAGACCGTTGTCGAACCTCACGAGATGAGCCGGACGGGATCTGCGGAGATTTGCGTAGAAGGCGTATGGGTTGGCCACGAACTCCGGGTCGGTCGGTAAGAAGTCGTCGATACTCATTTCAGCCCCCCTGTACCTCGTCGATGTCATCGCTCAGCAATCTCCGCCGGACATCGTCCAGCCGAGGCTCTCCGAGTTCCTTATATATCTTCATCGATACACATAGGAAAGCCTTGGCTTCCGCCCGCCGGTCTAGCGTCTGCAGAACCGTCGGGATCGTAGAACATGATTCCCCTTCCCCCGATCGATCACCGACCTGCTGCCGGATCGCCCGCGCTCTCATGAGCTGGGCAAGAGCATCTGTGCTTCGCCCCATGGCGTGCAGCGTCTCCCCTAGTTGGTCCAGGTGATCCTGCAGCAGTTGCCGCACCACCTCACCGCCGCGTCGTTCGCACAGTTCCTCCAGCTCGCCATGGGTGAGCTCGGCCGTCGCGGGAGCGCCCAGCTCGGCAACCAGAAGATCGAACAATTTGCTGGAGGTTGCAACTCGTCAGCTCTGAAGGCTGTGTCATACGGTTGCACCGGCTCTTCCTTGCTGGTCCGGATCGATTGGGTCGCACCTTCGAACCTTCAACAAGGAATGGCCTCCGCCAACCACCGCCGCGGTGACGGGACCATGCCACCGCTCTGCCCCTACTGGGCTATCTGCCGGCGGACCTGCTCGGTCAGCGCGAACATGCCCGGCATCGGCCAGCAACCTCCAGCACGTCCCGATACGCCCGTGGCAACACCGACATCTCCAGCTCCGGCCGCCGTGGCGGCACTGTCACCACGCCCCGCCGCACCGCCTCAGCCCCCTGCTCGGCCCCTTGCATTCCGGCGTCGGCGCCCTCGCCCAGCGGCGCAGGCTCGGCGGCGGGCCGGACCGCCTCACCCAGAATCTCCTCCACCGTCTCCTGGGTGATCATCAGTCGGGACAGCCGCTCTTCCTCGGCCTCCAGACGCGACTGCACCTCGGCGAGCTGTCGGCGAAGCTCTTCAATCCGCTGTCGAGACTCGGCCTGCCGCCCCGCCAACTCCTCCAGCAACGACCCCATCGCCACCACCGCCTCGCACGCCAGCACCACGTAGAAGCCTGTCTCGCGATCAAACAGCCCAGCTCACAACTGCCCAGCTCACGGGCTCCATCAGCAAGAGCTACACCCAAACCCGATAGCTATGTCAACGGCCAAGTGCGTGTCGCCGCTGATGGCCATGTAGAAGTCCCCGGGTCTTCGTAGTTGACTACTTCTTGGT
>NZ_QNFZ01000622.1 GCF_003313395.1 Nonomuraea lactucae | reverse complement strand
GTGCGCGCGGCCGCCCGGGTTACTGGTGGTTGCCGGGATCTACTGGATGCGGGAGCTACTGGATGTTCGAGCGGCGGATCACGTCGGCGGCGCCGCTGCCGTTGTTGTCGGAGTTGGTGGAGCCGAACCAGATGGCGCCGGCGCCGGGCACCTTCTCCACGGCGCGGAGCCGGCCGTACGTGCCGTTGAAGTAGGAGTTGACGGTCGAGACGTTCTCGCCGTTCAGCACGATCCGCCACAGCCGCTGGCCGCGCAGGGCCGCCATGAACACCGTGTTGTTCACGATGGCGATGCCGCTGGGCGAGGCCTCGGCGACGCCCCAGGTGTACTTGGGATTGGTCATGCCGGAGGTGCCGCAGCTGCCCTCGCAGGTCGGCCAGCCGTAGTTCCTGCCGGGCAGGATCAGGTTGAGCTCGTCACGCGAGGCGTTGCCCAGCTCCGACGACCACAGGCGGCCGGCCGAGTCCCAGGCGATGCCCTGCGGGTTGCGGTGGCCGTAGCTGTAGACGCGGGTGCCGAACGGGTTGCCGGGCGCCGCCGCCCCCGTCCTGGTGATGCGCAGGATCTTGCCGTTGAGGGAGCGGAGGTTCTGCGCGTGGCTGGTCTGCTGGGCGTCTCCGGTCGTGACGTACAGATGGCCGTCGGGGCCGAACTTGATCCGGCCGCCGTTGTGGTACCTGTTCTTCGCGATGCCCTGCAGGATCGAGGTGTAGCCGCTCAGCGCCGTGCCGCTGAAGGTCATCTTGGCGACGCGGTTGCCCTCGGACGAGGTGTGCATGAAGAACACGTCCTGGTCCGAGCCGCCGTTCCAGGTCGGCGAGACGGCCACGCCCATCAGGCCGCCCTCGCCGTCCGTGGTCTGGCTGTTGGGAACGGTGCCGACCTGCGTCTTGGTGCCGGACGGGGTGACCTTGAACACGCGGAACGTGTCGCGCTCCGTCACCAGCGCGAACGAACCGTCGGGCGCCCAGGAGATGTCCCACGGCACGTCCCAGCCGCCCGCCACGGTCGTCGGCGTCTGCGGCACGGTGCCGCACGAGCCGGTGGTGAAGCTCGCGGACGGCTCGCTCGGCGTGGACAGCTGGTTGGCGCTGTCACGGGCGACGATGTTGAGCTGGTAGGTCCGGTTGCACTCCAGCGGCACGGTCGCCGTGGCCGGCGGCGGCGTGCCCGGGACGGTCTGCAGCACGGCGTTGTTCTGGTCGCGGATCAGGTAGGCCCGCACCCCGTTGTCGTCGGTGGAGGCGCCCCACGTCACCGTGGCGGAGGTGGGCTGCACGCCCGACACCGTGGGCCGGCCGGGCCGCGTCGGCGGGTCGTCGGCGGGCGCGGGCAGGGTCCGGCAGTTCGCCTCCGGGCTGCTGGCCGAGACGTTCCCGGACGCGTCGCGGGCGAAGACCGACAGCTGGTACGGGAAGTCCGCGTTCAGCCCGGTGAGCGTGTGCGGCGGGGCGGTCGCGGTGGCGATCTGGGTGCCCTGGTGGAAGATGTCGTACGCGACGACGCCGATGTTGTCCTTGGAGGCCGGCCAGTCGAGGCGCAGGCTGTTGTGCGTGATGCCGGAGCAGACCGGCTGGCCGGGCGGCGTCGGCCGCTCGGTGTCGCCGGAGCCGCTCACCCGCAGCCTGTCGAGGTTCGGCCCGCCGTTCGCGGTGGTGGCGGTGGCCCTGACCGTGTTGGAGCCGGCGTTGAGCGGCGCGTTGACGCTGATCTCCTGCCACGTGGTCCACGCGCCAGTGCCGGGGAAGGCCCGGTCCGCGGCGACCACCGTGCCGTTGACGGTGATCGTCAGCGGGCGGTTGGCGGTGGTGCCGTTGGCGAAGCGGAACGTGAGGCTCTGCTGGCCGGCGGACGCGGCGCTCACCGCGAACTGGACGTACGAGCCCGCCACGTTGTCGTAGTTGACGAACCCCGAGCCGGTGAAACCGGCGTGGTTGGACTCGACGACGCCCTGCGAGATCGTGGCGCTCTCCGCCTGGTGGTCGGTGAAGGCCGCCGACTGCGTGTCGGCCTCCAGGTAGTCCAGGTTCGGGTTGCCGCCCGCGCCGGCGGACGTGACCCTGATCGTGTTGGTCCCGGCGACCACCTGCGCGGTGAGCGTCACTGTGGCCCAGGTGGACCAGGCGCCGGTGGGCTCGAACGCCCGGTTCGCCGCGACCACGGCGCCGTTGACGGCGATGTCGCCCGGCCGGTTGGAGGTCGTGCCGTTGGCGTACCGGAGGGCCAGCGTGGCGGTGCCCGCGCTGGGGGCGTTGACCGTCCACTCGGTGTAAGCGCCCGCGACGTTGTCGCCGTTGACGAACCCGGTGCCGGAGAAGCCCGTGTGGTTGGACTCGACGACGCCCTGCGAGATCGTGGCGCTCTCGGCCTCGTACCGGGTGGGGGCCGCGGTGGTCGCGGCGGCCGGTGGGGCCGCCGCGGCGAGCAGTCCGGCGGCGAGCGCGACGGC
>NZ_QNFZ01000621.1 GCF_003313395.1 Nonomuraea lactucae | reverse complement strand
GGCGAGCGAGCGCCGGCCCGTGGCCGCGGCCGAGAGCGGACGGACCTCGCCGGTTCCGCGTGGGCAGCGGCCCGCCGCCGGCGGGAGAGGGAAGCCGCCGGCCGGGGGACGCGACAGGGTCAGGAAGACGGACCGCACCACCGCGCGCGAGCCGCAGGGCCGAGATCTCGACGTGCTCCACGAGTGGTGCGACGCCCACTTCGGCGGCGGGACCACGCTCGCGAGCGTCTGCCACACCTACGTCGGCCCGTAGCACGCCGGTAGTCGGCTCGTCGCACACCGACCGTCGGCCCGTCGCACACCGACCGTCGGCCCGTCGCACACCGGTAGTCGGCCCGTGCAGGACGCCACGAAGGCGGGCCGCCACGCTGGTCGGCTAGGTCCAGCGGATCAGGGGGCGGTGACCGTACGATCATCACATGCCAGTGGATCTCCAGGTCAGAGCGTTAGTGCCCACGGCGACCGCCCCCACCCGAAAGGTCCATAACACCGTAATAGATCACCTTTGACATCTAGGCGTATTCACCCCAGCCGATAACTTGACAGCACCCCCCACAAAGGAGTGCATATGTGGAGTAAGCGCATGGGTCTTGCAGGCGCCACCATCATGGTCGTCTGTCTGGCCACCCCCCTCTCCCCCGCCGCCGCCGACCCCACTCCCCCGGCAACCGCCCCACCGGGCATGGTCGACGCTCTCGAGCGCGACCTCGGGATCACCGAGCAGCAGGCCCTCCAGCGGCTGGCCAACGAGCAGCGCGCCGCGGCGACGGAGGCGAGGCTCAGCTCCTCACTCGGCTCGTCGTACGGCGGCGCATGGCTGAACGAGGACGCTTCGCGGCTGATGGTCGCCACCACCGACCCCGCGGCCGCTCCCGGCATCGAGGCGCAGGGCGCCCAGCCGGTCGTCGTCCAGCGTTCGCTGTCACAGCTGAACGCGGTCAAGGACCAGATCGACCGGGCCTCCGACCAGGCGAAGGCCGGCGCCTCGCTCTGGTACGTCGACCTGGCCAGCAACAGCGTGGTCATCGTCACCGCCCACCAGGACGCCGGCGACGGACTCGCCGCCACCGCGGGTGTGGACCGGAACGCGGTCCGCGTGACCGTGAGCAACGAGGCCCCGCAGCCGTACATCAACCTCATCGGCGGCTCCGCCTACTACATCGGCTCCAGCCGGTGCAGCATCGGCTTCTCCGTGACGCGCGGCGCCACCCCTGGCTTCGTCACCGCCGGCCACTGCGGCCGGCCCGGCAACGTGACCTCCAACCCGTCCGGCACCTTCCAGGGCTCCTCGTTCCCGGGCAACGACTACGCCTGGGTCGCCACGCCCGGCCACACCCCGACGCCGTACGTACGCGGCGCCGGCGGCGCTCTGGTCACCGTGCGCGGCTCCACGCAGGCCTCGGTCGGCGCCTCCATCTGCCGTTCCGGCTCCACCACCGGCTGGCGCTGCGGCGTCATCCAGCAGCACAACGCCACGGTCAGGTACCCGCAGGGCACGGTCTACGGCCTGACCCGCACCAGCGCCTGCGCGCAGCCGGGTGACTCCGGCGGCTCGTTCATCTCCGGCAGCCAGGCCCAGGGCGTGACCTCGGGCGGTTCGGGCAACTGCTCGATCGGCGGCACGACCTACCACCAGCCCGTGAACGAGATCCTGGGCGCGTACGGGCTGACCCTCAGAGTCGGCTGACCCAGGCCGTCTGGCCCCCTCCGCGTCCACCACCAGCGTGCCCGGCCCCATTGGCCGGGCACGCTCTTTCTGTCTCTCCACACTGTCGCTCCACACCGGCTCCCCGCCGTGCTCCCCGCCGTGCTCCCCGCTCAGTCGCGGCCGGCCCCGCGTCGTCTCCGGTAGGCGCGCTGCTGGCAGGCACGCGAACAGTACGCGCGCGGCCGTCCGGAGGCGGGACGATCCACCGGGTTGCCGCACACGAGACACAGCCCTTCTCGACTTTCGTCACGCTTTTCATCACGCTGATTGGCGCGCTGCCGGATCAGCAACTCGATGCCGTCCAGCAGCCGCGCCAGGCCGAACCCGAACGGATCCTCCGGCCGGTCGTAGCCGCCCTCCTGCCACAGGCGCGAGAGAGTCGGGTAGCGGTCGAGGCGCTCGAAGAGGGAGTCTCGGGAGCTCCACCACTCCTCGTGGCTGACACCGCTGCGGCGTTCGGCCCGCGCGGCCTCCACCAGCAGCAGGGCCTCCGCGTCCACGAACCTGCCGACCAGGCCGACCACGGCGATCACCTCGGAGGGGGTGAGGCCGGTGCCCGCGACCGTGCTCAGCATGTAGTCGTAGCAGGCGACCGTGTTGGGGCCGGGCACGTGCCGCCCGCCCCGCACCTCCGCCAGCCAGGGGTGGCGCTTGCGCAGCTCCCACCCCGCCCGGGCGCCCGCCTCCAGCCGCGCCCGCCACCCGCCCGCGG
>NZ_QNFZ01000620.1 GCF_003313395.1 Nonomuraea lactucae | reverse complement strand
CGCCCGCTCGACGAGCGCGCGGACCGCGGGCGGGTAGTCCGCCCCCACGTACGGCACGGGCGCGCCCGCGTCGTCGCGGCGCCCCACCGACACGAACGGGACGCCCTCGGCGAGCAGCCGGGCCAGGTCGCCCCGGTCGACCGTGCGGCCCAGCAGCACGCAGCCGTCGGCGAGCCGGACCCGGCTCTCGGCGCTGAAGATCCGCCTGCGCTCCCCCGACGCCGTGGCGCCGGTGAACAGCAGCAGATCGCACCCCGCCTCCTCGGCGCACTCCTCGATGCCCACCAGGAAGGGGTGGTAGAAGTCGGCGCTCTCGGCGGGGAAGACCGCCTCGTAGGTGAAGACGCCCAGGATGCGGTTGCGCCGCTCCGCCAGCCGCCGGGCGGCGGGGTCGGCCACGTAGCCGGTCTCCCTGATCACCTGGAGCACCCGCTCGCGGGTCTCGGGCGAGATCCGGATCTCGCCCTCGGCACGGTTGTTGAGCACCAGCGACACCGTCGTCTGGCTCACCCCGGCCATCCGGGCGATGTCCTGCTGCGTGAGTCGGCGGCTGGAAGAAGTCACGATCCGTGTCATCCTGTCGGGGTGATAATGCGCATTAGTGGATGCGCGGAGCCTCATTCTTGGGCGACCGGGGAGAAGGCGTCAAGAGCTAATAAGCAGCGATAATTCGTATTATCATGGCAATATGGCGCCGACCAGCGGCTCAGCCGCACAGCCACGTGGTGTGACGGTGATCAGAGGTGGCACCGACCCCGGCTAGAGGCGCATCTCGGACGGGAGCAGCCTCGCCGCGTCCTCCAGCTCGACGCCCAGCAGCTCTCCCGACTCGCCGAAGTCCAGCACGACGCCGTCCACGACCGCCTGCCGCACGGCCTCTCCCGGCGCGATCTCGTGCTTCATGGCGAGGTAGGCGACGTCGTGGTCGATGTCGCGGGTGAGGTAGACCGTCCGCGGACGCCGGCCGCCGGGCTCGTCCTCCCAGCTCAGCAGCCCCTCCCGGGCCTCGTGCGAGCGGGCGAGCGCGGCCCGCACCACGGCGAGGACCAGCTCCAGCGCCTCCAGCGGGTCAACGCCCGTGACCTTGCGCTCGTGCTCCCAACCGGCCAGCCCGTCGATCCGGTACGGGCACGACCACTCCCCCGTCGGCTCCTCCGTCGGCAGGCCGATCGTGACGGTGACCTCACCGGGCGGCTCGCCGCGGAGCGTCAGCGTGCGGTGGGCGATCTCGTACATGAAGGGTGATCTACCCCTGTCGCGGGCCCGCAAGACTGGCCACCCCGTGCGGTGGGTTCCATACCGTCAGGGTCGAAAGCCTTCCTGCGCACGGCCGGCGCGGACTAGTCTGCCTAGGTCGTCGTGAGGGGGCCCTGTGTTGAATGAGCCGTTCGGGACCCGGCTGCGGGCCAGGCTCGACAAGTACGGACCGCTCTGCGTGGGCCTCGACCCGAGCCCTGAGCTGCTCGGGGCGTGGGGCCTGGACGACTCCCCGGCGGGCCTCGACCGTTTCAGCCGCACCGTGGTCGACGCCGTAGGAGACGTCGCGGCCGTGGTCAAGCCGCAGCCGGCGTTCTTCGAGCGGTGGGGCAGCCGCGGGCTGGCCGTCCTCGAACGCGTCATCGCCGACCTGCGCGACGCGGGCACCCTGGTGATCCTCGACGCCAAGCGGGGCGACATCGGCAGCACCATGGCCGCCTACGCCGAGGCGTACCTCGACCACGGCAGCCCGCTCGCCGTGGACGCGGTCACGCTCCACCCCTACTTCGGGTTCGCCTCGCTGGAGGCGGCGATCACCTCGGCCGTCGCCAACGACGCGGGCGTGTTCGTCCTCGCCCGCACCTCCAACCCGGAGGCGGCACCGCTCCAGTCGCCGGTCGCCGGGCAGGTGTTCGCCGGGGTCGAGGCGGCCAACGCGGGCCACGCCCCGCTCGGGCCGGTGGGCGTGGTCGTCGGCGCCACGCTGCCGTCCCTCGACCACCCTCTCGACCGGCTGGGCGGCGCCATCCTCGCGCCCGGCGTGGGCGCCCAGGGGGCCTCACCCGCCGACCTGGCGCGCCTGTTCGGCCCGGTGCGGCACGCGGTGGTGCCGTCGGTGTCGCGCGCCGTGCTCGCCGACCCGGAACGGATCCGGGAGCTCACGCTCCACTACCGCGACGAGTGCGCCCACCACCTGAGCCCGTGACACCCTGACACGCTGACACCCTCCTCTCGGGCATCGAGCATCGGGCGGACGGCGGGACGGGGCGGCGGGGACGAGGCGGCGAGGACGGGGCGGCGGGAGCGGCACGCTCAGCGCAGCACGGCGTCGATCTCCGCCCGGCCGGGCATCGAGGTGCTGGCGCCCTCCCGCTGCACCGACAGCGCGGCGGCCACCGAGGCGAACCGCAGCGCCTCGG
>NZ_QNFZ01000617.1 GCF_003313395.1 Nonomuraea lactucae | reverse complement strand
GCCATGAGCGCGCCGACCGGCGACCGGCGGCCCGGCGGGGGCGGCTGAGGCGGTTCGGCGGTGGGGGCGGTGCGCTGAGGCGGGATGACCACCGGCGCGGTGGGTTCGGGCGTGCCGCCCGCCATGATCGCGTGCAGCCGCATCGCGGCCTCTTCCAGCGGCATGCGCTCGGCGGGGTTCTTGCGCAGCAGTCCGAGCAGGACCGGGGCGAGCACGCCCGCGCGGGCCAGCGGGGCTGGTTCGGCGTGCAGGACGGCCCCGAGCGTGGCCAGGGCGTTCGGGCGCCGGAAGGGGGAGTGGCCCTCGACGGCCACGTACAGGGTGACGCCGAGCGACCAGAGGTCCGACGCCGGGGACGCCTGCCCGCCCGCCGCCCGCTCCGGGGCGATGAACGCGGGCGTGCCGAGGAGGATCCCGGTCCGGGTGACCGGGGCGGCCTCGTCCTCGGTGGTGGCGATGCCGAAGTCCGTCAGCACCGCCCTGCCGTCGTCGGTGAGCAGCACGTTGTCGGGCTTGACGTCCCTGTGCAGCACGCCCGCCGCGTGCGCCGCGCGCAGCGCCTCCAGCACCTGCAGGCCGACCGCGGCGGCCCTGGCGGGCGGCATCGGCCCGTTCTCGCGCACCAGCTCGCCCAGCGTCCGGGAACGGACCAGCTGCATGACGATCCACGGGTGGCCGTGCTCCTCCAGCACGTCGTAGACGGCGGCGACGCCCGGGTGCGCGACCCGGCCCGCCGCCCGCGCCTCGCGGAAGGTGCGGCCGCTGAACACGTCCCGTTCGGCGCCCGTCAGGTCGGGCGGCGGGTGCACCTCCTTGACGGCGACGTCCCTGCCGAGAACTTCGTCATGGGCCTGCCAAACCGTCCCCATGCCGCCCTGGCCTATGGTCCTGAGCAGCCGATACCGGCCGCCGACCATTCCCGCTGATTCGGACATGCACCGGCGCCTACCCGAGAAGAACCCTAACAAGCGCGGTAATCAGCGCAGCAGCGGCCAATACCACCAAAAAGGGTGCGCGGAGCAGGAGGGCGACCACGGCCGCGCCGAGGCCGGCCGTACGCGCCGGGTCCAGGTGGATCTCCCCGTGCTCCGTGAACATCTGCACGGCGATCAGCGCCGCCAGCAGCGCGACCGGCACCAGCTCGGCGAAGCGGCTCATCACCGGATGGTCGAGGACCCGGCGCGGCGCCGCGAGCCCGGCCAGCTTGAGCGCGTAACAGCCGGCGCAGACCAGCGCGATCGCCCACCACAGCGTCATCGCGCCATCACCACCAGCACGGCCAGCGCCGCCAGCAGCACGGGCACGCCCGGCGGCAGGAACGGCGTGGCGGCCAGCGCGATGGCCGCGCCGCAGACGGCCAGCCACCTCAGCTCGGCGCTCTCGGCCAGGCGCGGCCACAGGATCGCCAGGAACGTCGCCGGCCCGACCACGTCCAGCCCCAGCACGCGCGGGTCGCCGAGGAACGACGTGCCCAGCGCGCCGCCGAGCGTGGTGACGTTCCAGGTGAGGTACAGGGTGACGAACGTGGCGGTGAAGCCGGTCCGCGCCGCCTGCGGGGTCGGCTGGGCGAGGGCGACGGCCGTGGTCTCGTCGATCACGCCCTGCGCCGTCACCAGCCTGCGCGGGCCGCTGACCCGCAGCAGGCCGGCCAGGCGCAGGCCGTACAGGGTGTTGCGGCCGCCCAGCAGGAGCGCGCCCGCGGCGGACGCGGCCAGGTCCCCGCCCGCGCCCACGGCTCCGGCGAGGGCGAACTGCGAGGCCCCGGTGAACGCCAGCAGGCTCAGCACGCACGCCTGCCCGATGCTCATTCCCGCGGTGACGGCCGCGGCGCCGAAGGCGAGCCCGGCCAGCCCCACGGCCAGGCCCACGCCCAGTCCGTCCCGTATGGCGGCGGAACGGTGTGGTGTCTGTCCCATACCATCCGAGGCTATGACCTGGGGGAACGGTCCGTCTTGTACGATCCTGCGGTCCGCTGGTAGGCGGCGGGCGGCACGCCCACGATGCGCTTGAAGTGCCGGTTCAGATGGGCCTGGTCGGTGAAGCCCACCTCGGCCGCCACCAGCGCCGGCCGCATCCCGGCCTCCAGGAGGCGGCGCGCCCGCCGCACCCGGAGCGAGGTGAGGTAGGCATGCGGCGGCAGGCCCGTCACGGCCTTGAACGCGCGCAGCAGCGGGAACGGCCGGGCCCGCACGGTCTCGGCCAGCCGGTCGAGTGACGGCGGGTCGAGCAGGCTCTCACCCAGCACCTCGATCGCCTCGCGGACCGCCCGCCTGCCCTCCGCCGGGGGCGTGGCCGGCGGGCGCGGCACCGCGTGGGAGGCCAGCAGGCGGGCGAACAGCGTGCGCGTCAGTGTGGAGGCCGCGAGGTCGTCGCCGTGCTCGGCCG
>NZ_QNFZ01000615.1 GCF_003313395.1 Nonomuraea lactucae | reverse complement strand
GGGGCGCCGCCGCGGCCGCCGCCGCGGCCCTGCGGGCCATCCGGGGACCTGGCGCTGCCGGGGCGACCCTGCGGTCCTGCACGGACGCGCTCCTCAAGTCACTCATGCGCCCCCTCGCCTGGTATGTGCACCTCGCGCGTCGGCTCGGTAGTTCTGCGCCACGAGACTAGGTCACGTACGGCGTGCCCGGTGCCAGGACCGCGGGAATCGGCCGTGACCCGGACGTGACGAATCAGGCCCAAAGCATACTCAGAGCTGGACATTTCGTGGAATATCATTGCCAAACTCGTCGGGTTCGCGCAGGTCAGCGCGGCACGCCAGCGCGGCCGCCAGACACGCCAAGGGTACGGCCGGCAGCACGTACCGGTAGTCGAATTCCGCCACGGCGGCGGGCACGACGAGCAGGGTGGCGGCGGCCGACCACGGCAGCGCCCACGCGAACGCCCACGCCAACGCCGCGGCGGAACGGCGCCGCCGGACCAGCAGCGCGGGCGGCACGAGGAACACCGCCAGCAGCACGGTGCCCGGCAGGCGGGCCACGTCCTGGTAGGCCCGCATCCACCCCGCGTAGGGTTCGACGACCTCGGTGCCGATCGCACCCTGCTCGTACCGCTTGCCCATCTCGACGCCGAGCCGCGCCGCCCACCGGCCCGGCGGGGGCGGAGGCGTCGCGGGCAGCTCGTAGTAGCCGTAGATCTCCTGGTCCGGGTAGACCGGGCGGTTCCAGACGAACGTGCGGCCCAGCTCCGTCAGCACGGACCCCAGGTAGTCGAGGGGCTGCTCGCGGATGGCCAGAATCGCGAAGCGGCGGGCCAGGCCGTCGTTCTCGGCGCTGAACGTGATGCCCGGCCGCAGCACCAACGGGGAGTCCTTGGCCCAGATGTACTCCTGCGACGGCGGCCTGTCCGCGGGCGGGCGCGGGTCGCAGAGCACCCGGAGGTCCGGCGGGGGGTCCATCCTGGCGCAGTCGGCGAAGGACATCGCGCGGGCGTAGAGGAAGGCGCCGTTGGCCCCCACGATGCCGGCCCGCTGGTACGTGGCGTGGAACCAGGCCCCGTACGCGACGAGCGGCGCGAGCACCGCGGCGGCCAGCACCGCCGCGAACCTGATCCGCCCACGCAGCAGAAACCAGGCGGCCACCACCACGGCGAGCGGCAGGCCGATGGTCCGGGTGAGCGTCGCCGCGCCGAGCAGCAGCCCGATGGCGACGGCAGGCCACATCCCCGATCGCCTGTCCGACAGCCCCAGGGCGATCGCCGAGACGATCAGGAACATGAACAGCGTGTCCGACACCAGCAGGTGCTCCAGCTCGATCTGGTAGGCGTCGAGCAGCACCGGAACCGCGGCGAGCGTGGCCGCCCACCTCGGGGCCCGGCGCGCGGCCCGGTAGACGAGCACGCCGGTGGCGAGGCCGAGCAGGTGCTGGACGGCGGTCACCACGGCGAAGGAGTGGAAGGGCTCCAGCAGCTTGAGGAACGCCGAGTAGCCCGCCGGGCGCACCAGGTCGGGGCGCGGCCGGAAGACCGTGACGATGTAGGTGTAGGAGTCGGGGAACCACAGCGCGGGCCGGTAGCCCAGCATGGTCAGCGCGCGCAGCGCCGCGCCCGCGGCCAGGATCGCCAGGAACCAGCCGTGCCGGCGGGCCGGCCGGGCGACCCGCATGTCGGCGTGCGTCACCGCCGGCCCGTCCTGGAGCGGCGCCGAGGCGCGGAACCGTGGTGCACGCCGCGTACGCTACCCGGGTTCAGGGCCAGGTCGCGTCATCGAGGGGTGCCGCGCGTTGGGTACCCTCGCGATCACCGATGGATTACGGGGCGTTCTACCAGCGACGAAGGCCGCCGGCGGGCAGGGTGCTCGCCGTGGCCTCGCTGCTGCCCGCCCTCCTTGTGGCCGGCTGGCTGCTGGCGGGGCTGCCGCTGCTGCTGCTCAGCCACTACCAGCCGCTGCCCGCGGTGGCGCTCGGCCTGGCCGTCACCGCCCTGCTGTGCCTGGTCGCGCTGGGCCGCCCGGCGGTGACGCCCGACGCCACGGGCCGGCAGGTGGGCGCGGTGCTCGCCATCGCCGCCGGGTCGGGGGCGTTCAACGCGCTGCTGCACTCCGAGCAGCTGGTCGTCCGGCGCGATCCCGCCACGTACGCGCAGTACGCCGCCTGGCTGGCCGGTCACGGCTCGCTGCCGATCCCGGCGCGGGCGGAGGCGTTCGGCGGCGCGGACCCGGGGCTCGTCTTCGGGAGCGTCGGGTTCTACCAGGTGGACGGGGCGGTCGTGCCGCAGTTCATGCCGGGCGCGCCGCTGCTGTTCGCCGCGGGGGAGTGGGCCGGGGGGCCGCTGCTGGCGCCGGCCGTGCTGGGCGCGCTCGCCGTGCTGACGATCGCGGGGCTG
>NZ_QNFZ01000619.1 GCF_003313395.1 Nonomuraea lactucae | reverse complement strand
CGCCCGCGACAGGGGATCGGGCAGCTGTGGAGCGGCCTCGTCGAGCAGCGCCATGGTCCGGGCGGGCGCGTTGCCCGGCAGGCCGGCCAGTGCCGCGCCGAGCAGCCGCCTGGCCCTGGTCGCCGGGTCCGGCGTCAGCTCGGCCGCCCGTTCCAGCATCGCGCTCCGGCTCGTGTGCCCGCCGCGGCGTCCGGTGCCGGTAGCCGCGGCCTCTAGCGCTGCGGCTACCTCCTCATCCGGGCCGACCGTGGCGGCAGCGAGGTGCCAGGCCCGCCGGTCGGCCTCCTTCGGGTCGTCCGTGGCCGCGGCCAGGGCCGTTTCCACGCGGAGCCGTGCGGCCGTCCGCGCCCCGCGGTAGATCGACGAGCGGACCAGCGGGTGCCGGAACGCCACCTGAGGCGTAAGGCGTAGCAGGCCCGCCGTCTCGGCGGGTCCGCCCGCGTCGGGCGAGAGGCCCAGCAACTCGGCCGCGCGCCAGAACACCGCCGGGTCGCCGGCCGGTTCGGCCGCCGCCAGCAACAGGAACATGCGCGTGCGATGCGGGAGGGCCGCGACCTGTCGCTGGTAGTACGCCTCCAGCCGGTGGCTCAGGGCGACGCGCTCAGGAAGGAACGACGTGCCGCGCAGTTGCAGCGGGGTGAGGTGGCCGCTCAGCTCCACCAGCGCGAGCGGGTTGCCCTCCGCCTCGGCCAGCACCCGCTCCGCCGCCAGGCGGCGCGCGACGAACGCCAGCACGTCGAGAGATTCCCGATCCAGCCACTGCGCGTCGTCCACGACGCAGAGCACCGGGCGGTACGCCGCCCCCTCGGACAGCAGTGTCAGCGCGGCGAGACCCACCAGGAACAACTCGGCGGGCGCGTGCTCCACCAGGCCGAAGGCCGAGCCCAGGGCCTGGCGCTGCGGTGCGGGAAGGCCGTCCAGCGAGGCCAGGAACGGCGCCAGCAATCGATGCAGCGCGGCGTACCCGAGCCCGGACTCCGATTCCAGTCCCGCCAGCCTGATCACCCGCACGTCCGGCTCGGCCGCCCCCGCCAGGAAGTCCAGCAGCGCCGTCTTGCCGATGCCCGCCTCGCCGTGCACCACGAGCACCCCGCTGGAACCCCCGCGGACGCAGGCCAGCAGCTGAATCAGCGCCCCCACCTCAGCGCCCCGTCCGATGAGCTCCACTCTGTCGCCCCCTGTGTCGCCTCCCGCGTGGCCCCGTGCCACGTTCGCTCCGGAGGCGAAACGACATTGTTGTCACTCGGGCCCGCGGAGACCAGACCGGACCGCGGCTGCGGACGCGGCCGTCAGGCGCCGCTGCGGGGCGTGCGTCAGCGGTGACCCCCGGACGCGAAGATCACATCGCCGGTGATGAAACGGGCCTCACCGGAGGCGAGGAAGACGATCAACGGCGCGATGTCATCGGGGGTGCCCAGCCGGCCGAGCGGGATCTGGGACGCCGTCTGCGCCCCCGCGTCCGAACCGACGAATCCCATGGCGCGGGTGCCTTCGGTGTCCGAAGCGGTGGGCGCCACGGCGTTGACCCGGATCCCGCGGGGCGCGAGCTCCTTGGCGGCCACGATGGTCGCCGCGCTCAGCGCGCTCTTCGTGGCCGTGTAGAGGGCCGTGTACGGCGGGTGGTTGGAGATGCCGGCGGTGACGACATTGATGATCGACCCGTTGTCGGCCTCGGGCTGCCCGGCGAACTCCCGCATCGTGAGGAACGGCCCGAGCACGTTCGTGTCGACCTGCCGGTGGAACTCGTCCTCGGCGATGGCTTCCAGGGGCATGAACGCGTACACCCCGGCGTTGTTGACCAGGAGGTTCACCGCGCCGAACGCCTCGCGGGCCGTCGCGAACAGGCGGCGACGGCCGCGCCGATGCCCTTCGAGGCGCCGGTCACGACCGCCACCTTTCCTTCGAGCTTGCTCATGACTCTCCCTTGCCAGTGTGCTGCGGGGGGTTTGCGGCACTCACGCTAGGAGCGCGACTGCCCGACCCGCGCGATCATGGACCAGGTCACCACCCGGTGGGGCACGCTCATCCTGGCCGCGCTGGTCCAGGGCCCCAGCGGTTCTCGGCGCTGCACACCAAGGTGGCCGGCATCAGCCAGAAGATGCTGTCGCACAACCTGAAGAGCCTCGTCCGCGCCGGCCTCGTGGCACGCTCGGTGAACCCGACCGTGCCACCGCAGGTCACCTACAGCCTCACCCCGCTCGGCGCCGACCTCGCCGAGCAGCTGTGCGCGCTGATCCACTGGTTCGGCGCGCACACCGGCGAGCTCTTCGCCGCCCAGAGCAGCTGCGACCGTGCCGTCGCCACGTCGGACGCGGGGGCTGAGACGGGTGCGGGCGCCGCGGGCGGCTGAGACGGGTGCGGCGCGCCACCCTCGCCGGGTG
>NZ_QNFZ01000616.1 GCF_003313395.1 Nonomuraea lactucae | reverse complement strand
GCCGCACGGCGGGTGGCATCACGGGCCGCCCACCCAGCCGCCGTTCCCGCACGCCGGCAAGGACCCCGCCTATCCGACCGGCCCGACCGTCCGGTCACGTCAGGGCGGCCGGGGGAGCCGGACGCTCACGATCGCCGGGGTGGCCGCCGTGGCGGCGGTCGCCGCCGTGGCCCTGGTGGTGATCCCCCGGCTCCAGGGCGGCACCGACACGGCCGGTCCCGGGCGGACCGTGGCCGGCACCGCGGACCCGGAGCCGAGCGCAACGGAGTCGAGCGCAACCGAGCCGAGCGCAACCGAGGCGTCCGAGGAGCCTGAGGAGTCCCCCGCGAACCTGCTGACCCCCGACGGCATCCGCCATGTGGTCAGCGCCCTGGAGAAGGCGTCCGGTGGCACCGAGTTCACCAGGTTCGTCGTGTACGAGGAGCACGCGATGGCGGAGGCTCCCGTCAAGGGCAAGCGCAACCTGTACGACCGCTACAGCTACCGCGACGGGCAGGTGACGCGCAGCACGGGAGGCACGCTGACGACGGGCCAGAAGGCGGCCAGGCTGAGGTCCTTCGACTGGGACGTGCTCCCGAGCGTGCAGCGGGCCGCGGAGAAGCGGCTCGGAATCGACAAGCCGACCATGCGCTACGTGATCGCCGAGGGGGCCTGGACGTTCGCGGACGACAAGCCGGTCATCCTCTACTACCTCGGCGACGAGTACGGCGCCGCCTACCTCGCGGCCGACCTGGAGGGCAAGGTGCTCAGGGTGTACGCGCGGGAGGGATGAGCGGAGGGGAACCCTCGGTGGGAGGCGCCCGGGATCAGCGGCCGAAGCGCCAGCCTGGCGGGAAGATGAGCGCGCGCAGGCCGTGGCCCTCCAGCTTGCTCGCCCATTCCTCCGGCGTGGTCATGATCTCGCCGTCGCCGTCGAGCGCGCTCTTGACCGGCGTGTAGCCGAAGCCCGAGCCGAACAGGCGCGCCGTGAGCTCGCTCCCGCGGGTCGCGGGCCCGCGCAGGCCGAGCTTGGCGAGGTCGTAGCCGAGGATGTAGCCGGTGTTGCCGGCCACGATCTTGCCGAACTCCTCGGCGTTGTCGCGGGGGGAGCCGAGCGGCAGGCCGTAGGCGGCGTCGACCGACCTGTCGATCGCGAGGGCGCCCCCCGCGTAGGCTGCGCCGTCGATGACGGCGTAGTTGAGCGTGGTCAGGAGGTACTTCGGGAAGGCCATCTGCATGATGCGGGCGGCGCTCATGGCGAAGGCGCTCTTCAGCGCCTGGGCGGTCCGCACCAGCCTGGCGAGCTGGACGGCGGCCATGGCCTGCGCCACGCCGTACAGGGCGGAGGTCAGCGGCTGGAAGGCGACCAGCCACAGGAGCTGCAGGATGGCCTTGTCCAGCTCGGCGAAGCGCCGGTTGACGTCCTCCACCAGCCGGGCGTAGGCGTCGCAGCCGGCCGCGATCACCCGGCAGTCGCGGGCGAGCGCGCCGGGGACGGCCATGATGCGCATGATGTAGAGCTTGGCGAAGGCGTCGACCGCCTCGCCGCCGTTGTTCCGCCACACGGAGGAGGCGGCCTCGTCGGCCCGGCCGGCGATGCCACCGCGCGTGCGGAGGGAGGGGTGGCCGCCTGGCCCGGCCTCGCCCGCCTGGCCTTCGCCGCCGTCCAGGTCGTCCGCCAGCCTGCGGAACGCGTCCGCGGCCTTGCGCAGCTCGTCCACCGGGATCTCCGGCGCGGTCACGCCGGCGTAGACGCGCAGGCAGACGAGCGTGCCGCCGCCCGCCGCCATCAGCGTCATGAGCAGGGCGGGCGGGGAGAGCGCGGGCAGTGCCATCAGCGTGCCTCTTCGTCCGGCCACGTGTAGACGGGGATGTCCTCGACCGTGATGTCGTCGGCCACGCCCCAGTCGATGACCCGCACGTTGCGCTGCATGGTGACGAGCCCGTCGGCGATGTCCTCGTAGACCTGGCCGAACTGTCCGATCAGCCGCAGCATCTCGTTCCGCTTGGGCCCGTACCATTCGACGAAGGCCCGGTCCACCTCCTCGTCGGCGGGCCAGCCGCCCAGCGCGCCGAGGGCCTCGCCGGCCCGCTCGACCGCCTGCCGCACGGCGGCCGCCACGTCGTCGAACGCGGGCGCCGCGTGCTTCCTGAGGTGATCGTGGTTGATCTCCATCGGTGGCTGCGACGGGTCAGGAGCCGGCTCCCCCACGCATCACCTCCGGCGCCAGAGATGGGGTGATCATGCGGAAATGCTCACAGTGGTACGTAACGAGCAGCGTAAGCTCGCGTTACGATCTCGTTCAGCATTCGATGACGTTGACGGCCAGGCCGCCGCGTGAGGTCTCCTTGTACTTGTCGAGCATGTCGCGGCCGGTGTCGCGCAT
>NZ_QNFZ01000618.1 GCF_003313395.1 Nonomuraea lactucae | reverse complement strand
GTGGCGGCGCCCAGGGTCGCGGCGCCCAGAGCCGCGGCGCCGCGCAGCACGCCGCGCCGGCTGAGCGGGCGCGGGTCTCGATCTGATTCATTCAGGTGCTGGATGGTCACCATGCCTCCTATGCCGATGGGGGATGTTGGGGTGGCACTTCGTATGACGGGCTGCGGCGGTCCCTCAGGCCAGCGGACGACTTGGGGGAGGAGGGGCGTCGGCCCAAGCAAGAGCGGTGGTGACGCCGGCCAGGGAAATACGGCGGGCGAGGGATGGGAGCCGAGGCATCATGGGGGGTCTTCACTTGCTGAGGGGTCGAAAGTTTCTGCAGGGTGGTACGGACTTCTATCCGTTTGACAGGTCACTTTCTGTCCACTGTCGCGCCTCGCTGCCCAGGTCGTCGAGGCCAACTGAAAATTTACACCGAGCAAGGATACAATGATGAAACAATCCTCCGTCTCGCGTTGACGCCCGGAGTTCGTATGGTGTGCCTTCTTGATAGGAACCCCGCCTGAAGGTGAGGCACGTATGAGGAAATGGTTCGCACGCCTGGCCGTGCTGGGTGTCGCGCTGTTAGTCGCAGGTCAGGGCCAGGTGGCACTGGCCCAGGATCCGGGGGCGGGGAAGAAGGTCCTGCGCGTCGGCGCCACGCAGACCGTGGACTCCATGAACCCCTTCCTGGCCGTCCGCATCGTCTCGACCTCGATCCACCGCTGGATGTACGGCTTCCTCACGGTGCCCGACCCCAAGACCCTGCAGCCCAGCGCGGACCTGGCCGAGTCGTGGACCACGTCTCCCGACGGGCTGACGTGGACGTTCAAGATCCGCCAGGCCAAGTGGTCCGACGGCAAGCCGATCACGGCCGAGGACGCCGCCTGGACCTTCAACAAGATCATGACTGACGACGCCGCCAAGACCGCCAACGGCCCGGCCGTCGAGAACTTCGAGAGCGTCAAGGCCAACGGACAGGAGCTGGTCATCAAGCTCAAGGCCCCGCAGGCGTCCATGCTGGAGAACCCCATCCCGATCATGCCCAAGCACGCCTGGGAGGGCGTCACCGGCCTGGCCGACTACGACGGCGACAAGTACCCGTCCGTGAGCAGCGGGCCGTACGTCGCGGTCGAGCACAAGAAGGACCAGTACGTCAAGCTCAAGGCCAACCCCGAGTTCTGGCGTGGCAAGCCCAAGCTGGACGAGCTCCAGGTGATCTTCTACGACAACCCGCAGGCCGCCATCGCCGGTCTGAAGAAGGGTGACATCGACCTGATCGGCCGCCTCTTCCCGCCGGAGTTCGAGGCCATCAAGGGCGACCCGAACATCGAGCAGTGGAACACCCAGGGCCGCCGCGCCTCGTACCTGGAGATCAACCACGGCGCCACCACCAGCGACGGCAAGCCCATCGGCGACGGCCACCCGGCCCTGAAGGACCCGAAGGTGCGCCAGGCGCTCCACTACGCGATCGACAAGCAGAAGCTGGTCGACGAGGTGCAGAACGGCCTGGCCAGGCCCGCCGACGGCTCGATCGTGCCGCCCATGTACAAGGACTTCTTCTGGGAGGCCGCCGGCGACGTCAAGGTTACCTACGACGTCGCCAGGGCCAACCGGATCCTCGACGAGGCCGGCTACAAGAAGGGCGCCGACGGGGTCCGCGCGATGCCCGACGGCAAGAAGAAGCTGGAGTTCCGCTTCAGCATCCACGCCGACACCCCGGTCGAGGACAAGCTCGCCGAGTACCTGACCGGCTTCTTCAAGGGGATCGGCGTCACGCTGACCACCAAGAAGCTCGACTCCAGCAAGTTCACCGAGGAGACCGGCGTCACGGCGCTCTTCGACATCGCGATCAGCAGCTGGTCCGTGAACCCCGACCCCGAGGAGGTCCTGGCCACGCACCTGTGCAGCCGTCGGCCCACCGCGGCGGGCGAGGGCGGCGGCACCGAGTCCTTCTACTGCGACCCGACCTTCGAGAAGCTCTACCAGCAGCAGCTCAAGGAGCTCGACCGGCCCAAGCGTGCGGCGATCATCAAGCAGATGCTGGAGCGCCTCTACACCGACGCCCCGATCATCGCCCTCTACTACCCGAACGACCTGGAGGGCTACCGCAAGGACCGGGTCACCCGCATCACCCCGATCCCCGAGGACAAGGGCCTGCTGTACGGCGGCAGCAGCTACTGGCCGTTCTACACCGTGGACGTGGTCGCGACCCCCGGCGGCGGCAGCGGCGGCGCCGGCGGCTCCAACACCGGCCTGATCGCCGGCGTGGTCGGCGGGGTGGCCGTGCTCGGCCTCGCGGCCTTCCTCCTGGCCAGGCGGCGCAGGAGCGCCGCGGACGACCGCGAATGACCGCTCCGCTCGAAGCCG
>NZ_QNFZ01000612.1 GCF_003313395.1 Nonomuraea lactucae | reverse complement strand
GGCAGCGCGACGGGCGCCCGAAGCGGCGCGGCGGGCGGCCCGGCCGCCGGTCACCACGACGCCCCGCCGCTCCGGACGGGGCGTGGGTGGCGGCGGATCAGTTCTGCTCGGCGTTCTTCAGCTCCTCGCTGAGCTCGGCCCTGATGGCGTCCATGTCGAGCCCGCGGACCTGCCTGATGAGGTCCTCGAGCGCGGGCTCCGGGATGGCGCCGGGCTGGGCGTAGACGACGATGCCGTCGCGGATGGCCATCAGCGTCGGGATCGAGGTGATGTCGAACCCCTGCGCGAGGGCCTGCTCCGCATCCGTGTCGATCTTGCCGAACGTGATGTCCTCGTGCTTCTCCGAGGCCTTCTCGAAGATCGGCCCGAACATCCGGCACGGCCCGCACCAGGCCGCCCAGAAGTCGAGCAGGACGATGCCCTTGTCGGCGATGTCGTTGAAGTTCGTCTCGGTTACCTCGATGGTCGCCACAAGTGGCTCCTCGTATCGTCGTGGACGTCTCTGCGTCGTGTAAGTCCGTCGTCGTCGTGTAAGTCCGTCGTCTTCGCGTCGTGGAAGCGCGCCGCCGTCGGGTCCGCGGACCCCTGCCGGGGCTCATGCTGGACGCGTCACCACTTGTCAACCACGTACCCACCGCCAGCATTCCATGCCCGGGGGCCCGGCCGCGTCACGTCGGCCGGGCCTGGTGGGCTCGCGCCCGGGACGGCGAGGAGGGCGGGGTCAGCGGCCGGGCAGCGTGAGTCCGATGACCAGCGGGTCGTGGTCGGAGGAGCGGTAGGCGTCCGGCTGGTAGAGGCCGGGCGGGTTGAACTCGGTGTTGTAGTCGAGGATGCGTGGCTCGTCCGCGTTGATGTGCCAGATCGTGGCGCTGGTGACCCGCTTGAGCAGCTGCCGCCCGACGAGCGCGTGGTCGAGCTCGCCCGCCAGCCCGTCGAACAGGTAGCTGTAGCGCTGCCGCGCCGGCACGAACCTCTTGGTGACGCTGGCCAGGCCGCCCGCTTCGAGCGTGTCGACGGGGTCCTCCTCGCCGTAGGCGTTGAGGTCGCCGAGCACCATCGGGTTCGGCAGGTCCTCGACCAGCCCGAGCAGCGCCTCGGCCTGCTTGACGCGGGTGGCGTTCCAGCAGCCCTGCCCGTCGCCCTGGTCGGCGTCCGGCCCGCCGGTCGGGCAGGAGCCCTTGGACTTGAGGTGGTTGACGACCATGGTGAACGGCTGGCCGCCCCCTGCCCGGCGGAAGGTCTGGATGAGCGGCGGCCGGCTGAACACCGGGTCCTGCGACGCCCGCGGCTCGCCCACCGGCGCCAGCCTGGCGGGCTTGTAGATGAGGCCGACCTGAATCGCGTCCGTGCCGGGGTACGGGTGCGCGAGCGCGGCGTAGGTGCCCGCCCCGACCTCGGCGTTGACGGCGTCCACGAGGGCCTGCAGCGCGGTCTGGCCGTTGTTCTCGACCTCCATGAGGGCGACCGCGTCGGCGTCCATGCCCTTCAGCGCCGCCACCAGCTTGGCGAGCTGCCGCCGCTGCTCCTCGGCGTCGCTCGCGCCGCGCGAGCCGAGCGTGGTGAACCAGTTGAGCGTGTTGAAGGAGGCCACCTTGACGTTGCCGGCCACGGGGAACGGCCGCGACGGGCGCGGGTTGGCGTTCACGTACGTGATGGGCTTGGTGGGCTGCAGCCGGTAGGCGTCGAAGCCGTACCCGAGCACGCCGGTGACGCCGGCGGCCACGGCGCCCGCGCGCACCACGGGCGGGAGCGTGGCGGGGTTCTGCCTGGTGGAGCCGTCGTCGATGAGCAGCGAGCGGCGCCGGTTCAGCGCCGGGTCGACGCCCGGCCGGTCGGTCGGCTGGAACAGGCGCCCGCCGGAGGAGACCGTGACCTCCCCGAAGCGGCCCAGGTTGAAGTGCTCGCTGACCGTCAGCGGCTGGGGGAACGTGAGGAGCATGTTCTCGACGGGCTCCAGCCCGGCGCTGGGCAGCGTGTACGGCTGCGCCGCCACCGTGCCGGTGCCGCAGACGTCGACCGCGGTCACCGGGGACAGCTCGGTCCACCCGTTGAACTCGACCGCCCGGCCGGTCACGATGACCCGGTCTCCGGTTCTGACGTCCTTGAACGATTCGCGGGCGAACGCGAACAGCCCCTCGGAGGTGGCCGGGTCGGCGTCCGGCGACGGGTCCTGCAGGAAGAAGCCGTTCAGCTGGTCGCTCTTCTGGAAGTCGCCGGTGACGACGCCCTCGACCCGTACGGTCTGCCCGGCCAGGGGGGTGGCGTCGCCGCCGCCCTGGACCTGCGCGATGCGGTGGGTCGGCGGGGTGTCGCAGGGGGCGGCCGGCGCCGCGGCGGCGGGGGTGGC
>NZ_QNFZ01000611.1 GCF_003313395.1 Nonomuraea lactucae | reverse complement strand
CGCGGGCCGACGCGCAGCGCGCCCGCGGAGTCCAGCCAGGCGACGCTGCCCCCTCCGGCGCCCACCTCGGCCAGGTCGATGGCGGGCGTCTTGACGGGCACGCCGGTCCCCGCGCGCCGCCCGCCGAAGCTGCCCTTGCCGCCCACGTGGAACTCGTGGGTGATCTCCGGCCGGCCGCCGCGGACCACGCAGGCCTTGGCCGTGGTGCCGCCCATGTCGAACGAGATCACGTCGCCGAGCCCGGTGCCCGCCGCCGCCAGCACCCCGGCCGCCGGCCCCGACTCGATCGTCGCCACCGCCCGCCTGGCGGCCAGCTCGGCGGAGATGACGCCGCCGCCCGACTCCATGACGTGGAGGGGGGCACGCACCCCCAGCGCGGCGAGCCGGTCGCCCAGGCGCGACAGGTACGACGCCATGAGCGGCCCGACGTAGGCGGACATGATCGTGGTGGTGGCCCGCTCGTACTCGCGGATCTCCGGCCACACCTCCGAGGAGGCGACGACGTTCTCCACCGACTCGCGCAGGACCGCGGCGACCCGCCGCTCGTGCTCCGGGTTGGCGTAGGAGTGCAGCAGGCACACGGCGGCCGACGTGATGCCCCGCCGCGCGATCTCCCGGGCGGCGCGCCGTACGGACCGGAGGTCGAGGGGGGTCAGGACCTCGCCGCGCGCCGAGACCCGCTCGATCACTTCGAAGCAGTCGCCGGCCGCCACGGGCGGGGGCGGTGGCGTGAAGCGCAAATCATACCGATCCTCCTCAACCCGGGCATATCGGCCCAGCGGGATCACCGACCGAAACCCTCGTGTGGTGACGAAGGCCACACGTACCCCTCTGCGCTCGAGCACCGCGTTGGTGGCGAGCGTGGTCGCGTGCACCACCCTGGTCACGAGCGCCGGGTCGAGGTCGCCGAGCACGCGCGTAACGCCGGTGGCTATCCCGGCGATGGGGTCGTCGTGGGTGCTCAAACACTTGGCCACCGTGAGCGCGCCCGAAGGGTGGCGCAGGACCACATCGGTGAAGGTGCCGCCGACGTCGACGCCGATCGCGTACCCCATCCGCGTACGTTAGCCACTCAAGCAAGCGCTTGTCTACATGCTCGTCTATTGACTTACGGCACGTGATTGGGACCCTTGTTTTTAATTCCTGCGATACCGGGAGCGGCGATGGCGCGTCTCACACCTCTGGCTGGCGGGGCGGCGGTGTCGATCGTCGCGGCGTTAGTCCTCCCAGCGCTGCCCGCGACGGCACACGAGCATCCCAGTGGCATCACCGACCTGGTCACCCCGGCCGTGGTCCGGGTCGAGGCCAAGGCGCACGTGGAGATCACACTGCTCGACCACGTGGGTGACCTCGTACACGTGGAACGGTCCTACGACATCCCCATCGGCGTCGGCACGGGCACCGTGGTCAATCCCGAGGGCGCGATCGTGACGCTCACCGGGGTGGTCAAGAGCGACCAGGACGTGGCGGTCTACGCGGCCAACAAGATCTTCGCCGAGCACCACGACGTGAAGGTCCCCGCCGACTTCGAGCGGCACTCGCTCAAGGACGAGATCCTCGACCGGCATCTCAAACAGTGCTACCCGCCGCTGTCGTCCAAGGCCACCTGCATCATCGACATCACCCCCGACATCACGATCTACCCGAACGTCTCCCCGGCCGACCCCAAGGGACTCAAGGCCGACCTGGTCAAGGCCGGGCCACGCCCCGACAGCCCGGCCGTGCTGATGACGTCGAGCCGGGTCGTCGGCAGCGTCGGCCTGCCCACCGCCCCGCTCGCCGACAAGGTGCCCGAGGCCGAGGGGGCGCCCGTCGGCGTCGCGGGCTTCCTCGGCAGGCCGGGCCCGACCGTCGCGAACACCGTCGAGATCGCCCACCTGGCCAAGGGCGGCGGCGCGGGCGAGAACGGCCGGCCGTTCGCCGACCCGAACAAGAAGGTCGACGAGCCGGTCAAGCTGGGCGGCCTGGCCGAGCGCGGCATGCGCGGCGCGCCCGTCATCGGCGACAAGAACGGCCACGTCATCGGCATGCTCATCGGCGAGGGCAAGGACGCCAGGATGATCGGCGTCAGGGAGATCACCGGCGCGCTGACCAAGGCCGGGGTCGCGCCGCGCAGGGGCGCGATCGACTCGGCGTTCGAGGCCGCGCTGACCCGATACCACACGAAGTACTACACGGAGGCGGCGCCCGGCTTCCAGCGCGTGCTGGAGCTCTACCCGGGCAACGTGGTGGCCGCCGCCCTGCTGAAGGAGTCGCTGGCCAAGCGGGGCGGCCCCGAGGACGTGGGCGCCCGCCGGGCCGCGGCGCCCGCGAGCCGCCCGGTGCCGCTGTGGCCGTTCATCGCG
>NZ_QNFZ01000614.1 GCF_003313395.1 Nonomuraea lactucae | reverse complement strand
GGCTGCGCCGACCGGGCCTTCGCCTCGTGCCGCCCCGCCCGCTTGGGCAGCGGCGCGCCCCGCCTGGCCTCCGCGTCGGAGGAGGCGGTCTCGCCCGGGACGAGCAGGCCCGCCGCGGCCAGCCTCCGTACGGCGAGCAGTATCGAGTATGCGGACCTGCCCAGTTGCCGCGCGAGTTCGAGTGGCGTCACCTCCTCGCCGGCACGGGCGACGATCTCCCATTCGACCGTGCCGAGCATCACCTTCTGCCCGGAGAGCCGGGGCGCCGGCCGTACGGGGGAGGCGTCCACGTCCGCGGACGGCCAGATCTGGGCCAGGAGCGTGCGGCGGCGCGCGCACTCCCGCACCAGGCCGGACACGTCGAAGTACCAGCACCCGCCCAGCCAGTGCCGCTCGCCGGGCCGGAACTTCGGCCGCGTCCCCCCGGTCGGCAGCAGGAAGAACGCGGCGTCCAGGACGGCCCCCAGCACGCAGTACTGCAGCTCGCCCAGCGTGACGGCCCCCTCGGCGAGCAGCCGCTCGCAGCCGCCGTCCGCCTGAATCCGCCGCAGCGCGGCCTCCGGCATCCGCCCCCGCGCGGCGAGGATCCGTTCGACGCCGGGCGTCTGCGCGCACTCCATGTACGTCACCCGTCCCTCGTCGAGAAAGACCGTTCCGGCACGGCCGACGCGGAGCGCGCCCGTGGAGCGCTCATGGGCGAGGCCGGCCAGCAGCACGTCGAGTGATGCCATGGGTCACGCCAGCAACCGGCTGGAGATGTCCTGCAGGCGGAAGCGCGCGAGCGCCAGATTCGAGTGCTCCAGGTCCAGGCGTACGTAGATGACAAGCGGCCCCTCGAAGACCGTCTCCATCAGCCGGAGCAGGTGGTGTCCCCGGTCGGTGGTGACGAGCATGTCGTTGATGCGAACGGTGTCGCCGGGGCACGATCGCGCGAGCCCGTCCATGGTCGCGCGCAGCGTCTCGGTCAGGGCGGCGGCGGAGCGCTCGGTGTCAACGCCCTGGGGCGGCCCGCTGGCGACTACGGCCATCCCGCTGGTCTGGTCCAGCAGCATTGCGTCCAACGCGCCGGGTATGGCCATGACCTCGGTCAGGCAGTCGTGCAGTCCCAGCACCCGTCCTCCCCTCACCGCCTGAAGACTGAGTCAGCGTAGGAGCGATTCGGCATGATCGGGCGGGCCGGAGATTGCGCGGTGAGAAAGGTATATGGCTGGGGCGGAGAAAAACCCTACCGCGATAGACGTTTATCGGATTTATGGAAATTACTCGCATTACCAGGACAAATTCGATTCACGTTCTCCGCCCTCGAACCGGGGAGGGCCGCACCCGGAGAGGCGCCGCCGCCCAGTCGGGCAGCCACCAGTTCCAGCGGCCCATCATCGCCACGACGGCGGGGACGAGCACGCCGCGGATGAGGGTGGCGTCCAGCACGATGCCCAGGGCCAGGCCGCTGGCGAAGACCTTGACGTCCAGCTCGGGCGTCATGGCCAGCACGGCGAAGGAGGTGAACAGGATCAGCGCCGCCGACGTGACCAGCCGCCCGGTGCGGCCGATGCCCTCGACCACCGCCTGGGGCGTGCTGCCGCCGCGGTCGTACTCCTCCCGCATGCGGGCCAGGATGAAGACCTCGTAGTCCATGCCGAGGCCGTACAGGAAGGCGAAGATCGTCAGTGGCACGAACTCGCCGATCGACCCCGTGGGCTGGATGTCCAGGATCTCGCGGGTGCCCCAGCCCCACTGCCACAGCAGCACCATCGCGCCGATCACCGCGCCCAGGGAGAGCAGGTTGAGCATGATGGCCTTCAGCGGCAGCACCACCGACCGGAAGGCCCGGGCCAGCATCACGAACGTGACCAGGGCGATCACGCCGAGCATCCACGGGAAGGCGCCGTAGGTGTGGGCCCGGAAGTCCATGCTCTGCGCGGCGTTTCCGCCGACCCGCGCCATGGCGGGCGCCGTCTCGCGGATCCGCGTGATCGTCGCCTCCCCTTCGGGGGTGCCGTTCTCCGCGACGGGCAGCACCGACACGACCGACGTCCCCTGCCTGCGCCAGGAATGGCTGTCGGGCGCGAGGACGGTGGCGACGCCCTCGACCGACTTGATCCGCTGGACCGCCGCGGCGGGGTCCCCGGTGACGAGGACGTCGATCGGCGTGATGACGCCCGCCGGCACGCCCGCGTTCCGCAGCGCCGCCAAGCCCTCGTGGCCGGGGCCGGTGGTCAGCAGGTGCCGGCTCTCCGGCAGCCCGAGGTCGACGCCCGTGCCGATCACGGCGAGCGCGGCCAGCAGGCCGCCGGACAGCAGCGCGGCGGGCAGGCGCAGCCGCACCACTGCGCG
>NZ_QNFZ01000609.1 GCF_003313395.1 Nonomuraea lactucae | reverse complement strand
GCGTGCCGCCCCGATACACGTTGTAGCCCGTCACGCCCACGTTGTCCGTGGAGGCGTTCCACGCCAGCGAGACGCTGTTCGAGGTGACACCGGTCGAACGCAGGTTGCCCGGCACCGAGGGGGCCTCGGTGTCGCCGCCTCCGCCGGTGACCGGCTTCCAGAGGGCCGCCACGTTCGGCGGCTCCCAGCCGGGCTGGGAGGTGTGGGCCTGCAGGCACTCGTACTGGGCTCCGTTGTAGGTGACGCGGGTGCCCGCGCTGTAGGTGGTCCACGGGGCCCAGTCGGCGAGGAAGCTCGCCGAGGCCGCGGACGTGCCGGCGGTGGCGCCGTACGCGCCTGGAGTGGCGACGACGGCGGCCGTCAGGGGCATGGCCAGCACGACCAGGCCCGCCAGGATCTTGCTGAGGGACTTCTGTCTCATGACGCTCCGACATCCGATGGTTGGGGGGTGGGATGGGAGTGAAAAAGGAAACTAATAGGAAGGTTTCCTTTTTAATTTGAGAAGAACGTAGCCCCTGTCATGGTCCGCGTCAATGACTTCCTCGACTTCCTCGCGTCAGCCTTCCGCGACTACGCGCCCGGCGACGGCGAAGGCGGCGTTGGCCGCCGGAACGCCGCAGTAGATCGCCGTCTGGAGCAGCACCTCGGAGATCTCGCCGGGGGTGAGGCCGTTGCGCAGTGCCGCCCGCACGTGCACGGCCAGCTCCTCCAGATGCCCGCCCGCGACAAGCGCGGTCAGGGTGACGCAGCTGCGGGCGCGGCGGTCGAGGCCTGGGCGGTTCCAGATCTCGTCCCAGGCGTAGCGGGTGATGAGGTGCTGGAAGTCCCGGGTGAACCCGGTCGTGGCGGCGACGGCCCGGTCCACGTGGGCGTCTCCCAGCACCTCCCGCCGGGTCCTCATCCCCGCCGCCCAGCTCTCCTCCGAGGGGAGGCGGTCATCGGGGGCGACGCGGGCGAGGTGGTCGGTGATCGCCCGGGTGACGGCGTCCGCGCGTTCCACGTTCGCCAGGTGGGCCGCGTGGGGGACGACGCTCAGGCGGGCGTCCGGGATGCCGCCCGCCAGGACGAGGGCCTGGTCCAGCGGGGTCGCGGGGTCCCGCGCGCCGGCCACGACGAGGGTGGGCGCGGTGATCGCGCCCAGGCGACCGGTGAGGTCGCAGGCGGCGAGGGCCTCGCAGCAGGCCGCGTACGACTCCGCGTCCACGCCGGCCGGCATGTCCAGCACCCAGCCGCCGTCGAAGCCCGGTGTGAACCAGCGGGACGCGAGCGTCGGAGCGAGCGCACCGACCCCGCCGTCCCGCACCACGGCCGCCCGCTCCAGCCACGGCCCTGGCTCGCCGAACCTGGCCGCCGTGCAGCACAGCACGAGGCCCCGTACGCGGTCCGGTTCGCGCGCCGCGATGGCGGTCGCGATCCCACCGCCGAGCGAGATGCCGCCGACGGCGAAGCGCTCCTCCCCCACGAGGTCCAGCACGGCCCGGGCGAGCGCGTCGATCGTCAGCGCCGCGCGCGCCGCGGACGGCGGTCCTGCGGCGATGGGCGGGGAGCCGCCGTGGCCCGGCAGGTCGTAGCGGAGCACGCGCCAGGTGGCGGTGAGCGCGGCGAGCTGCGGCCGCCAGACGTCCATGGTGGTGCCGAGCGACGGCCCGAGGACCAGCAGCGGCCCGTCCCCGGGACCGTCGAGGCGGTGGTGGAGTGTCAGATGAGAGGTCTGAGAGGTCACTGTCCGTCCTGTCGGAAAGATCGTCCCGCCGGGGAACGGCCTACGGCCGCCGGTCCCGGTAGGCGCTGAGGATGCGGTCGATGAGCTCCGGTGCGGCTCCCAGCCGTACGGAGAGGAGGCGATCGCCGGTGAGCCCGGCGTTGGCGCGCATCCGGCCGGGGAACACCTCCAGCCCGGCCAGCAGCACGGCGGCCGTCTCAGCCGCACCCCCGGTGAGCCGCAGGCACTCGCGCAGCGGCTGCCACTCGGCCTGCCAGGCGCCCGCGGCCCGTTCGTGCTCGCCCGACCGGCCCAGCAACTGGGCGTACACCGGCACCTGGAGCGCGGCGGAGCGGATCATCACCGACCGGGCGGGATTTCGCTTGTGCGGCATGGCCGACGAGCCTCCCGGTGAGGACTCGGCGACCTCTCCCACCTCGGTCTGGGCCAGCAGGACGACGTCCGTCGCCACCTTGCCGAGCGCCTCCGCCGTACCCGCCAGCGCGGCCCCCAGCTCGCCCACCGCGGACCGCTCGGCGTGCCACGGCACCGGCGGGGCGGCCAGCCCCAGCTCCTCGGCGTACAGCTCGACGAGCGCGAGCACGCGCGCCCGCCGTTCCGCCGGGGA
>NZ_QNFZ01000613.1 GCF_003313395.1 Nonomuraea lactucae | reverse complement strand
GGCGGACTCGCCGGTGTTCAGCGCCAGCGGCGCGGCCACGGCGACCGCCACCGTGGCGAGCGCGGCCCCGGCCGTACGAAACCTGATCACGTGGGCGCGGTGCCCGCGGCGCACGGCCCTGCCGAGCGCGGGTGATGCCTGCACGTCGGCGACATGGCGGGCCATGGCCTCGGCGAGCGCGTCCTCGACCTTCATTGGAATGCTCCTTCTGCGACGTTCATGCGTTCGCGGATCCTGGCGAGACCGCGCGCGGCCTGGGACTTCACCGTGCCGGTCGAGCAGCCCAGCAGGGCCGCTGTCGCCGACTCCGACTGGTCCTCCCAGTAGCGCAGGACGAGCACGGCCCGCATCTTCGGTGGCAGCCTGCGCAGTTCCCGGATGAGCGTGTCGCGCAGGTCGAGGTCGGGAGAGTCGGCGACGGTCTCGGGTGGCCGGGCGAACGTGATCTCCTGGATCACCCGCCGCCGCCGGGCCCTGCTGATCGCCGCGTTGACGACGATCTTGCGCGCGTACGCCCCGGGGTTGTCGCGCCGGATCCGCGGCCAGTGCCTGTACACCTTCTCCAGCGCGTGCTGGACGAGGTCCTCGGCGTCGTGCCTGGCGAACCCGCAGACCAGGATCGCGGTGCGCAACAGCGAAGAGCTCCGCGCGGCGAGGAACTCGTCGAATGCCTCTTCGTCTTCATCCGTCATTGGCGAGGGCTCCTTTCGCCCTCACCAACGCGCGACTCCCCCGTCGGGTTGAGTGGCAGGATATGGAAATGCCACGCCCGCTGGACACGCTCCCCAAGGCCCATCTCCACCTGCACTTCACCGGCTCCATGCGACACGAGACGCTGATCGAGCTGGCCAGGGAGCAGGGGCTGCACCTGCCGGACGCGCTGGAGGACGACTGGCCGCCGCGCCTGCGCGCCACCGACGAGCGGGGGTGGTTCAGGTTCCAGCGACTGTACGACATCGCGCGGTCCGTGCTGAGCAGGCCGGAGCACGTCTACCGGCTGCTGCGCGAGACGGCCGAGGACGAGGCCGCGGCGGGGTCGCGCTGGCTGGAGATCCAGGTGGACCCCTCGGGTTACGCGCAGCGGTTCGGCGGGCTGACCTCGACCCTGGAGCTGGTGCTGGACGCCGCGGCCGGGGCCGCCGGGCACGCGGGCATCGGGGTCGCGGTGATCGTGGCGGCCAACCGCACCAGGCATCCGCTGGACGCCAACACGCTGGCCAGGCTCGCCGCGCAGTACGTCGACCGTGGCGTGGTGGGGTTCGGGCTCTCCAACGACGAGCGGCGTGGGGAGGCTCGCGACTTCGAGCGGGCGTTCCGCATCGCAAAGCGGGCCGGGCTGCTGTCCGTGCCGCACGGGGGTGAGCTGCTGGGGCCGCGCAGTGTCGCGCAGTGCGTCGACGACCTGCGGGCGGACCGGGTGGGGCACGGGGTGCGGGCGGCCGAGGACGAGCGGCTGATGGAGCGGCTGGCCGACCGGCAGGTCTGCTGCGAGGTCTGCCCCACCTCGAACGTCGGGCTGGGAGTGGCGGAGCGGGCCGCGGAGGTGCCGGTGCGTCGCCTGTTCGACGCCGGGGTGCCCCTCGCGCTGGGGGCCGACGACCCGCTGCTGTTCGGGGCGCGGCTGCTGCCGCAGTACGAGCTGGCCCGCGACGTGTACGGCTTCCGCGACGCGGAGATCGCCGAGCTGGCGCGCCAGTCGGTCAGGTCGTCGGCCGCGCCCGACTCGCTGCGCAAGGAGCTGATGAAGGGGATCGACGACTGGCTGGCCGCCCCACCGGAGCCGTCAGCGGAGTGACGCGGCGATCTCCGCGGCCCGTTCCTTGGTCCCGGCGCCCTCCAGCCGGTAGCCGACGGCGCCCGACTGCCAGATGAGCGTGGGTGCGGCCTGGCGCAGCGGGACGGAGGTGCCGTCGTCGCGTTCGATGTAGCCGAGGGGGTGCTCGCCGCCGATCCACCACGCTTCGTGGGCGCCGAGCCGGACGTGTTCGGGGAAGGGCGGGCCGAGCCGTTTGAAGAAGTACGGGGCGTACCGCCCGTCGAACTGGTCGAGCCGGACGCCGTCCGCCCACAGCATCGACACGAGGCGCCCGCCGTCGCCGACCGTGACAGTCCGCGGCTCGCCCAGCGCGGACGGGGTCTTGACGGCGAAGCGGACGAGTGAGCGCAGCTCGCCGGGCGCGACGGTGCGCTCGCCCGGCGGCGTGGTGGGGGTGGTCACCGGGGCCGGGGTGCCGCCGAAGCGCAGCTCGATCCCGGCGTAGCGCAGGACCTGGGCGACGGCGGCCCGGCCCTGCGGCGTGGCCGCGGTGACGGCGACGACGG
>NZ_QNFZ01000610.1 GCF_003313395.1 Nonomuraea lactucae | reverse complement strand
CGAGCCGGCTCGCCGTGGCGCGACCGCTGGCCGGCGCGCTGCGGGCGGTGCCGCTCATGGAGGAGATCGCGGCGCTGTCGCGCCGCGTCGGCGGCACCGCCGGCCAGCAGCAGGAGACGCCCGAGCTGCTCACGCCGCGCGAGCTGGAGGTGCTCCGCCTGGTGGCCCTCGGGCGCACCAACCGTGACATCGCCCAGGAGCTGTTCATCTCGGCCAAGACGGTCAGCGTGCACGTGTCGAACATCCTGGCCAAGCTGGAGGTGACCACGCGCGGCGAGGCCGCAGCGGCGGCCCACCGGCTGTCGCTGGTGACGCTGTAAGGGGTGTTCGGGGGTTCAGGAGAACGCTTCGGCCAGCAGCAGCACGCCGAAGACGGCGAACGCGGCGGCGGCCCCGTACCTGATGGCCTTCTCCGGGAGGTGCCTGCCCAGCAGGCGGCCCACCACGATGGCCAGCGCGTCGGCCGCGACCATGCCGACGGTGGATCCGATCCAGGTGCCGAGCCAGCCGTGCTGCGTCGCCAGCGTGATCGTGGCCAGCATGGTCTTGTCGCCCAGCTCGCTCAGGAAGAACGCGACCGTCACCGCGATGACCACGTTCCCGCCGGTGCGCCGGGCCTTGCGCGACTCCTCCTCGGTCAGCTCGTCCCCCCTCAGCGTCCACAGGGCGAAGCCGAGGAAGGCGAGTCCGGCCACGACCGAGATGGCGGTGGTGGGCAGTGCGTCGCCGATGAGGCCGCCGAGGACCACGCTGGCGAGGTGCACGGCCGTCGTCGCGATCGTGATGCCGGCGAGCACCGGCCAGGGTCTGAAACGGGTCGCGAACGTCATCGCCATGAGCTGGCTCTTGTCGCCGAGCTCGGCCACGAAGATGACGGCGAGGCTGATCCAGAACGCTTCCAAACGGTCCCTTCCCGCACGGCCGGACCGTGAGCTCACACCCGGGGGTTCGGGCACGACTTCGGCCCGGCAGCGTCTTTCGGCTATTCCGCGGCCCTCCGCTATTGCGCGGCCCCGTCCGGAGACAGCTCGCAGCCCACCAGCACCGGCTCGTTGACCAGGGTGATCCCGAACTTCTCCCGTACGCCGTCACGCACCTCGCGGGCGAGCGCCAGCAGGTCGGCGGTGGTGGCCTCGCCGGTGGGGTTGGTGAGGGCGAGCGTGTGCTTGGTCGAGATGCGCGCCGGGCCGCGCGTGTAGCCCTTGGGGAAGCCCGCCTGCTCGATCAGCCAGGCCGCGGGCACCTTGACGTCGCCGCCGGGCAGGTCCCAGCGCGGATGGTCCGGGGCGAGGGTCGCCAGCTCGGCGGCCTCCGCCGGGCCCAGGACCGGGTTGGTGAAGAACGAGCCCGCGCTGCGGGTGTCGGGGTCGGCCGGGTCGAGCACCATGCCCTTGCCCCGGCGCAGCGCCAGCACGGCCTCGCGGGCCCGCGCCAGCGGCACCCGCTCACCGGGCTCGACGCCGAGCCGCCCGGCCAGCTCCTGGTAGCCGATCGGGGCGGACGACTCGGAGACGTCGAGGGCGTAGGTGACGGCGAGGACCACGTGCCGCCCGAGGTCGCGCTTGAACGCGCTGTCGCGGTAGGAGAAGCCGCACCGCCGCGCCTCCAGGTCGACGACGACCCGGGCCTTGCGGTCGTAGACGCGCACGCACCTGATGGTCTGCGAGACCTCCTGGCCGTAGGCGCCGACGTTCTGGATGGGTGTCGAACCGACCAGCCCGGGAATGCCCGACATGCACTCCAGGCCGGACCACCCCTCCTGGACGGCGCGGGTGACCAGCGCGTCCCAGTCTTCCCCGGCCTCCACTGTGACGAGCACCTGCTCGCCGTCCCGCGAGACCGTCACGCCCTCGCTCGCGACCTTGACGACCAGCCCGTCGAACCCCTCGTCGGCCACCACGACGTTGCTCCCGCCGCCCAGCACCAGGCTCGGCTCGGCCCGCCGGTCGGCGTCGGCCACCTCGGAGACGAGCTCCTCGGGCGTGCGGGCCTCGACGAAACGGCGGGCGGGCCCGCCCAGGCCCAGGGTCGTGTACGGCGCGAGCATGTCCATGGGCCCCAAGCTTAGGAGACCGGCGGCGTGCCCGGCTCCCGCAGCCGCCGCACGGGCAGGCGTTCGGCGGGCACCACCAGCTCGCCGCGCAGGGCGAGGGACAGCTCGAACGCGTCCCGCGCGTCCTCCGGAGAGTCGCCGAGCGCCGCGGACCGCCGCACCGCCATCAGCTCGCCGCCCAGCGCCTCGACCGTTCCCGGTCCGGCCGCGCGCCACTCGCCGCCGTGTCGCTCCAGCCCCGTCCAGCCGG
>NZ_QNFZ01000608.1 GCF_003313395.1 Nonomuraea lactucae | reverse complement strand
GGTCGGTTTCGCCGCCCGCGCGCTGCCGCACCTCGACGAGATCCCGGTCGTGTCGGCGCTGCCGGGCACCCGGGTCGTGTCCTCGCTCGCCCGCAGGCTGGCGGGCACGGGCCGGGCGCCGGAGCTGCCGTCGCTGCCCGCCCCCAGGACGCCGTTCAGCGGCCCGGTCTCCGCGCACCGCCGCTTCGCCTACGTCTCGCTGCCGCTGGACGAGATCAAGCGGGTGCGCAAGGCGTTCGACGTGACGGTCAACGACGTGGTCATGGCCGTGTGCGCCGGTGGACTGCGCCGCTGGCTCGCCGCGCACGGCGGCATCCCGCGCCAGCCGCTCGTGGCCGGGGTGCCGTTCTCGCTGCGGGCGGCGGGGGAGGACGGCCCCGGAAACCAGGTCACGATCATGACGGCGCCGCTGGCCGTGCATCTCGACGACCCCGTCGAGCGGCTGCACCAGGTGCGCCGCTCGATGCGGCGGATCAAGGACAGGTTCGCGCTGGCGCCGGCGCGGTGGCTGCGCGAGTTCAGCGAGTCGATGCCGGCCGCGCTCATGGGGCTGGCCTCACGGTCGGCGTTCGGGCTGGTGGGACAGACCGTGCCGCCGATCAACGTGACGATCTCGAACGTGCCGGGCCCCCAGTTCCCGCTGTACGTGTGCGGGGCGCGGCTGCTCACCTACTACCCCGTCTCGGTGATCACCGACGTGAGCGGCGGGGTGAACATCACCGCCTTCTCCTACGACGGCTCGCTGGACATCGGGGTCGTCACCGACCGGGAGATGGTCCCGGACGCCTGGGAGCTGGCGGCCCACCTGCGTGACGCCCTCGACGAGCTGCTCAAGGCGGAGACCTGAAGAAGACCGCGCCAAAGCGGAAGGAACCTTGCCGCGTTGGCTCGTAACCTTACGATATGAAGCTGAGCCGGCGGATCCTCAACCGCACCACGCTCCAACGCCAGCTCCTGCTGGAGCGTTCGTCCATGTCACCCGCGCAGGCGATCGAGCGCCTGGTCGCCGTCCAGGGCCAGGAGGTCAACCCGCCGTACTTCGGGCTGTGGTCGCGGCTGTCGTCCTTCACCCAGGACGACCTGACCGGCCTGCTGTACGGCAGGCAGGTCGTCCGCGGCTCGCTGCTGCGCGGCACGCAGCACCTCACCCTGGCCGACGACTACGTGTGGCTGCGGCCGATCGCGCATGCTCCGCTGGCCAGGTCCAGGCAGGCGGCGTTCGGCCGGGCCACGGCGGACGTCGATCTGGAGGAGCTGGTGGCGCTCACGCGAGGACACCTGGCCGGGCGGACCCTGAGCCGCCCGGAGCTGCGCGACCTGCTCGCCCGGCGCTGGCCCGAGGTGGATCCCCTGGCGCTCGGCTGGTCGGCGCAGGCACTGGTGCCCGTCGTGCATCCACCGCCCAGCGGCACCTGGAACAGGGGCGGCGCCACGCCGTTCACGCTGGCCGAGGAGTGGCTGGGCCGGCCGCTCGCCACCGAGCCGCCGCTGGAGCGGCTGGTCGTCCGCTACCTGGCCGCGTTCGGCCCGGCGTCGGTGATGGACGTGCAGGCGTGGTCGGGCCTGACCCGGTTGCGGCCGGTGATCGAGGCCATGTCTGTACGGTCTTTACGGAAATATGAGGATATGGAGGGGCGGGTGCTCTACGACCTGGCGGACGCGCCGCTCGCCGCCGAGGACCTGCCCGCGCCTGTGCGCTTCCTGCCGTACTTCGACAACCTCATGGTCGCCTACGCCGACCGGACCCGGATGATGACGGCCGAGCAGCGCAGGGCCGTCTGCGTCGGGGCCATCGTGTACCCCACGTTCCTGGTCGACGGCGTGGTCGCGGGCATGTGGGACCTCAAGGGCGGCGCGCTCGTGATGGAGCCGTTCCATCCGCTGCCGGAGGCGGTCATGGAGGAGCTGGCGGAGGAGGGCGGCCGGCTGCTGGCCTTCGCGGGCGCCGACGGCGAGCGCGTCACCTGGCTCCCGCCAAGGGCACTCACGCCCGCCTGATCCCTTCCCGGAGGGGGCGGTCAGCTCGGAGGGGGGCGGTCAGCGGACGGCGTACCGGCCGATGGCGGGCTCCAGCAGGTCGAACACGCGCTCGGCCGCCTCCGCCACCGCGGCCGCGATCTCGTTCTCGCTCTCCCCGGTCAGGGTGCGGTGCTGCAGCTCGCCGAAGAGCAGCCGGTGCGCCGCCCCGAGCTGCGCCGCCACCGCCCGGGCGGTGAGCTCGCCGCCCTCGCCCTGGTCGCGCGTCTCCTCGGCCAGGCGGGCCGCGAGCGCCTCCTCGCGCTGGTCGTGCAGGTC
>NZ_QNFZ01000607.1 GCF_003313395.1 Nonomuraea lactucae | reverse complement strand
CGGGCGGGCGGGATCTGGGCGAGCGCGGCCAGCGCCCCCGCTCCCGCGGCGATGGACAGCGCCGCCGGCAGCCGTCTGACCGCGATGTGCTGGCGGTAGGTGAAGTCAGGGCCGTAGCGGTCGAGGAGACGGGCCGACCGGCCGACGATCAGCGGGTCGAGGCTCGGCATCGGCAGCGCCCAGCCGCCCACGTAGCGCAGGCCACCCGGCAGGGAGCTGACCCTGCGGCCGCGCGGCGGCGGCTCGACGGCGCGCCGCCGAGTCCCCGCCGCGATCGCCTGGAGCGGGCGGGAGACGATCGACAGGATCGACTGGTAGGTGCCGCCCGACGGGCGCATGTCACCCCGCAGGAAGGCGCGGACCTTCAGCGGGACGTTCTCCGGGAGCAGGCCGACCGTGAAGAGGGTGCCCAGGTCGAAGGGGATGGAGTCGGTGCCGCACGCGTGCACGAGCTTCGCGCCCGTGCGCTCGGCCGTGGCGTGGTGGCGCAGGTGAACGCGGTCGACGAACTCCGCCTCGCCGGTCAGGTCCAGGTAGTGGGTGCCCGCCCGGGCGCAGGCGGCCACGAGCGGCTCGCCGTACCGGATGTAGGGGCCGACGGTCGTGGCGACCACGCGAGCCTGCCGCGCGATCTCGGCGAGCGCGGCCGGGTCGGTGGCGTCGGCGACGAGGATCGGCACGTCGATGCCGAGCCGCTCCAGTTTGGCGCGGTCGCGGCCGGCCAGCGCCCAGCGCACCTCGGGCCCCGCGACCCCGGCGAGATAGGCGGCGGTGAGAGCGCCGGTGAAGCCGCTCGCGCCGAACAGCACTATGTCGAAAGCGCGGTCCCGTGCTCGACTCACGGTGCCGAGCTTAGTAGCCGCCGATACGATGCTGGGAATGACGCTGGACGGGGCATGCGTCACCATTCATGACAGGAAGGGGGCGAACAGTGACGTCAAGAACGGTTAACGCCCCCCTGAGAACTTTCTGAACGTCGTAAAGTTTGCCTCGTCGGGCCGTATGCACACGTGGGGAAAAGTCGAATGCCGCAGATCTCGCCGCTGGTCACGGGCGACCCTGGCGAGCTGGGGTCATTCCGCCTCACCGGACGGATCGGGGAGGGCGGCCAGGGCATCGTCTACCTGGGCGTCAACGCTCAAGGCGAGCGGGCGGCGATCAAGCTGCTGCACATCAAGTTCAGCGGTGACACGATCGCCAGGTCCCGCTTCGCCAGGGAGTTGACGGCCGCCAAGCGGGTGGCGTCGTTCTGCACCGCGCGGGTCATCGAGGCCGACCTCGACGGTGACACGCCGTACATCGCCAGCGAGTACATCGACGGGCGCCCGCTGCGGGAGATCGTCGACACCGACGGACCCCTGCGGGGCACGGTGCTCGACCGGCTCGCGATCGGCACCGCGACCGCACTCACCGCGATCCACCACGCCTCGATCGTGCACCGCGACTTCAAACCCGACAACGTGCTGATCGCCGCGGACGGGCCGCGGGTGGTGGACTTCGGGATCGCGCGGATCATCGACTCGACCGGGACGATCACCAGCAGGGCGATCGGGACCCCCGCCTACATGGCGCCCGAGCAGATCGCCGGCGAGGACGTGGGGCCCTTCACCGACGTGTTCGCGTGGGGAGCGACGATCGCGTTCGCGGCGACGGGCAGGGTGGCCTTCGAGGGCAACTCGATCGCCGTGGTGCTCAACCGGATCCTCAACCACGAGGTCGACGTCAGCATGATGCCGGAGCCGCTGCGTGGCGTGGTGCGCTCGGCGCTGGCCAAGTCGCCGGACGAGCGGCCCTCGGCCGACCAGATCCTGCTGCGGTTGCTCGGTCAGCCGGAGTCGGTGGGGGCGTCCACCGCCGTGCTGACCCGGGGCGTACAGGTGGCCAGCGACGACACCACGCCGTTCATGCGCGTCTCGCCGACGCTGGCGGACCGGCACACGGGGACGGGCGGCACGGCCTCGCACACGGGCGGGCCACGGCCTTCCAGCACCGGGGGGACGTCCTCCCACACGGCCGGGACGTCCTCCCACACAGGCGGGACGTCTCCTCACACGGGCGGGACGTCCTCCCACACGGGTGGGACGTCCTCCCGGTACGCGGGCGAGATGTCCTCGCCGCACGCCGAGGCGTTTCCGGCGCAGGTCGGTACGTATCCGCAGCCGGCCGGAGTGCCCACGCGGCTGTCCCCGCAGGCCGGCGGCCTGGCGCCACCACCCGAATCGGCGACCCGCAAGCCCGTGCCCGGCACCGGGCCGTCCCGGCCCGCCCCGCCG
>NZ_QNFZ01000606.1 GCF_003313395.1 Nonomuraea lactucae | reverse complement strand
TCACCAGCGATCCGAAGGAGCTCAGATGCGACGCACGCTGTTACCCGTGCTGTGCGCGGCGGCACTGGCGGCGACCGCCCTGGCGGCCGTGCCCGCCCAGCCCGCGCAGGCGGGGCCCGCTGCTCAAGAGACGCGTCCCGCCCCGGCCACGAAGGCCCGCGGCGGCGACCAGCCGTACGCCTCCTACTGGCACCCGGACACGATCCTGTCCTGGAACCCGGCGACCGACCCGGACGCGCCGTTCAACCGCTCGCGCGTGCCGCTGCGCCAGCGGGCCGCCGACCCGGCGCTGAAGGCCAACGCGAACGCCCGCGCGGGCGAGGGCCGCGTCGCCTCGCTGGTGTCGTTCGCCCCCACCTCCGGCAACCCCTCCCAGGGGTCCCTGGACGCGAACTACTACGCCTTCGGCCACTGGCAGTACGTCGACACCCTGGTGTTCTGGGGCGGTTCGGCGAGCGAGGGCCTGATCCTCGCCCCCAACGCCACGGTGATCGACGCCGCGCACCGCAACGGCGTCAAGGTCTACGGCACCGTGTTCTTCCCGCCGACCGTGTACGGCGGGAAGATCGAGTGGGTCCGCGACTTCGTGCGCAAGTCCGGCCGCCGCTACCTCGTGGCGGACAAGCTCGTCCAGGTCGCGCGGCACTACGGGTTCGACGGCTGGTTCATCAACCAGGAGACGGCCGGCGGGGACGCCGCGCTGGCGACCGAGCTCCGCTCGCTGATCAAGTACGGGCGAGCCCAGGGCCCGGTCGAGTTCATGTGGTACGACGCGATGACCGAGAGCGGCTCGATCTCCTGGCAGGACGCGCTCACCGAGGCGAACGACGCCTTCCTCGCCGACCCGGCGCGGGTGTCCGACTCGATGTTCCTCGACTTCGGCTGGAACGCGGGCAAGCTGCGCTCGTCCCGGGACCGCGCCCGGTCGCTCGGCCGCGGCGAGCACGAGCTCTTCGCGGGCATCGACACCGAGGCGAACGGCTACGACACGAACGTGCCGTGGGACGCGCTCTTCCCGGCCGGGCAGCCGCACGTCGCCTCGCTCGGCATCTACCGCCCCGAGTGGACGTGGAAGTCGTCGAGCGGCCGGGACGACTTCCGGGCCAGGGACTCGCGGTTCTGGGTGGGCGCCAACGGCGACCCCTCCGACACCTCCACCTCCTCGCCGTGGAAGGGGATCGCCCACTACGTCGCGGAGTCGACCCCGGTCACCGGCAAACCGTTCGTGACGGGGTTCAACGCGGGCCACGGCGACTTCTACAACGTGGACGGGGTGCGGGTGCGCACCGGCGGCTGGAACAACCTGTCGGTGCAGGACGTGCCGCCCACCTACCAGTGGCTCGTGTCGTCGGCCGGCAGCAGGCTCACCCCGTCGATCGACTTCGGCGACGCCTACGAGGGCGGCTCGTCGCTCCGGCTCACCGGCCGTCTCGACGCGGCCAACACCGTGCGGCTCTACCAGACGCGCCTGCCCGTGGCCGCCGGCACCAAGCTGTCGGTCGTGGTCAAGACGCCGGCCGCGGGGGCCACGAACCTCAAGGCGGCCGTCTCGTTCACCGACGCGCCGGCCACCTTCACCACGTACGACCTCGGCGCCACCGGCGGCACCGGCTGGGAGCGCAGGACGTTCGACCTGTCGGCGCACGCGGGCCGGACGATCGCGCAGCTCGCCCTGCGGGCCGAGGGGAACTCCGACTCCTACGACGTCCGGATCGGCCGGCTCGCCGTCCACGACGGCGAGATCGACGCCGCCCCCGCGCCGGCCGCGCTCACCGTGCTGGGCGTCACGGACGTGTCCCCCACCCGCAAGACGCTCCGCCTCTCGTGGTCGGCGGGCCGGCGCGCCCGCACGCCGGACGGCCAGGTGGACCACTACGACGTCTACCGCCGCGATCCGGACGGGACCCGCGCCTATCTGGGTGCCACGACCGGCGAGGCCTACTTCGTGCCGCGGCTCGACCGGGTCGGCGGCGAGACCACGACCACGATCGAGGTCGAGGCGGTGTCCGCGGAGTACGGCCGCTCGGCCCCGGCCACGACCACGGTCTCCTGGCCGACCGGCTGAGCCGGTCGCCGCGCTGCGGGACGGCGGTCATCGTTACGCTCGACTTGTGACCGACGTACGCCGTCCCACCGAGGCGGCCGGGCGCGACGGGATAGCCATTGGCAGGCGACGCGCACGCGTGGCGGTCGGCCCGGGGCAGCGCACCGGCCGCCACGCCCCCACCCGACCCCGGCAACCGCCCCGGCGGCGAGGCAGCG
>NZ_QNFZ01000605.1 GCF_003313395.1 Nonomuraea lactucae | reverse complement strand
GCCGACGGTCTCGTCGGTCGCGACGCCGCCGGCCCGCAGCTTCAGCAGCGCGCCCGAGGCGGCCTCGGCCAGGCTGGCGCGCTGCCACACCTGCGCGGCCAGGCCCAGCACGGCCGCCTCGTCGGGTTCGAGGGTGATCTCGGGCAGCTCGTACGACTGGCGCTGGATGCGGTAGCCCGGCTCCTCCTCCCACGGGTCGCGGACCACGTCGATGGGGATGCCGATCTCGCGCAGCTCGTTCTTGTCCCGCTCGAACATCCGCTGGAACGCCTCGTCGCCGTCGCGGTCGTAGCCGGGCACCGCGTGGCGGATCTGCTCGGCCGACAGGGGCCTCCTGGTGGCGAGCAGGCAGATCACGAGGTTGAGCAACCGCTCGGTCTTACGGCGCGACATCTGCCTCACTCCTCCTTCATCGACGCTACCCTGCCACCGTGATCAGATGGCGCAAGGGCGAGGTCGTACGGATCCGGCGCGAGTGGCCGGGAGCGGTGGAGCTGGACGTCACCGTTCCCGAGGGGCCGTGCCGGGCGCTGGCCTACCCGGCACTGGTGGGCCGCCCCGAACCCGGCGACGAGGTGCTGCTCAACACGACCGCACTCGCTATGGGTCTCGGTACGGGAGGTTACGCCATGGTGGTGGCCGTCCCGAACCGTTTGCCGGAAGATCCGGACGGCCCGGGGCACCTGGTGAAGGCCCGCTACACGCCCCTGCAGGCCACGGTGCTGGGCGCGGACGAGCAGGACTCGCCCCACCACGAGGTCCTGCGCGAGGCCGACTCGCTCGACGGGATGCCGGTGGTGGTGGCCGACCTGCACTCGGCGCTGCCGCCGATCCTGTGCGGCCTGTACGAGGCCGCGCCGCGGGCCAGGGTGGCGTACGTGATGCAGGACGGCGGCGCGCTGCCCGCCTGGTTCTCGATGGCGTGCGCGAGACTGCGCGAGATCGGCTGGCTGGCCGGGGTGGTGACGGTCGGGCAGTCGTTCGGCGGCGACGTGGAGGCGGTCACCACCCACACCGGGCTGCTGGCGGCCAGGCACGTGCTGGAGGCCGACGTGGCCGTCGTCACCCAGGGGCCGGGCAACCTGGGCACGGGCACCCGGTGGGGGTTCTCGGGCGTCTCGGCGGGTGAGGCGGTCAACGCCGCCGCCGTGCTGCTCGGCCGGCCGGTGGCCGCGCTGCGGGTCAGCGAGGGCGACCGGCGCGAGCGGCACCTCGGCGTGTCGCACCACTCCCTCACCGCGTACGGACGGGTCGCGCTGTCCCGTGCCCGCGTGCCGGTGCCGCTGCTGCCGGGCGAGTTCGGGGAGCGGGTCAGGGACCAGGCCGAGCTGCTGGCCGTCCGGCACGAGCTGGTGGCCGTGCCGGTCGACGGGCTGCACGAGGCGCTGCGGGCCTCCCCCGTGAAGCTGTCGACCATGGGCAGGGGGCTGGAGGAGGACCTGGCCTACTTCCTGGCCTCGGCGGCGGCTGGCAGGTACACGGCCTCGTTGCTGTCGTAGGGTTCCTGGAAGGTGAAGGCCGCGGGGCCGGGGCCCTCGGCCTTGAGGTGCTCCAGGCGCTCCATGGCCTCGGCGAGGGCCGGGATGGTCCCCTCGGGGATCCACCACATCACCGTGTACGGCTCCGCCACGCGCAGGAACCACTCCCTGCGGCGGCGCAGCACGCCCAGGTGGGCGCTGCGGTAGACGAAGTTCCACAGCTCCTCGATCGACTCCCACACCGAGAAGTTGACCAGCAGGTGGTCGCCGTAGTCGTGCACGACGGTCGCCGTCGGGTCCTCGTCGCTCTCCTTGAGCCGCCACACGAACCCGGGAGCGGCGTCGGCGAGGGCGTTGATGGGCTCCAGGAGCTCGACGAACGTGGCGAGCTCGGGGGCGTCGATGGGGGCGCGCAGGTGGGCGACGTTGAGCTGGGCGAGATGCATGCCGTTCAGCAGACCACTCCGATCCCCTCTATGTCAATCTCCATTTGTTTTAGAAGCGCTTCCGGAGAGGGAGACGCAGCACTCCCCTGGGCGCGGATCGAGCGCCGCCCGGCCGGGCGAGTCGCCCAGCCCTTCCAGCAGCCCCTGGCACAGGGCCAGGTTCATGGAGCAGACCAGCAGCGGCCGGTCCCTCGCCAGCGCGTGGAACGGGCAGTTGCGCAGGCGCAGCCTGTCGTCCTCGGCGTAGGGCTCGTAGCCGCGCTCGCGCAGCACCGCCTCGACCGGCTCGCCGCGGCGGCCCTGGCCCAGCCGCTCGCCCGCCCGCCGGGCCG
>NZ_QNFZ01000602.1 GCF_003313395.1 Nonomuraea lactucae | reverse complement strand
GGCGGCGAGCGCGTTGGCCACGTTGTGCGGGGCGAGCGGGCGCACGTCCGCCAGCGTGGCGAGCTCCTCGGCCGCCTCCGCGGGGTCGTCCACGAACGCCCGGTCGACCAGCAGGTCCTCGACCACGCCGACCTGGCCGGGGCGCGGCACCCGCAGGGTGAAGCCGACCGCGCCGGGGTAGGGCGCGGCGAGCCGGGACGCCTCGGGGTCGTCGGCGTTGTAGATCACGGTGCCCGCGCGTTCGAAGACGCGGCCCTTGGCCGCCGCGTACGCCTCCATCGACCCGTGCCAGTCGAGGTGGTCGGGCGCCACGTTGAGGACCGCCGCGGCGTGCGGGGCCAGGGTGCTCGACCAGTGGAGCTGGAAGCTGGACAGCTCGACCGCCAGCACGTCGTACGGCACCTCACGCGGCTCGGTCACGGCCTGGACGACCGGGACGCCCACGTTGCCGACGGCGAGCGCCTCGCGACCGGCGGCCAGCAGGATGGAGGTGAGCATGCGCACGGCGGTGGTCTTGCCGTTGGTGCCGGTCAGGGCGAGCCAGGGGGCCGCGTGGGCGGGGCGCAGCCGCCAGGCGAGCTCGACCTCGCCGACGACCTCGACGCCGGCCCGGAGGGCGGCGGCGATCAGCGGGTGGTGCGGCGCCCACCCGGTGGTGACCAGCCGGGTGGCGTTCTCCGGCAGCAGGGTCTCGCCGAAGCGGACCTCCACCCCGAGCTCGCCGAGTTCGGCGGCGAGCGCGCGCCTTCGCCCGCCCTCGCCCGCCTCCACGACCACGACCCGCTCGCCGCGCCCGGCGAGCGCCCTGGCCACCGCGGTGCCGGAGACGCCGAGCCCGGCGACGCAGGTCAGGCTCACCGTGGCATCCACTCGACGTAGAAGAGGCCGAGCCCGAGGGCGGCGCACAGCATGGCGATCAGCCAGAAGCGGACGACGATCGTGGTCTCCGCCCAGCCCTTCAGCTCGAAGTGGTGCTGCAGGGGCGCCATCCGGAAGACCCGCTTGCGGGTCATCTTGAAGGAGCCGACCTGGATGATCACCGACAGGGTGATGATCACGCACAGCCCGGCGAGGATGATCAGCAGCAGCTGGGTGCGGGTGGCGATCGCCAGGCCGGCGAGCACGCCGCCCAGCGCGAGCGACCCGGTGTCGCCCATGAAGATCTTGGCGGGCGGGGCGTTCCACCACAGGAAGCCGATGAGCGCCCCCAGCACGGCGGCGGCCACCACGGCGAGGTCGAGCGGGTCGCGCACCCAGTAGCAGTTGGGGCCGAGCTGGTCGATGCAGTTGTTGCGCAGCTGCCAGTTGCCGATGAGGATGTACGCGCCGAGCACGACGCCGGTCGCGCCGCTGGCCAGGCCGTCGAGGCCGTCGGTGAGGTTCACCGCGTTGGAGAAGCCGACGATCATGATCAGGACCCAGATGGTGAACCCGACGATGCCGATCGACGGCCCGAAGTCGCGCAGGAAGGACAGCCGGGTCTCGGCGGGCGTGATGCCGTAGACGTTGGCCTGCCGGGTCACCAGAACCGCGAAGACCGCGCCCACGACGAGCTGCCCGAGCGCCTTGGCGCCGCTGCGCAGGCCCAGGCTGCGCTGCTTGTAGATCTTGATGAAGTCGTCGAGGAAGCCGACGGCGCCGAGCCCCGTCATGAGGAACAGCACGAGCATCCCCGACACGGTCGGCGGGGTCAGCGTGGCGACGTGGGAGCCGCCGTAGGCCAGCAGGGAGGCGAGCACGATGACCGTGCCGCCCATGGTGGGGGTGCCGCGCTTGTCGTAGTGGCCCGACGGCCCCTCCTCGCGGATCTCCTGGCCGTAACCGCGCCGGGAGAAGATCCGGATGGCAAGGGGCGTCCCGAGCATCGACAGGATCAGCCCCACCGCACCGGCGATGATGATGTTGGTCACTGGAGGGCACCCCCGAGCAGCAGCTCGGCCGTCCTCTCGAGGCCCATCGCCCGAGGGCCCTTGACGAGCACCACGTCACCCGGCCGCAGCCACGCGGCCACCTGGGCCGCGGCGGCCTCGGCGTCGGGCACGTGGACGATCGGCAGCGCCGTCCCACCGCCCGGCATGATCGGCACCGCCGTGCCACCGCCCGACACGCCGCCCATTCCGGATATGTCCGGTGAGACGTCGGACGTGGCCCCGCGCGAGCCGCCGGCAGCGGCGGCGAAGGCGCCGTCGAGGACGGGCCCGGCGTCGGGGCCCGCCACGACGAGACCCGACAGCCCCG
>NZ_QNFZ01000603.1 GCF_003313395.1 Nonomuraea lactucae | reverse complement strand
GGGTGCGGGCCGCCTGGCGGACCGCCGCCGCCCATGACGCGGGCAGGCCGGTCGCCGCCGCCTCGCCGACGTCGCGGATCGCGGTGTCCACCTGCGCCCGCTGTACGGCGGTGGCGGCGGGTATCGAGGTGCGCCCGACGATCTCTCGGTCCTGAGCCGCGGGTGCGGAGGATCGCCCAGCCGTCGCAGCCGTGGGGGCCGGGGGGCGTCCGGCCGTCTCGCGGTCACGAGCCGCGGGTGCCGGACGGCGTCCGGCGGGCTCTCCGTCCCGGGTGGCGGAGCCCGTGCCACCCGTGGTGCCCATCCCCAGGGCGGGCCGGGAGGAGGACGGGTCCAGGCCGATGCGGAGCCTGCGCAGCGGATCGGGCCGGAGCCGGCGCACCCAACGGGTGACCGGCCAGCCGGTGGCGGTCACTGCCCGGTGCCGGTGCCCCTTGGCGACGGCCTCCACCACGAGGGGCACTCCTGCGGCCTGTTCCAGGGCAACCGTGAGCCCCCGGCCCAGGCGTGCCGAGACGTCCCCGGTAGCGGCCTCGGGCAGCTCCGTGCGGCCGGCCATCTCCCGGCCCGCCGCCAGCACGCCCACCTCGGCGGGACGCCCTCCATTGCCTGGCGAGTGGCCGGGGGGCTCCGGCTGGGCCGGGTCGGGGCGGGAGCTCGGGGCGGTGGGCGCATGGGTGGGCGCATGGCTGGGCGCATGGCTGGGCGCATGGCTGGGCGCGTGGGTAGGCGCGTGGGTGGAGGCGGTGGCGAGAAGGTCGGCGGCGGTGGTGACGTCGGCGGACAGGCGGGCGGTCCACGACCTCCGGTCCGCGACGCGGCTCGCCAGCAGCGTGCGCAGCTCGTCCAGGCCGGTGCCCGAGCGGGCGGAGGTGGCGAGGATCGGTACGCCGTGCAGGCCGTCCTCCTCCAGGAGGCGTCGCAGGTCGCGCAGGCAGCGTTCGACCGCGTGGGGCGGCAGGCGGTCCACCTGGTTGAGGACGACGACCATCACGTCACGGTGGCCGGCCAGTGGGCGCAGGTAGCGTTCGTGGAGGGCGGCGTCGGCGTACTTCTGCGGGTCCACCACCCACACCAGCACGTCGACCAGCTCGACCAGGCGGTCCACCTCCAGGCGGTGGGCGAGCCGGATGGAGTCGTGGTCGGGAAGGTCCAGGAGGACGAGGCCGGAGAAGCCGGGGCCGGTAGACGACGGCTCCGCCGCCGGGTGGCGGCCGAAGACGTCCAGCCAGTCGAGCAGCGGCCCCGCGCCCGCGCCGTCCCAGACCGCCGCCTGGGCCGCCGAGGTCGTGGGCCGGGTGACGCCCACCGCCGCCACGTCCGCCCCCGCCAGCGCGTTGAACAGGGACGACTTCCCGCTCCCCGTCGCCCCGGCCAGTGCCACGACCGTGTGCTCCACCGAGAGGCTGCGCCGTATCCCAGCTCGTTCGGCCACCGCCCGCGCGGCGGCCACCGCCTCCTCGCGCAGCCGCCCGTCCGCCAGGGTGGCGGCCTCGAGCAGGGCCCCGAGCCGCGAGTCCAGCGACGGCCCCTCCTTGCGCCGCAGCAACTTCACGCCCCCTCCGCACTCTGCCGGTCATCCCGGAGCCGGTCATCCCGAGACCCGTCAGCCCGAGACCCGTCGTCATCCCGAGACCCGTCGTCAGCCCCAGACCCGTCGTCATCCCGAGGCCCGTCATCCCGGACCTGTGACACCGCCTCCGGTTGGCCTGGTAGCTCCGTACGGTGCTCTCGCACCGACCGTGCCGTCGAGAGCAGGGCGTCGGCCGTGCCCGCGGGGGGCTCGATCGACTCCAGCAGCGCCGTGTAGCGCGCGCCCTCCTCGTCCATCAGCACCCGCACCCGTTGCCGCAGGTCCTCCCGGGCCCGCACCGTCAGCGTGCGCACCGCCTGATCGCCGAACACCGCCTCCAGCAGCTTCTGCGACAGCACGCTCGTGCCTCCGGCGATGCCCACCTCGATCCCGGTCAGTCCGCCGGTCGAGGCGAACACGGCCAGCATGAGCAGCAGCCCCGCCCCGTTCACCCCCAGCGAGGCCAGCCGGGCCGTGGTGCGCCGCTCCGCGCCCTCCTCTCGTACCAGGTCGAGCACGAACTCCTGCCAGCCCCGCACCGCCGCCTCGGCCCGCTTGCCGAGGTCAGGCGAGGCGCGGCCGAGGCGGGCGGCCTCCACGGCGCCGACGCGTTCGAGCAGGCCGGGGCCGCCGGGGGTGGCCGACCAGCCGTCC
>NZ_QNFZ01000604.1 GCF_003313395.1 Nonomuraea lactucae | reverse complement strand
GGCCCCGCCCATGGCCGCCGTCGGCGACGGTCACCTGTCGCGCTGCCTGCGGGCCGAGCACGTACGCGCCCAGCCCGCGCCGGTGACGGTGACCGCGCCCGCCGCGGCCACCTCGGCCGAGACCGTGCTGGACGTGCGGGACCTGCATGCCCACCACGGCCGGACGCCCGTGCTGCACGGCGTCGGGCTGCGGGTCGGCCGGGACGAGTGCGTCGCGGTCGTCGGGGAGTCCGGAAGCGGGAAGACCACGCTGTCACGCTGCCTGGCCGGGCTGCACGGCGAGTGGACGGGATCGGTCACGTTCGAGGGCGCGGCAGTGCCTCCGGCCGCCCGTCGCCGCAGCCGGGAGACCCGCAAGGCCATCCAGTACGTCTTCCAGAACCCGTACCTGTCGCTGAACCCGCGCATGAGCGTGGGCGAGATCGTCGGCAGACCCCTGCACCTGTTCGGCCTGGCCCGCGGCCGGGACGCCGAGCGGCGGGTGCGCGACCTGCTCGACCAGGTGGCGCTCGCCCCCTCGGCGTACCACGCCTTCCCCGACCGGCTGTCCGGCGGCGAACGGCAGCGCGTGGCCATCGCGCGGGCGCTGGCGTGCGAGCCCGACCTGCTCATCTGCGACGAGGTGACCTCCGCGCTGGACGTCTCGGTGCAGGCGTCGATCGTGAGCCTGCTCGGCGAGATCCGGCGGACCCGCGGGCTGTCGATGCTGTTCGTCACCCACAACCTGGCGCTCGTCCGCTCCATCGCCTCGCGCACGATGGTGCTCCAGGGCGGCCGGGTCGTCGAGGAGGGCCCCACCGGGCACCTGCTGGACCACCCCGCCGAGCCGTACACCCGTGCCCTGCTCCGCGACACCCCCCGGCTGACCCCGCGCGAACAGGTATGAGGTGAGATGTCCCGCATCGTCACGCCGTACGAGGGGACCGGGCACCGCCCGTGGGACGCCTCGGCGGCCGTTCCCGCGCCGCTGTGCCTGCACCGGACCGCGGTGCTGCCCGAATGGACCGACTACAACGGCCACATGAGCGAGTCGTGCTACCTGCTCGTGTTCGGCGACAACTCCGACGCCTTCTTCCGCTACTTCGGCGTGGACGAGCGCTACCGGGCGGACGGTCACTCCCTCTACACCGTCGAGACCAGCCTGTCCTACGTCCGCGAGGCCGCGGAGGGCGAGCCGCTGCGGCTCACCGTCCGGCTGCTCGGCCTCGACACCAAGCGCCTGCACGTCTTCCACGAGATGTGGCACGGCGGCAGCGGCGCGCTGCTGGCGACCGCCGAGCAACTGCTGCTGCACGTGGACACCCGCGCGGGCCGGGTCACACCGCTGCCACCCCACCTGTACGAGCGCCTGGCCAAGATCCGCGCCGCCCATGCCGCCCTGCCCCGGCCGGAGCGGGCGGGCCGCGTGATCGGCATCCCCGATCCCTCCCCCTGACCCCAGTGAGGACGACCGGTGCACTTCGAACTCACCCCCGAACAGCAGCTCATCGTCGAGACCGTGCGGAGCTTCGTCGAGGCCGAGCTCTACCCCCACGAGGACGAGGTCGAGCGGCTCGACGACGTGCCCGCCGAGCTGGCCGGCGAGATCAGGAAGAAGGCGATCGCCTCCGGCCTGTACGCCGCCAACATGCCCGAGGAGCTCGGCGGCGGCGGCCTGGACGCCTTCGACATGACCCTCGTCGAACGCGAGCTGGGCCGCGCCTCCTTCGCCCTGCAGATGCTGGTCACCCGCCCGAGCAACATCCTTCGGGCATGCCAGGGCGACCAGGTCGGCGCCTATCTGCTCCCGGCGATCCGCGGCGAGCGCCACGACTGCCTGGCCATGACCGAGCCCGGCGCCGGCTCCGACGTGCGCGCGATGCGGACCCGCGCGGTGCGCGACCGCGGTGACTACGTCATCAACGGCGCCAAGCACTTCATCAGCCACGCCGACCAGGCCGACTTCGTCATCCTGTTCGCCGCGACCGGAGCGGAGCAGGCCGGACGGGGCTCGGGGATCACCGCGTTCCTCGTGGACATGGACACGCCGGGCCTCACCGTACGGCGGGGCTCCCCCAGCGTGTCGCACCGCGGCTACCACCAGTGCGACCTGTCGTTCGCCGACTGCCGCGTCCCCGCCGGGCGGCGGCTCGGCGACGAAGGGGCCGGGTTCGAGCTGATGGGCGAGTGGCTGGGCGCGAGCCGCCTGGCCGTCGCCGCGACCGGCGTCGGCCGCGCCCGCCGGGT
>NZ_QNFZ01000601.1 GCF_003313395.1 Nonomuraea lactucae | reverse complement strand
CGCGAACAGGGGCGGGCGCGGGCGCGCATGCGGGCGCGGGTGCGGGGGCGGGCGCGGTCCTCGACGTGCAGGGGCACCTGGAGACGAGCGCCGCGATCGCGGGCTCCTACTGCACCGAGGCCTATCTCGCCGCGGCGGGCGAGAACATCCAGCTCCACGGCGGCATCGGGGTCACCTGGGAGCACTCCGCGCACCGCTACTTCAAGCGGGCCACCTCCGATGCGGAGCTGTTCGGGCCGCCGCGGGCTCATCGCGCCCGGCTGGCGGACCACGTCCTCTCCGGCCTGTCCCCCGGCTAGGTCCCTGCCGGGGCGGCGGCCTCGCGGAAGGTCAGCCGCCCAGGAGGGTCTCCCAGGGATGGCGGGCGTTGGTGCTGCGGGTGGTGTCGAGGGCCTCGGCCAGCCGCCAGAAGCCGGGTCGCGCCCGGACGCGCGCCCTGCCCATCGGGTCGATGGCGCGCAGCTCGAAGCGGACGCCCATCACCTCCAGGGCGGCGCAGACGTCGTTGCCGGGAACGGCGGTCGTGACGAGTTGGAGGCCGCGCAGTCGCTCCTCCAGCAGCGCCGCCGCCTCCGAGGCGAAGGGCCCGTCACGCCATTCGAGGTGCCAGCTGCCGGATCCGCGCCACCAGGCCAGGTCGCGGCACGACTCGATGAAGTCCGCCTCGCCGGCCAGCACGGCCATGACCCGGCCGAGGGCCTCGTAGCCGCGCGCGCCCGCGGGTGAATGATCGTCGTCGCCGGCGGGGAACGTGCCGCCTTCCGGCGACGGTAGCGCGTGCTTTCGCCTCACGAGCAACCACTCTGATCGCGACCGCGCCCTTCCCGCAAGTGTTCGGCGCTGATAGGCTAAACCAAGCGAGCGCTTGGTTCACTACTTTCGCCGGAGGCGCGATGACGTCCCTACGGATCAGCCTGGGATACGAACTGGAGGTCCGCGGGCGCACCCGTGAGGTGGAGCGGCAGGCGTTCCAGAACGTGATCGACCAGGTCGTGCTCGGAGACCGGCTGGGCTTCGACACGGCGTGGTTCGTCGAGCACCACTTCACCCGGGGCTTCTCGCACTCCTCCGCCCCCGACCTGGTGCTCGCGGCGATCTCCCAGCGGACCGAACGCATCCACCTGGGGCTCGGCGTCGTGCTGCTGCCGTTCCAGTCGCCGATCCGTACGGCGGAGCGGGTCGCGACGCTGGACGTGATCAGCGGCGGCCGGGTGGAGTTCGGCACCGGGCGGGGCGCGTCCCCGCTGGAGTACCAGGCGTTCCAGCGGCCGTTCGAGAAGTCGCGGCGGATCTGGGAGGACTCCCTGGAGGCGACGCTGGCCATCTGGGTGGCCGACGGCGAGCCGGTCAGCCGGTCGAACGAGTACTTCGAGATCCCGGACGTGGCCGTCTACCCGCGTCCCGTGCAGCGTCCGCACCCGCCCGTCTGGGTGGCGTCCACCTCGCTGGAGGGCTACCTCGCGGCGGCACGGCACGGCTACAACCTGCTCGGCATGACGATGCTCAAGGGCATCGACGACGTGGCGGCCGACATCGCCCAGTACCGGCAGGCGCTGGCGGAGGCGGGGTTCGATCCCGCGAGCCGCCGGGTGGCGCTGATGATCCCCTGGTTCGTCGCGCCGACCAGGGAAGCGGCCACCGGCACGGCCGCCGACGCCGTCCTGTGGTACATCCGCCGCCAGGTGAACCTGGTCACCCCGCCCGACTACTACGACGCGCGTCACGCCACCCACCGGGTGCTGGGCCAGCTCGCGGCCGGGATGCCGCCGGAGGAGGCGATGGCCACGCTGCGCGAGCACCTGATGGTCGTGGTGGACGACGTGGAGGGTTCGCGGAAGGCGCTGGCCCGCATCGCCGCGGCGGGGGCCACCGACCTGATCCTGCAGTGTCAGGTGGGCGGGCTGGCGCACGAGCGGGTGTGCGAGTCGATGGAGCTGTTCATGGCCGAGGTCGCGGCGTGACCGCCCCGTCGGGGTCCGGGCCGGCCCGGACCGGCCCGGCAGCGAGCGGCCCGACGCACCGGTGGCTCACGCGTGAGGATCTCGGCGCGGGCGGCGGATCCGCCTCGGGGCTGCTGCTGGTCTCCTCCGACGCCTCCACCGTCTTCCCGCTCGGCCCGCGCGAGCGCGCGGAGGCGGAGGAACTGACCGGGGCGGCGCTGAGCGCGGCGGGGGTGGACGGACGCGATCGGGTCGTGGTGGCGCTGGCCGAGCCCGCGGG
>NZ_QNFZ01000600.1 GCF_003313395.1 Nonomuraea lactucae | reverse complement strand
GGAAGGCGACGACGGGGCCATGGTGCGGGTCGCGCTGCGCGTCCCCGAGCAGCTCAAGACGCGCATCGACGAGGCCGCCGCGCGGGAGGGCCTCTCGGCCAACTCCTGGCTGGTGCGGGCGGTGTCCGCCGCGCTGGACGGCGACGGCGGGGGCCGGCGTCCAGGGCGGCGTGACGGGTCAGGACCCGCCGGCCCCGGACTCGGCGGACCCAGGCTCGGCGGGCGCTACACCGGCTGGGTGCGCTAGTGGCCAGGTCACGCCCCGCCGCACCCACCGCACACCCTCGTTACTCATCGCACACCTTCGTTCCGTGGCGGGACACCGCCCGACCCTGTCAGGAAGGAAGCGCCATGCCCGCTTTCGACACACCTGAGCCGATCTCCGCGACCATCGACATCACGGCGGGCACCGTACGGATCAGCGCGAGCGACCGCGCCGACACCGTCGTGGAGGTGCGGCCGACCGACCCGTCCGACACGGCCGACGTGCGGGCGGCCGAGCAGACCCAGGTCGAGTGCTCCAGGGGAGTCCTGCTGGTGAAGGCGCCGAAGAACTGGGCCCGCTCGCTGTTCGGGCGTGGCGGTTCGATCGAGGTGACGGTCGAGCTGCCGTCCGGCTCGCGCGTCGACGCGACCGGCGACCCGGGGGACATGCTCGGGGTCGGGGGAGCGGAGTTCCGCAGCGAGGGCCGTCTCGGCGACTCCCGGTTCAGCACGACCTCCGGCGACATCCGGCTCGACGAGACGGGCCGCGCGCGGCTGAACACCGCGTCGGGCCGCATCTCGGTGGCCCGTTCGGCGGGGCACGCCGACATCACGACCTCCGACGGCGAGATCCGCATCGGCGAGATCGACGGCTCGGCCGTGCTGAAGACCTCCAACGGCGACATCACCCTCGGCGAGGTGACCGGCGACGCGCGCCTGCACACGGCGTCCGGCGACATCGCCGTCGAACGCGCCCTGGCCACCCTCGTCGCCAAGACGGCCCACGGCAGCATCCGCGTCGGCGAGGTGGTGCGCGGCTCGGTCGCCCTCGACACCCGTTCCGGAGACCTCGAGGTCGGCATCCGGGAGGGCAGCGCGGCCTGGCTCGACGTCAGCTCGCAGTACGGCAGCGTGGACGTCCCGCCTGACGCCGTTGACGGTCCCGGCGAGGCCACCGAGACGGTCGAAGTGCGCGCGCGCACGGGCTTCGGCGACATCCTGGTCCGCCGCTCGTGACGGCGGACCAGCCTTGGTGATCTACTTTGTAAAGGCGTGCAGCTCATCGGCGTACGCTCGGGCCCCAACGCCCCGAACCGCCGGTCGCTAGGGGCGCTGGCCGGCCTGGTCGACGATGGCGCGCTCGAAGATCGCTGAGGTACTGAGCAGGGTGCCCTTCTTGAGCCACTGCGTGTCCTGGATCTGGACCTTGCGCTCGCCCAGGTACTTGAGGGTGTCCCGGTCGAAGATCCATTCGGTGCGGGCGCCCGCGTCCTCACGGGCGACCGCGATCCCTTCGCGGCCCGCCGCGTCCTGGGATCTGTCCACGATGGTCACGCCGGGGATCTTCGCCACCGCCTTGTACAGCGCGGCGCCCATCGCGGGGGGCAGCACCTCCTGCTCCAGCAGGTCGCCGATGGTGTCGAACGCGCGCTGGTCCTCGGTGGTCGCGTCTCCCTCCTTGGTGTCGGGGTCGGCGTAGACGGCCTTCAGCAGCGCGTCGGGGTCGGTCGGCAGCTCGGCGAGGGCTTGGTAGCGGTGGCGGTACTCCACGTCGTTGCCCTGGTCGTACTCCTCCGGCACTCCGTTGTCGATGATGAGTCCCTTGCCGCCGAACGCTTGCTGCTGGACCCAGATCTCCCGCTTGACCATGGGGGTCATCTTCATCGGGCCCTCGCCCGGCATGGTCTGCTCCCGCTCGGGGATCACGCCCTGGCCCTGGCGCCTGGTGTAGGCGAACTGGCCTTCGTGGACTTTCGTCGTGGACTTCGCCGCCACCAGGGAGATGCGTTCGAGCTGTGCGCCGACGTGGTCGGCGCTGGCGGTGCCCAGTGGCACCACGGTCAGCCGGTTCGCCGTGGTCGGGGCTGTCGGGGTCGTCGGGATGGTCGGGTGCGGTCGTGCGGCGCCGGGCGGCGCCGTGGGGTCGCCGCCCGCGATGACGGCGGTGCCTACGGCCAGCACGCCCAGTGCGGCTGCGGCGGCCGCCAGTCCGGTCGCGAGCGGCAG
>NZ_QNFZ01000599.1 GCF_003313395.1 Nonomuraea lactucae | reverse complement strand
CCCGCCTGACGGGCCGCCTCGCGCCGCTGTGCCCGGCTGCGCCGCCGCCCGTCCGATGGGCGGCGCCGATCGTGCGGGTCCGGCCCGTCCCCGTCGATCCGGGACTCCGGCACTCCGTCGCCAGGCGCGGTCCTCCACGGCCCGCCTGATCAGCTGACACCCCCGGTACGTCCGTCAACCCCTTCACGTGGAGATTCCGTCATGTCCTTCATTCGCCGTGCCGTGACCGTGCTCGCCGCGGCCACCGCCGTCACCGCCGGGCTCGCGCTGCCCGCGCTGGCCCACGTCACCATCAACCCCGGCACCGCCGAGCAGGGCGGCTTCACCAAGGTCGCCTTCCGCGTGCCGAACGAGCGCGACGACGCCTCGACCGTGAAGATCGAGGTCTCCTTCCCCGCCGACCACCCGCTGGCGTTCGTCTCGGTCAAGCCGGTGCCCGGGTGGAGCGTCAAGGTCACCGAGTCCAAGCTGCCCACGCCGGTCAAGACCGAGTACGGCGAGCTCACCGAGGCCGTCTCCAAGGTCGTCTGGTCGGGAGGCGCGATCCGCAAGGGCGAGTTCCAGGAGTTCGAGGTGTCCATGGGCCGGTTGCCGGAGGACGTCGACCGGCTGGTGTTCCCGACCAAGCAGACGTACTCGGGCGGCGAGGTCGTCGACTGGTCCGAGGCGCCCAAGGCCGACGGCACCGAGCCCGAGCACCCGGCTCCGCTGCTCAAGCTCACCCCGGCCGTCAAGGAGGGCGCCGCCTCCCCCACATCCACGGCCGGTGCCGCGAACCGGTCCTCCGCGGCGCCCGCGGTGGTGCCCGTCGCCGCCCCCTCCTCCGCCGACGGCACGGCCCGCCTGCTGGGCGGGGCGGGTCTCGCGGTGGGCGTCGTCGGCGTCGTGGTCGCCGCTCTTGCCCTGCGCCGCCGTTCCTCCTGACCTGTCCCGTACGCCGTGGAGACCGCTAGGTTGTCCACGTACGCGAGGAAAGGCGGGCGAGGTGTCGGCGGATTCGGCGGGCGAGCGGCTGGCGCGACTCAGGAGAGAGTTCGCGTCGATCGACGGCGACGGCGACGGGTTCATCACGGAGGCGGAGTTCCGGGCGCACTTCCCGGAGCTGCCCGCCGAGGCGCTCGGGGCGCTGAGGGAGAACGCCGACGCCGACGGTGACGGGCGTTTCTCGCTGGAGGAGTTCGTCCGCGTCATGCCCTGAGCCGGGATACGGCCGTGCGGCGGCCCGCGGCGGAGGGCCGCGTCAGGCGCTCCAGGGCACGTGGTGCGCTTGCCCTGGGCCGGAGAGTCGCGCAGGGCGGCTCTCCGGCTCCGCCCCCGCCCGCCCGGTGGCCGGATGCGCGTGTCAGGACGTGATGTCCTTGCCGGAGAAGCGCGCCCAGGCCACCGAGCCGAACAGCGCGATGTAGGCCCCGAACACCAGCAGCCCCTCCGTCAGGGAGCCCGTGTCGATGGGGCTGCGCAGCGTGCCGTCGAAGCCGTTCCACCAGGTCGGCAGGAGATACTGGGCCAGGCCGTCGAGCTGGGGGATGGCCCGCAGCACCTGGGAGACGATCACCACGACCACGGTGCCCGCGATGGCGCCGATCGGCACCTCGGTGAACGTCGACAGCGCCAGCGCGATGGCCGCGAGCGCGGCCATCCCCGCGCCGACGTACCCGACGCTCAGGAGGATCCGCAGCAGCCCGTCGGCCACGGAGACCGTGGTGCCCGACAGCAGCGTCACCGGCCCGACGGGAAACAGGGCAAGCCCCGTCGCCAGCGCGGACAGCGCGACGACGCCGGCCACCGCGAAGGAGAACACGACCGCGTTCAGGTACTTGACCGCCAGCAGCCTGGTGCGGCCCGCGGGCGCGGCCAGCAGGTAGCGCAGCGTCCCCGTGCCCGCCTCCCCGGCGATCGAGTCGCCCGCCACCACGCTCACCGCGACCGGCATCAGCAGGACGACGAGGAACGACAGCGACGCGAAGGCCAGCATCAGGCTGTTGCCCGCGACGTCGGCGACGATCCCGCCCACCCCGCCCTCGTCACCGGACGACGCGATGCGCAGCGCGACGCCGAGCAGCACCGGCACGCAGGCGAGGACCACCAGCATCGCCACGTTGCGCGGGCGGCGGAAGGTCAGCCCCAGCTCGGAGGCCAGCAGCCGCCAGAACGCGCCGGGCGCCCGCGCCGCCGGGGCGCCGGCCGGTGGGGGCGGG
>NZ_QNFZ01000598.1 GCF_003313395.1 Nonomuraea lactucae | reverse complement strand
CCCGCCACGCGCGGGGGCGGACACCCGGCGCGCAGGAGCGGGCACCTGGCGCACGGGGGGCACCCGGCGCGCGGGACTGTGGGTGACGGTCCTGGTCGCTACTTGCGCACGTCGGACAGGTGGCCCAGGTTCACGTCCGTGTCGTCGGAGACGGCCTGCCGCACCGGTGCCGTCTCGGACGGGTCGCCGCCCTCCTCGACGATGATCCGCACGTCGTCGTCGGGCGAGGCCGCCCCGCCCTCGGCTCCGTCGGCCTCCTCGGCGTTGTCGGCCGCTTGGGACTGGACCTGGGACTGGACCTCGGCTTGGACCTCGGCCTGGGTGGACGGCTGGGAGGGCCGGCCGGCCGCTCCGGCCGGGGCCGCTGTCTGGGCCGGGGACTCCTGGGGCGCGGACGCCGGCTCGACCACCAGGGGGCCGGCCGCGGTCTCGGCGTGCATCAGGTCGCCCAGCACCGAGCTGATCTCGGTCAGCCGGCGGACGACCTCGGTGTGCGTGTTGGTCAGGTACTCGACGCGGCGGCCCGCGTGCTCGTCCAGGGAGGCCACCCGCTGCTGTGCCGCCGTGAGCGTGGTCTCCGCCTCGCCGCGGGCGGCGGTCAGAGTCTGCGCCGCCTCGGTGCCGGCGGCTTCGCGCAGCCGTTCGGACTCCTGCCGGGCCTCGGTGACCAGCCGCTCCGCCTCGGCCCCTGCCTCACGCAGCGCGTGCTCGGCCTCCGTGCGCGCGGTGCTCAGCTTCTCCTCGGCGTCGGCGCCCGCCTGCGCCAGCATGCGCTCCGCCGCCGCGGTCGCCTCACCCACGCGCCGCTCAGCCTCCGCCTGGGCGGAGGTGAGGATGTTGTCGCTCGTCTCGCGGGCGGACGTGAGGACCCTGTCGGCCTCCGACATGGCGGCGTCGCGCACGCTGGCCGCCTCGGCCTCGGCGTCCTCCCTCTTCGACGCGGCCTCCTCCTCGCCCAGCTTGAGGATCTGCGCGAGCCTGGGGCTGAGGTCCTCGTAGTTCTGGGGCCCCTCCACCATGCGCCGCCTGGCCTCCGCCAGCTCCAGGCGGCCCTGCTCCGCCTGGTCGATAGCCCGAGCCAGCCGCTCCTCCAGATCCCGTATCTGGTTGCGGTTGCGCATCATGTAGTCGTGGACCTGGCGGCGGTTGTAGCCGCGCATCACGACCTCGAAGGTGTCCTCTTGCATCAGGTCGGGAATGCTCTCGTGCTGGTTTGTCATGGGGGTTACCTAAGATTCGCGTGAGGCGGGAGAAAACTGCAGCTTGTGAGGGTCTGGCAACGAGACGTCAGGAAACGACTTTCCTGCCATCTGCCCACGTCCGCAACCCGAACGGCAGACCTGGGGCCGGAATTACCATGTGACGGGTGTACATCGCAGCATTGAACGACGGAGCATTCCCGGACATCCATCCCGAGGCGTACATAGCGCCCGGGGCCGTCGTGGTCGGTAGGGTGCGGGTGGGCCGGGCGTCCAGCATCTGGTACGGCTCCGTTCTCCGGGGGGACGACGAGCGAATAGAGATCGGCGAGGAGTGCAACGTACAGGATCTGTGCTGCCTGCACGCCGACGCGGGCGAGCCCGCGATCCTGGAGTCCCGCGTCAGCCTGGGCCACAAGGCCATGGTGCACGGCGCCCACGTGGAGCACGGGGCGCTGATCGGCATCGGCGCGATCGTGCTCGGCGGCGCGCGCGTGGGCGCGGGCACGCTGGTCGCGGCCGGGGCCCTGGTCGGCCCCGGTAAGAAGATCCCGGCGGGGGTGCTGGTGGCGGGGGTTCCGGGGAGGATCGTGCGAGAGCTCACCGACGACGACCGCGCCTCCTTCGCCCGTACGCCCGACAACTACATGGCCAAGGCACTCCGGCACCGCCGGGCGACAGCGATGCCGTGACGCCCTTTTGTCACCATAACGGAGACTCCGCCGGGTAGACGCCCGCCGGCGACTCCGGCGCGGCCAGTACGATGGCCGCCGTGCGCTCCTGGGATGCGTTCGCCGCCATCGAAGCGGAGGTCCGCGCGCTGGTCGCGGACCCGCGCTGGCAGGAGCTTCCCGTGCCCGCCCGCGCGGCGGCCATCGCGGCCAGGACACTGGTGACGCCCAACGGCGACCGCTGGCTCTTCGGCGCGCACGCGCGCTGGCACCTGCACGACCCGGCCGACGGCCGCTGGCACCTGG
>NZ_QNFZ01000596.1 GCF_003313395.1 Nonomuraea lactucae | reverse complement strand
GGCGAGGCGCGCCAGGTGGCCTCCCGCCCCGGCGGCGTCGCCGCGTTCCGCACGGGCGGCGACGTGGTCGTGTTCGCCTCCGACGTGCTCGACGGCGAGGAGGCCGCCGAGGCCGAGCGCCGCAAGGCCCGCAAGGACGCCGGGATCAGCGCGATCCTGCACGAGGACACCCCGGTGCGCTACTGGGACCACGACCTCGGCCCCGGCCGCACCCGGCTGTTCGCCGGCCGCCTCGGCGACGGGGAGCGGCTGGAGGACGTCCGCGACCTGACGCCCGCCCCCGGCGAGGGCCTGCGCGACGTCGCGTTCGAGCTGACGCCCGACGGCTCCACTGTGGTCGCGACCTGGCGGATCCACCTGCCGCTCGGCCGGCTGCGCACCGAGCTGGTCACGATCGACGTGGCGAGCGGCGCGCGCCGCGTGCTGTTCGCCGACGACGGCGCCGACTTCACCGGCCCGCTCGCGATCTCGCCCGACGGCACGCGCGTCGCCTGCTCGCGCGAGCGGCACACCGGTCTGGACGTGTCCGCGCGCTGGGAGCTGTGGATCGGCGACCTGACCACCGGCGAGGGCCGCGCCCACGCGCCCGACCTGTTCCCGCTGGACGTCGCGTGGGCGCCCGACTCCTCGGCCGTCTACCTGGCCGCCGACCACCGGGGCCGCCGCCCGGTCTTCCGCGTCCCGCTGGACGGAGAGGTGAGCAGGCTCACCCCGGACGACTCCTCGTACCTCGGGCTCAGCCCCTCGCCCGACGGGCGCTTCGTGTACGCGCTGCGCAGTGGCGTCGACCGCGCGCCGGGACCGGCCCGGATCGACGCCGTCACCGGCGAGGTCGCCGAACTGCCCTCGCCCGCTCCGCGCCCGGAGGTGCCCGGCGCGCTCACCGAGATCTCCGCGACCGCCGACGACGGCGCCACCGTCCGCGGCTGGCTGGTGCTGCCCGAGGGCGCCTCGGCCGCGAGCCCGGCGCCGCTGCTGCTGTGGATCCACGGCGGACCGGTCGGCTCGTGGAACGACTGGCAGTGGCGCTGGCAGGCCTGGATCATGGCGGAGCGCGGCTACGCCGTCCTCATGCCGGACCCGTGCCTGTCCACCGGTTACGGCCAGGAGATGATCGACCGCGGCTGGGGCGACTGGGGCCCGCGCACCATGGCCGACCTCGACGCCGTCGTGGACGCGGCCGTGGCCAGGGACGACATCGACGCAGAGCGCACCGCGGCGATGGGCGGCTCGTTCGGCGGCTACATGGCCAACTGGGTCGCCGGGCACACCGACCGCTACAAGGCCGTCGTCACCCACGCCTCGCTCTGGCACCTCGACCAGTTCGCCGGCACCACCGACGCCCCCATGTACTGGCAGCGGGAGTTCGGCGCCCCGGGCTCCGAGCGCTACGCCAGGCTCTCACCGCACCACGCCCTCGACCGGATCAGCACCCCCATGCTCGTCATCCACGGCGACAAGGACTACCGGGTGCCGATCGGCGAGGCGCTGCGCCTGTGGTGGGACCTGCGGCGCACCGGCGCCGAGGCGAAGTTCCTCTACTTCCCCGACGAGAACCACTGGATACTCAAGCCGGGCAACATCGTCGCCTGGTACGAGACCGTCCTGTCCTTCCTCGCGCAGCACGTGCTCGGCCAGGAGTGGAAGCGCCCGGACTCGGTGGCGTGATGCCCGACTACGTACGGCTGGCCGAGGACATCGCCCGCGAGGCGGGCGACATGCTGCTCGCCAAGCGCCCCACGATGTCGCGCGACGTCGAGACCAAGTCCAGCCCCACCGACGTGGTCACCGCCCTGGACCGGGCGTCCGAACGGCTGATCCGCGCCCGCGTCCAGGCGGCCAGGCCCGGCGACCGGATCCTCGGCGAGGAGGGCGGCGAGGCGGGCGGCGACTCCGGCGTGCGCTGGATCGTCGACCCCGTCGACGGCACGGTCAACTTCCTGTACGGCCTGCCCGAGTGGGCGGTCTCGATCGCCGTCGAGGTGGACGGCCGGGTCGTCGCCGGAGTGGTCAACGTCCCGCCGCGCGGCGAGGTGTTCACCGCGGCGCTCGGCGAGGGCGCCCGGCTCGGCGGCGAGCCGCTGCGCTGCAACACCGGCGTGCCGCTGGAGCGGGCGCTGGTGGCGACGGGGTTCGGCTACGCGGCGGGCAGG
>NZ_QNFZ01000597.1 GCF_003313395.1 Nonomuraea lactucae | reverse complement strand
GGCCGCGCCGGGCTGGCCTTCCGCGGCGCCTACGGCAGCGGCACGGGGCGCGTCGACGCCATCGCGATCGCCTCGCCCGACGGCACGGCCGCGCACCTCGACCCGGTCAAGCTGACCGAGGCCGACGAGGCGGCGCTGCGCGCCTGGCTGGCCGACGAGGCCCGGCCCAAGGCCGTCCACGACGCCAAGGGGCCGATCCTCGCCCTGTGGTCGCAGGGCATGAGCCTCAAGGGCCTGTCGTGCGACACCGCCCTGGCGGCCTACCTCGCGATGCCGGGCCAGCGCACGTTCGCCCTGGAGGACCTGGCCCGGCGCTACCTCAACCGCGACCTGCGCGCCGAGGAGGAGTCCAACGGGCAGGCCGCGCTCTTCGGCGACGACGAGGACGCGCCGGCCAAGGAGCTGGCGCTGCGCGCCCACGCCGTGCGCGAGCTGGCCGAGGCGCTCGAGGCGTTCCTCGCGGGCCGCGGCGGCACCCAGCTGCTGTCCGACGTGGAGCTGCCGCTGCTGAGCGTGCTGGCCGAGATGGAGCGCGCGGGCATCGCCGTCGACAGCGAATACTTCGCCTCCCTGGAGGCCGAGTTCGGCGCCGCGGTCAAGCACGCCACCGAGGAGGCCCACCGGGTCGTCGGCGAGCAGTTCAACCTCGGCTCGCCCAAGCAGCTCCAGGAGATCCTCTTCGTCCGGCTCAACCTGCCCAAGACCAAGAAGATCAAGACCGGCTACAGCACCGACGCCGACCAGCTCGCCTGGCTCGCCACGCAGACCGAGCACGAGCTGCCCACGATCATGCTGCGCCACCGCGACCAGCAGAAGCTGCGCACCACGGTCGAGGGGCTGATCAAGGAGATCGGCGACGATCGGCGCATCCACACCACCTTCAACCAGATCATCGCCGCGACGGGCCGCCTGTCGTCGGAGAAGCCCAACCTGCAGAACATCCCCATCCGCACCGCCGAGGGCCGCCGCATCCGGCAGGGCTTCATGGTCGGCGAGGGCTACGAGACGCTCCTCACCGCCGACTACAGCCAGATCGAGCTGCGCATCATGGCCCACCTGTCGGGCGACGAGTCGCTGATCGCGGCGTTCGAGTCGGGCCACGACTTCCACCAGGCCACCGCGGCCAGGGTGTTCGACCTGCCGCCCGAGCAGATCGACGGCGAGCTGCGGGCCCGCATCAAGGCCATGAACTACGGCCTCGCCTACGGCCTGTCCGACTTCGGGCTGTCGAGCCAGCTCAACATCCCGGTGGCCGAGGCGCGGGCGCTCAAGGAGGAATACTTCCAGGAGTTCGGCGGCGTGCGCGACTTCCTGCACGACATCGTGCGGCAGGCGCGCAACGACGGCTACACCGAGACCATCATGGGCCGCCGCCGCTACCTGCCCGACCTGACCAGCGACAACCGGCAGCGCCGCGAGATGGCCGAGCGGATGGCGCTCAACGCGCCCATCCAGGGCTCGGCGGCCGACATCATCAAGGTCGCGATGCTCCACGTCCACCAGGCGCTGGCGGAGGAGGGGCTGGCCTCACGCATGCTGCTGCAGGTCCACGACGAGCTGGTGTTCGAGGTGGCCCGGGGCGAGCTGGAGCGGCTCACGCAGCTGGTGTGCGACCAGATGAACGCCGCCTACCAGCTGCGCGTCCCGCTGGAGGTCTCCGTGGGGGTCGGCCACACCTGGGAGGTCGCGGGCCACTAGGGCGCCCCCGTTCCCGCGCGCGGCCCGCGGCTTCGCACGTAGGGGCGCCTCCGTTCCGAGCGTCCCGCCCGGGGCTCCGTGCGCGCCGCCGGGGCCCGTACAGCCGGTCCGCGGCCCGTACGACTGCTTCGCGCGGCCCGTACGACTGCTTGGCTTGGGGGGTTTCGTCCGCGTGTGGTGGGGCAGTTCCGGCATCGCGTGAAGCGCCCGCTGGAGGTGGTTCTGCACTACTCTTGATCAGCGTCGTTTCCCCGAGTGGCACGGGAGTTCTGTGCGGTCAGCAGCGTCACTGACGCCGATCATCGGCATCGCGAACGCCGCGGTGGTGACCGTGGCCGTCGTGGGACTCATGGTGATCCCCTCCTCCGGGGAGTCGCCGGCCCAGCCGGCCCAGCGCCCGCAGGTGCGGGCCGTGACACCCGGGACCGCGCAGCCACAGCCCGCCGCGACCGG
>NZ_QNFZ01000595.1 GCF_003313395.1 Nonomuraea lactucae | reverse complement strand
GCGATGATCCCCGCCGCGTTCGTCCACCTCGACGCCTTCCCCGTACTCCCCAGCGGCAAGCTCGACCGCGAAGCCCTCCCACCCCCCGATCCCACCACCGCGCACGGCACGGACACCCACGTCCCGCCCCGCACCCCCATCGAAGAGACCCTCACCGCCATCTGGGCAGACCTGCTCGGCCGCGACCGGATCGGCGTCACCGACGACTTCTTCGCCCTCGGCGGCCACTCCCTGCTCGCCGTCCGCCTCGCCGACCGCATCACCGGCGAACTCGACGTCGACCTCCCCCTGCGCCTGCTGTTCGACGCCACCACCGTCGAGCAGCAGGCGCAGGCCGTACTGCACCAGAAACTGACCGACGCAGACCTACTGGACCTGCTTGAGGAGGACCGGTGACCGACGTGGACCGCGCGCGTGAACGGCTGGCCCGGCTCACCCCCGAACAGCGCGCCGCGCTCGAGGCACGCCTCACCACGCCACGACGCCCGTCCCGCACCGGACCGCCCCCCATCCCGCGCCGCCCCGACCCCGGCACCCCGGCCCCCCTCACCGACGCCCAGCGCCGCCTGTGGGTCGTCGACCAGCTCGACCCCGGCAACCCCGCCTACACCCTGTCCTGGGCCTACACCGTGCGCGGCCCCCTCGACCCGGCCGCCGTGGCCGCCGCGTTCGACAGGCTCGTGGACCGCCACCCCCTCCTCACCCACGTGATCACCGTCCACGACGGCGAACCCCGCCAGCGGCCCGGCGCCGAACGGCCCCGCCTGCTCATCGACACCCTGCCCGCCGAGCAGGCCGACGCCGCCGCCCGCCACGAGGCCCGCCACCGCTTCGACCTGGCCACCGGCCCCCTCACCCGGGCCCGCCTGATCCGCGTCACACCCCACGAGCACCGGCTGATCCTCACCCTCCACCACATCCTGGCCGACCGCTGGTCGGTCACCATCCTGCTCAACGACCTGCTCGACCTCTACGCCGGCCGCGACCTGCCCCCGCCGGGCACCGACTACGCCGACTACGCCGCCTGGCAGCGCACCCAACCCCACACCGCCGATCTCACCTACTGGCGCGACACCCTCACCGGCCTGCCCGACACCCTCGACCTGCCCGCCGACCGGCCCCGCCCCGCCGCCCGATCCCACCAGGGGGAGCGGCTGCTGTTCGACCTGGACCGCGGCCTGGCCGACGCCCTGCGCGCGCTCGCCGCCGCCGAACACGCCACCCCCTTCATGGCGCTGACCGCCGCCCTGCAGGCCCTGCTCGCCCGCTACACCGGCCAGGCCGACATCCCCATCGGCACCCCCATGTCCGCCCGGCCGCACCCCGGCCTCGACCGCACCGCCGGACTGTTCCTCAACACCCTCGTGCTGCGCGGCGACCTGTCCGGCGACCCCACCTTCACCGAACTGCTCCGCCGCACCCGCGAACGCGTCCTGGGCGCCTTCGACCACGCCGGCCTGCCGTTCGAGGCACTCGTCGACGACCTCGCCCCCGGCCGCGACCTGTCACGCAACCCCCTCTTCCAGGTCATGCTCGCCTACCAGAACACCCCCGCCCTGCCCGGCGGCGACCACCATGACCACCACGGCCACGACCGGCCCGGCGGGCACGGCCTTGCCCTGGAACGGCTCGACGTGCGGCCCGGCACCGCCATGTTCGACCTGGACCTCATCGTCGAGGAACGCCCCGACGGCGCCCTGCTGTGCGTGCTCGACTACGCCACCGACCTGTTCGACCAGCCCCGCATGCGCCGCCTGGCCGGCCACCTGCGCACCCTGCTCGCCGCGGCCGTCGCCGACCCCCACACCCCCCTGTCACGGCTCGACCTCATGGACCCCGCCGAGCTCGCCACCACCCTGCGCATGGGCACCGGCACCGAAGCCGACCACCCCGACCGGCCCCTGCACGACCTCGTCGCCGAGCAGGCCGCCCGCACCCCGCACGCGCCCGCCCTCGACGGCGCCGACGGCACCCGCCTCACCTACGCGCAGCTCGAAGCGCGCGCCACCGCCCTGGCCGCCCACCTCCAGCGGCTGGGCGTGCGTCCGGAGACCCGGGTCGGCGTGTGCCTGCCGCGCGACCCGCGTCTGGTCGTCGCGTTGCTGGCGGTGCTGAAGGCGGGCGGCTGTTACGTGCCGCTCGA
>NZ_QNFZ01000594.1 GCF_003313395.1 Nonomuraea lactucae | reverse complement strand
GACCGTCCAGCACGCCGGCGACCACCTGGCCGAGCTCGACGGCGTCGTGGATGCCCGCGTTCATGTTGAGCCCGCCCGCCGTGGAGGTCAGGTGCGCCGCGTCGCCCGCGAACAGCACCCGGCCGCACCGGTACGAGGCGAGCACGCCGCGGGCCAGGCCGTACCGGTCGGCGCCGACGACCCGCACCGGCCGGCTCACCCCCGGCAGCGCCCGGCGCACCAGGGCGGACACGTAGGACGTGGCCAGCGGGTTGCGGGCGTCGCACGGGATCCGCACGACGATCCGCCAGTGGTCCGGCAGCGCGAGCAGGCTGCACGACTGCCCGACGTCGCGTACGTACGTGAGCGGCGCCAGGCCGGGTAGCAGCTCGTCCAGCGGCGAGTCGGTGAACACCCGCAGCGCCTGGGTGGGGTAGGAGGACCGGTGGAACGGCAGGCCGAGCGAGCTGCGCACGGTGCTGTGCGCGCCGTCCGCCGCGATCACGTACTTGGCCCTGGCCCAGCTCCGCCCGATGCGGACGCGCACCCCGGTGCCGCCCTCGGCCACCCCGTCCACCCGGGTGCCGAACCGCACGTCCGCCTCCGGGCAGGCCGACAGCTCCGACAGCAGCAGCGGGGTGAGCGACGACTGCTCGGCGTGCAGCCGGAACGGGTGCCGGGTCAGCCCATCGAGGCTGCCCATCCCCATCTCGGCCAGGACGTGGCCCGCCCGGTCGCGCCACTGGACACGCTCCACGACCCGCCCGCGGGCGATGAGCGGCTCGGCGATGCCGAGGTCGTCCAGCAGGTCGAGCGTGGCCGGGTGGAAGGTGGAGGCGCGCGACTGGCCGCCGAGGCCCTCCTCCCGTTCGAGCACGGTGACGGGCACGCCGGCCCTGGCCAGCGTGAGCGCCGCCGTCAGCCCGACCGGCCCGGCGCCGACCACGATGGCGCCCTTCATGTCCGCTGCCCCTGGGCGGCCGGGCGGTGCGGAACCCGGCCCAGCCTGATCGGCATCCCCGTCACCCTGGACAGCGCCCACCACGCGCTGCACAGGTTCGAGGTGAGCAGGACCCGGTCGTTGCCCGCGCCGATGGACACCAGCGCGGGGAGCGTGAGCATGCCGGTGCCGCTGAACAGCACGACGGCGTCGTGCGGCAGGCAGGCCTCCTCGACCTGCTCGACCAGCTCGGCCTGGGTGACCTTGTACGGGGCGAACCCGCCGCGCGCCCGCACTTCCACCACCCGCTCGACGTTCAGCCCGGCCGCCTTCCAGAAGCGCTCGGCCAGCTCGGTCAGCCACGGCTCGTACGGCGAGACCAGGATGATCTCCTCCGCGCCGAGGTGCTCGATGGCCTGCAGCGTGGCCAGCGTGGCCGAGGCGAACGGCACACCGAACCGCCTGCTCAGCTCGTCGCAGCCGAGCCGGTCCTCGTCGGGGCCGAGCAGGTAGCGCGAGCCGCTGCAGGCCGAGACGATCGCGTCGAGTCGCAGGCCGCCGAAGCTGCAGATCATCGCGGGCAGCGCCTCGTTGTAGCTCTCCAGCCGCTCGGCCAGCGACAGACCGGGGCGTACGGGGAAGCGGGTGACGTGCATGTCGGCGCGGGAGCCGAGCAGGCGCGCCAACTCGGGTTCGGCGGCCGGGTTCGCCGGGGGCACGATCACGCCCGCCCTGCCGCGGTTCATGGGGTCCTCCCGCTCTCTCGTCCAGGGTGCGCACCGTCCGGCCGCGGGCCGGGACCGTCGAGTGCGAACAGCGCGCGGAGCGCGTCGGCGTAGCTGTCGCCGAGCGGGGAGCCCGCGTTCCGGGTGAGCCGGGTGATCGGCGCCGCCAGGAACTCGTCCACGACGCGCTGGATCGCCAGCCTCACCTCGTCGCGCGCCCCGACGTCCAGGCCGGGCGCGCGCGAGGCGAGACGGCCCAGCTCGGCGTCGGCGACGGCGGTCGCCTTGCTCCGCAGCGCCACGACGACGGTCCGCGTCCCAGGTGCGGGTGCGGGTGCGGGCGTCCCGGCCGTGTCCCCGGCTGCGCCCGGCAAGGCCATGATCTCGGCGGCGTCCGGCAAGGCCATGACCCCGGCAGCGTCCGGCAAGGCCATGGCCGCCCCCGGAGTGGCCGCGGGGGTCGCCGGTGCGGCCGTAGCCGCACCGGGT
>NZ_QNFZ01000593.1 GCF_003313395.1 Nonomuraea lactucae | reverse complement strand
GGACCGGACGGCGCGCGAGGCGCGGCCGGCCGAGGACGCCCGGCCGCTGGTCGAGGGCGTGCCGGCCGGTCCGTCGTGGGGCGAGCCGGTGACGCCGACCGACATCGGCGTGTTCGAGGGTTTCGCGCCCGCCCTGGGTGACGCGTTCGCCGCCGCCGAGTCGGGCGGCAGGAAGCTGTACGGCTTCGCGGAGCACTCCAGGACCACGACGTTCCTCGGCACCTCGACGGGGCTGCGGCTGCGCCACGACCAGCCGTCCGGCCGGCTGGAGCTCAACGCCAAGTCGGCCGACCTGAAGCGCTCGGCGTGGGCCGGCGTGGCGACCCGCGACTTCGCCGACGTGGACGTGGCGGGGCTCGACTCGTCGCTGGCGCAGCGGCTCGAATGGGCCAAGAACCGGATCGACCTGCCCGCGGGCCGCTACGAGACGCTGCTGCCGCCGAGCGCGGTGGCCGACCTGATGATCTACATGTTCTGGTCGTCGGGGGCCAGGGACGCGCTGGACGGCCGGTCGGTGTTCGCCAAGCCGGGCGGGGGCACCCGGGTGGGCGAGCGGCTGGCGTCCCTGCCGGTCACGCTCTCCGGTGACCCGTCGGCGCCGGGCCTCGAGTGCGCGCCGTTCGTCGTGGCGCACGCGTCCGGCCGGGAGTCGTCGGTGTTCGACAACGGCCTGCCTCTCTCCCCCACCGAGTGGATCAAGGACGGGACGCTCCAGGCGCTGCTCCAGACCCGCTACTCCGCCGAGATCAGCGGCCTGCCCGTGACGCCCACGATCGACAACCTGATCATGACGGGGCCCGGCGACGGCCGGTCGCTGGACGAGATGATCGCCTCGACGCGGCGCGGCCTACTGCTCACCTGCCTGTGGTACATCCGCGAGGTCGACCCGCAGACGCTGCTCCTGACCGGGCTGACCCGTGACGGCGTCTACCTGGTGGAGAACGGCGAGGTGGTGGGCGAGGTCAACAACTTCCGGTTCAACGAGAGCCCCGTCGACCTGCTGGGCCGCCTGGCGGAGGTGGGCTCCAGCGTGCAGACGCTGCCCCGCGAGTGGAACGACTACTGGACCCGCACGATCATGCCGGCCGTGCGGGTGCCCGACTTCAACATGTCGACGGTCAGCCAGGCGAGCTGATCGCGAACGTGTGCACGCGGCTCCATCTCTGGCCGGTGACCACGCGGGCGGTGCCCGCCTCCAGGTCGTAGACCGCCGACCAGCGGGTGTGCGGCTGGGCCACCCGGCGGAGCAGGTCGAGGGCGTCGGCTCCGGTGCCGATGCCCTCGGCCAGCGTGCGGTAGCGGGTGTCGCCGAGTTTCTCGGCGCGGCCGGCGCCGGCCATCGTGATGTTGGTGAGGATGCGGTCGTCGATCACCTGTAGCCCGCCGGGGCCGAACTCGACGACCGCCGAGCGGCCCGAGCGGTCGGCGAGCAGCCAGTGCACCTGCGGGCCGCCGGTGAAGTCCACGTCGTAGCGGCGCATCAGCGCGACGGCCTGCTCCACGTCGGCGGCGCGGTCGAGCATCAGGCGCATGACGCGCACGCTGCTGACCTGGACGCGGCCCGGCGTCCTGGCGGGCAGCCCGGTCTCCGGGACCTGCGCGAGGCCGACGGCCAGGCCCTTCTCGTTCATGCCGTCGAACGGCGAGAGCACCGCGTGCGCCAGCCGCCGCCGGTCGGCCGCGCTCTTGAGGTCGGCCGGCCCCTTGCGGCCGAGCAGGTACGACACGTCGACGATGGACAGGGACGCGTAGCCGCCCGGCGGGTCGGCGCGCACGACCATGGCCGGGTTGGGGTCCCAGTCGAAGTTCCGGGCGAACTCCGCGCCGCGGTGGAACAGCGAGCAGGCCCAGCCCTCCTCGCCGCGGGCCAGTTCCTGCTCCGTGAGGGGGGCCTCGGCGTCGTAGCCGCCGTGGTAGGTCATCTCGTACAGCGGCAGGTCGTCGACCTGGCGCAGGCCGGCGATCGTACGGGCTCGCTGGGCGGGGGTCTGGCGCAGCAACGCGGTGCTCCGGCCTCCCTGCTCGGACACGGACACGGACGCGGACGCGGACGGGGACCGGGCGCCCGGCGGGGTGGCCGGGGGCGCGGTGGCCGGGGCCTGGCCCGTGGCGGGG
>NZ_QNFZ01000592.1 GCF_003313395.1 Nonomuraea lactucae | reverse complement strand
CGCCCGCGAGGGTGCCGTCGCCGGCCCGGCCTGCGCGGCGGGGACAGCGGCGACGGTGGGGGCGACGGTGAGGGCGACGGTGAGGGCGGCGGCGAGCGCCGTGCCCACGAGGGCCGTCGACGTGCGGAAGCGGGGCATGGAGCCTCTCCGGTCTAGGATGAGTAGAGCCCTTAGATATGAACGAGTACGAACGATAGTTAGAGTACTAATGTTCGTCAACATGCGACTATGCCGGTCGTTACCATGCAGGAATGACGTCGATGCCCATCTCCGAGCGGCTGGGGGGCCACCTCAAGCGCGCGGAGCAAGCGCTCGCGGCGGCGAAGTACGCCGCGCTCAGGCCGGCCGATCTGACCGTGCCGCAGTACGCCGCGCTGCTCTACCTGGAGGAGAATCCCGGCATCTCGGCCGCCGCGCTGGCCAGGGCGTGCGGTGTGACCCCGCCAACGATGACCACCGTGCTCAAGAACCTCCAGGAACAGGGCCTGATCGAGCGCACCCCGCACGAGTGGCACAAGAACATCCTGGAGACCCGCCTCACCGCGAAGGGCGAGCAGGTGATGGCCGCCGCGGACGCCCGCGCGGTGCGCGTCGAGCGCGGGCTGGCCGCCGAGTTCAGCGACGAGGAGCGGGAGACGTTGATCGCCCTGCTGGCCCGGTGCGTCGCCTACCTGGAGTCCCCTCAGCCGGGGTAGTGCGCCCACGCCACGGGTGTACTACCATGCGCTTCCACGGCGGTGCTCTCCCGCCGAACCTCCTGAGCGGGTTCCCACGCCACCCGCCGCCCGCGGAGGCAAAGGGGACCCATGAGCCTCGGGAGCCGCGCTCCGACCGGCTGGCGATCTTTCGCGGCCGCCGCGGGCCGCGGGCGTGGGCCGGGCCCCCGGCGACGGCCGCAGAGAGAGCCCCCATGACCAGCAAGAAGCAGCTCAAGGCCCGCATCCGCGAGCGCATGGCCAAGACCGGCGAGAGCTACACCACCGCCCGACACCACATCGCGGGGCGCGCCGAGGCACAGTCCGACGCGGGCTGGCGGTTCACCGGCGGACGCCACCCCTCCAGCGCCGTGATCACCGCCGTCCTGGTCAACCAGGGCGCCTCCGTCAGCGAGCCGCTGGTCTTCCTGGCCGGAGGCGGCATCGGAGCCGGATACATCCTGTGGGAGTTCAAGCACGACCAGAGCCGCCACGTGACCCTCGGCTTCCGCAACCAGTGGCAGTATCACGACCGCTGGATGGTCAAGACGCTCACCCGCCTCGGCGTGCCGTATGAGGAGCACCGCACGGCCGGGGCGCGCGGCGCGAGCGCCCGCCTCGCCGGGGAGCTCGACGCGGGGCGGCCGTGCGTGATCCTCCCCGACAGGTACCATCTCGGCTACTGGCAGCTGCCCGCCGCGCTGGACGGGCACGGCGGTCACCCCGTGGTCGCCTACCGGCGCGACGAGACCTCGGTCTACCTCGACGACCGCGGCCAGGCGCCGATCCGCGTACCGAGGGACCGGCTCGACGCCGCGCGGGCGCGGGTCGGCTCGTACCGGAACGTGGCGCACGTGATCGGCGAGGCCACACTGGGAGAGGCCGCGCTGGCCGGCGCGGCCCGGGAAGGGCTCCGCGACTGCGCCGCGCACCTGTCCGCGGCCTCGGACTCGTTCTCGCTGCCCGCCTGGCGCAAGTGGTCGCGCATGCTCGTGGACACTCGCAACGCCAAGGCGTGGCCGAAGGTGTTCGCCGACGGTCGCGGCCTGGCGAGCGGGCTGCTGTCGGTCTGGGAGGGCGCGGAGCCGGTGGGCATGGACGGGGGCAACCTGCGCGACCTGTTCGCCGACTCGCTCGACGAGGCCGCCCTCCTGCTGGACGAGCCCGGCCTGGCCGAGCTGGCCGTACGCTTCCGGGAGATCCACGCCATGTGGCACGAGCTCGCCGAGGCCGCGCTCCCCGCGGCGGTACCGGAGTTCGCCCGCATCCGCGAGCTGACGGCGGCCGTCAAGGAGAGCGTCATGGCGGACGGCACCGCGGGCGCCCCCCAGGCGGCGGAGGCGGGCGCGGCGCTGTGGCGGGAGCGCGCCGCCGCCGACGG
>NZ_QNFZ01000591.1 GCF_003313395.1 Nonomuraea lactucae | reverse complement strand
TCGACGCGGACGGCCCGACAGGAACCTTCCAAGACGAAACCGGGCCATTGCGCTGGTAGGCGCGTGGAAACGATCGAGGGGCAGCGCGACCGCGCCGCCCCTCGATCGTTTCGCGACGGATTGCCCTCATGCACCGCCGAGGCAACCCAGGCGCCGATGCCCAACCGGGGCGGCTCAGATCGAGGCGCACCTCGCCGTAGCGGTGGACATGCAGCCACAACAGCGGGGTCAGGCCGCGCCGGTCGACCGCGATGACGCTCGATAGTCCGTCCTGTCCAGTCGTACAGGCCCAAGCTGCTGGCCGACGTCTTGGTCTGCTTCGCGACGTAGTCGACCACCTCGTCAGGAAACTCCGCCCGCCCGCGGGAAGCGCCCGTGCTGCGTGAAGTACCTCAGCAACAACGCAAAGGCCAGACGAGTGCCTTCCTGCTTCGCACTGACCAGGCCGACCTCATCACTCAGCAGCGTCCAGTGCTCGATGAGCTCATCCATGCCAAGCGGCGGACGTTCCATGCCCGTAGATCCGCGCCGAGCCCTGCGGCATTACAGAAGGTCAGGCTAGGGATCTTCGAGGTTTGGCGGCCTATGACTCGTTGGTTAACAGCACCCCAGGACGGCATGGACCAGTGGCAATGAGACTCAGACCGCCTTCAGCGAGACCGGACAGGAGCGGAGGAGGGCCCTGTCCTGTCTCAAATGAGTTGGCGTGAGACCGGGGCGCTGACCTGCGGCGCGCCAACTGATTTGAGACAACATGAATGTGAATGTCTCAACGATCATGGCGTGCCTGGCTGAATGTCTCAAACCAGTTGGCGTGTGATCATGGAATGGTGCTGGGGAACCAGACGTCCATCTCTGGTGAGACTGCCTGGCGGGCTTCTTGGTGTTGAATGCCCGGCCCGCCGCGGGCAACCCCCTGTCGGGTCAGAAGTAGGCGCCGGGGATGGCAGCGCCGAGGATCGGACGGCGAAGGTGTTGTGGGGTGAGCATGACGCCGGTGATCCGGCTGGCGAGCGCCAGAGCCGCCGGGATGGGGTTGTCGAGGCTGTCGCTGGCGGCCGGGTCGATGCCCAGCTCACGGAGGTGACGATTGAGCCGGTCGGGATCCATGCCATGCCTGGCTATGGGAAACCCCGGGTTGATGTCGGTGATGAGCCGGCCGTCGACGGCGTAGGTGACCTGGTGCTGGGCGTAGTCATGCCGGTGCATCGCCACGGCCTCTCCGCCATTGTGCGAAAGGGCGCCCAATGCCTCCTGTTGCAGGCTGCGCCAGCCGCAGTCCTCGATGGCGATCGTCCAGTCCTCGATTCGCCTCACGGTGATGATCTTCGGCCCTTCCGGCTGGGAGTAGTCCTCGTCCGTGATGAGCCGGATGTCCTCGTCCGCGGCCCCAATCCGGCGAAGCACCTCATGCTCGTCGAGCCCGCGGACGAAGACGATGGTGTAGATGTCGCCGAGCCTGCTGCCTTTTTCCCACTCGTAATCTTCAGGCGACGCGCCGGGGGTTCTCGCGGTGGCGCGGACCATTTCGAAGGTTCTCGCCTGCTCGAGGATTTCGAGATGGGCGGCGAAGAATGCCTCGGTGATTTCTGGAGCTATCCGGCCACGCTCACTGACCGGGTAGCCGTGCGCTCTCGCCCAATCCCGGATCTGAGTGCGGCCGAGCTTGGACGCCCGGTAGGTGACGCGGAGGGGGGTGAAGTCGGCATCGGACATGATCAGAAACTTACCGATGGGTTCGACGTACGTCTGCTGATCCAGATCGTGAACGTCTCACGGCAGGTCGACCCCGGGGGCTGTAACCCTCTCCCAGACCGGGGAACCAGGCGTCCTTCTTGGTCGCGGTCTTCGCTTGCCGGAGGAGCATCGTGGCGTTCTTGCGCTCGTTCTCGATCCAGAGGTAGAGGGGATCGTGCCGCCATTCGTTCCAGTCCTGCCCAAGCCTGCCGTAGCGGCGGGCGACGGTCCGTCGGATCTCTGCTAGAGAGCTCTAACCTCGATCTTTCTCGACCTTGAGTTGGACGGCTGAGAGGTTCGGCTGGGGGTCGTTTTTCTCGCTGTGGTCAG
>NZ_QNFZ01000590.1 GCF_003313395.1 Nonomuraea lactucae | reverse complement strand
GGTCGCGCTGGCCGAGCGGGTGGTGGCGGCGGGCGCGGCGGCCTACACGGTCGGCGGCGGCGAGGCTCTCGCCCGGGCCGGCACGGCCGCGCTGAACGGTCCCGACCTGCCGGAGTGGGTCGCCCCCATGGGCCTCATCGTCCCCGGTCAGCTCCTCACGGAGGCGCTGGCGAGGAGGCTCGGCGTCGACCCCGACGCGCCGCGCGGGCTGAACAAGGTGACGCAGACCGACTGATCGCGAGCTGCGTTCTAGCCTGATCGGAGAGTGAGAGGGAGACAGATGGCAGCGGAGGCGAACGCGATCATCGCCGGGCTCGGTGGCGCCGGCAACATCATCGACATCGAGCCCTGCATCACGCGGCTGCGCACCGAGGTGCGCGACGCGTCCAAGGTCGATCAGGCGGCGCTGCGGGCGGCGGGCGTCCACGGCGTGATGGTGGCGGGCAACGTGGTCCAGATCGTCGTGGGGCCCGAGGCCGACACGGTCGCCAGCGACATCGAGGATGTCATCGGCTAGAGAGCGAGATCATGAAGGCTGTTCTCGCCCCGGTCGAGGGGGCGGCTGTGGGGCTGGCTGCGGTGCCGGACCCGGTCTTCTCCGCGGGCATGGTCGGGCCGGGAGCGGCGATCGACCCGCTCCGGGGGCCCGGCAAGGCCGTGGCCCCCATAGCTGGAAAAATCATGAAACTGCATCCGCATGCCTATGTCATCGTGGGAGACGACGGCAAGGGCGTGCTGGTGCACCTCGGCATCGACACGGTGCAGCTCAAGGGCGAGGGGTTCCAGCTTCTCGCCGCGGAGGGCGACCGGGTGAGCGCGGGCCAGCCCGTCGTCGCCTGGGACCCTTCCGAGATCGAGGCCGGCGGACGCTCGCCGGTCTGCCCCGTCATCGCGCTGGACGCGACCGCCGCCTCGGTGAGGGACGTGGTGGCGGGGCGGGTGCGAGCGGGGGACGAGCTGTTCCGATGGATCTGAACGGGGTCCGGCTGGTCCGGACCGGTGAGCAAGGAGGAGTACATGCCTGAACGCAGGGTCACCGTGGTCGCGGAGGTGGGACTGCACGCCCGCCCGGCCGCCACCTTCGTCAGGGCCGCGACCAAGGCTCCGATGGACATCTCCGTCGCCAGGGCCTCAGGTGACGGCGCCCCCATCAACGGCAAGAGCATTCTGCAGATCCTTGCGCTCGACGTGAAGCAGGACGAGACGATCGTCATCACGGCCGAGGGAGAGGGCGCGGACGCGGTGCTCGACGAGCTGGCCGGCATCGCCGGATCGCCGTGAACCTCGCGGGGGCGGGGGTCAGCCCGGGCATCGGGTACGGCCCCGCGTACGTCCTGCCCCTCTCCGTGCCCGAACCCCCCGCGGGCGCCACCTACACAGGTGAGGCGGAGCAGGAGAAGGAGCGCGCGCTGGGCGCGCTCCGGCAGGTCGCCGGCGAGCTCGAGGCGCGCGGCGGGCGAGCGGGCGGCGCGGCCAGGGAGATCCTGGAGGCGCAGGCCCTCATGGCTGAGGACCCCGGGCTCGCCGTGGCCGTCGCCGCCCTGGTGGACCGGGGTGTCGCCGCGCCCAGGGCGGTGTACGAGGCTTTCGCCGGATACCGGGACGTGCTGGCGGGGGCCGGAGGCTACCTCGGCGAGCGCGTCGCCGACCTCGACGACGTCAGGGACCGGGCCATCGCGCTGCTCACGGGCCTGCCCATGCCGGGCCTCCCCACCGAGCCCGCCCCGCCCGCCGAGCCGGGCGGCGCCGCGCGGCCGTACGTGCTGATCGCGCATGACCTCGCCCCCGCCGACACGGCGCTGCTGGCGAGGGACGCCGTCGCCGCGTTCGTCACCGAGAAGGGCGGGCCGACCAGCCACACCGCGATCCTGGCCAGGGCCATGGGCGTGCCCGCCGTGGTGGCCTGCCCTGGCGCGACCGGCATCTCGCGGGGCACGCCGGTGCTGGTGGACGGGGGGTCCGGAGAGGTACGTCCCGGGCCGCGCCCCGACGAGGTCACCCGGGCGACGAGCGCCGCCCGGGCCAGGCAGGCGGCCCTCGCGCCCTCCGGCGGGCCG
>NZ_QNFZ01000588.1 GCF_003313395.1 Nonomuraea lactucae | reverse complement strand
CGGCGGAGCGTCGCGCTCGACCTGAAGACCCCGGACGGCGCGCGGGCCGTCCGCCGGCTGGCCCGCGACGCGGACGTGCTCGTGGAGGGGTTCCGGCCCGGGGTGGCCGAACGGCTCGGCATCGGCCCCGACGACCTGATGGCGGAGAACCCGCGGCTCGTCTACGGCCGGATGACCGGCTGGGGTCAGGAGGGGCCGCTCGCGCGGCGCGCCGGGCACGACATCAACTACATCGCCCTGGCCGGCGCGCTGGACCCCATCGGCCGCGCCGGCGAGCGCCCGCACGCGCCGCTCAACCTCCTCGGCGACTTCGCCGGCGGCGGAGCGTTCCTGGCCCTCGGGGTCGTCGCCGCGCTCTACGAGCGGGAGCGCTCGGACCGGGGGCAGGTCGTGGACGCGGCCATGGTCGACGGGGCGTCCACGCTCATGTCGTTCCTGCACGGCATGCGCCGGGCCGGGATGTGGGACGGGCCGCGCGGGACCAACCTCCTCGACGGCGGCGCTCCCTTCTATGACACCTACGAGACCGCCGACGGCGGTCATGTCGCGGTGGGCGCCGTGGAGCCGCGGTTCTACGCGCTGCTGCTCGAACGGCTGGGCATCGACCCGGACACGGTGGGGCCCCAGCTCGACCCCACCGGGTGGCCGGGCACGAAGAAGCTGTTCGCCGAAGTCTTCAGGGGCCGCACGCGCGACGAGTGGGCGCGGGTCTTCGCCGACTCCGACGCGTGCGTGACGCCCGTGCTGTCCCCCTGGGAGGCGCACGAGCACCCGCACAACCGGGCCAGGAACGCCTTCGTCGAGATCGACGGGCTCGTCCAGCCCGCGCCGGCGCCGCGTTTCAGCCGCAGCGTCCCCGACCGGCCCGCGGCGATGGACGCCGGCGGACGCGACGCCGCCCGCACCCTGGCCCGCTGGGGCCTGGACGCGGACGAGATCGCCGCCCTGCGCGCCACCCCACCGGGCGACGTCACCGCGTTCACCCGCCACGACCGAGACGAGGACCATCCATGAGCCCCAAGACCGTGGTCATCACCGGAGGCGCGGGTGGCCTGGGCCTGGTGACGGCACGCCACCTGGTCCGGGCGGGCGCGGAGGTGATCCTCGTCGGCCGGGACGCGGCCCGCACCGCCGCCGCCGCGGACGGCCTGCGCGCTCTGGCCCCCGAGGGGAGCGGCGCCACCCCGCCGAGGCAGCACGTGGCCGACCTGTCGGAGTGGTCACAGGTCCGTGACCTGGCCGCCAAGCTGGCGGCCGACGCCGTCGGCATCGACGTCCTCGTCAACAACGCGGGAGCGGCGTTCCCCCGCTACGGGCAGACCGCGGACGGCGTGGAGCGCACCTACGCCGTCAACCACCACGCGCCGTTCCTGCTGACGCACGCCCTCCTGGCGGAGGGCGCGCTCACCGCCGGCGCCCGGATCGTCAACCTCTCCAGCTTCGTGGAGAAGCGCGGCAGGCTCGACGCGAGCGATCCGGACGTCTCGGGCACCTCATGGCGCGACCGCTTCTACTCCCAGATCCACGTCTACTCGACCAGCAAGCTGCTCAGCCTCCTGGCGACCAGGGAGCTCGCCCGTCGCCTGCCCGACGGCATGCACGTCTACAGCGCCGACCCGGGCATGGTGAAGGACACCGGCATCAACAGCAGCGCCGGGGGGCTGATGCGGCTGACCGCCCCCTTGTTCAGGCCGTTCTCCATCACGCCGGACGAGGGCGTGCGGACCGTGCTCCACCTCGCCACCGCCTCCCCGGCCCCGCGCCCGAGTGGAGGCTTCTTCACCAAGGCCCGACCGGCCACGCCTTCCCGGCTCGCCCAGGACCCGGCCCTGGCCCGCGCCGTCTACGAAAGGACCGCGTCCCTGTTGGGCGTCCAGGGCCTCTCCACGTGATCCCAGATGTCTCACCCGAGCCGGGCACCCGGGGCGGCGGCTGTGCCCGGGAGGGGTCAGGTCTCGTCCGGGGACGGTACGCGGATGATGAGCGCGTCCCCCTGGCCGCCGCCGCCGCACAGGCCCGCCGCGCCCAGGCCGCCGCCGCG
>NZ_QNFZ01000586.1 GCF_003313395.1 Nonomuraea lactucae | reverse complement strand
CGTCGCGCGCTGGGTCGTCGCGCCAGGGGTCGTCGCGCCGGGCACGACTGGGGCCTCGCCGACGGGCTGGGGTCCGCCGGGCTCGACGACCCCGCCCCGTGCCGCGGGTCCTGGCCACCCCGCCCCGCTCCCCCGGCGGCACCCTGCGGTAACTTGTGACTGTAATTCGTCATAAGCGGAACGTGATGGGACAAATGGTGAGTCGTCCCTGCCTGTCAGCCCGACCCGCCGTCCACCGCGTCCGCGACAGCGCCGATGCCTGAAGTCCGGCGTCGGCGCGGCACGGCGGTGCTGCTGGCGCACGCCGTGGGCACGCAGGCCCTCACGTTCGTGCTGCGCCCGACCATGTCGTACCGGGCGATCGAGCTCGACGTCCCGGCCGCCTGGCTGGGCGTGCTGGGGGCGTGCTTCGCCATCGCGCCGCTGGTGCTCGCCCTGCCCGCCGGTCACGCCGCCGACCGGTACGGCGAGCGGCGGGTGGCCGTGGCCGGGGCCGCCCTGTTCGCGGCGTCCAGCGTGGCGTTCCTGGTGGCCGGGCAGAGCGTGGCGGGGCTCGTCGTCGCCGGCGTCCTGCTCGGCACCGGGCACCTGGGGTGCGTCATCGCCCAGCAGGCGCTGGTGGCCAACACCACCGAACGCGGCGACTACGACGCCGCCTTCGGCCGCTACACCTTCGCCGCCTCCCTCGGCCAGGCCGCCGGCCCCGTCCTCATCGCGGCTTTCGGCGGCGGGCAGGCCATCCCGGACACCGACGGCGTCTTCCGGTGGAGCTGTTTCCTCAGCGTCGTCCTCATCGTGCTGTCGGCGCTGTTCAGCAGCAGCCCGCGCCGGATCGCGCAGGAGAGCGACGCCGGGGAGGGGCTGCGGTCGCTGCTGCGGCTGCCGGGCATCGCCCGCGCCCTGGTGACCAGCTGTGTCGTGCTGGCCGCGGTCGACATCACCCTGGTGTACCTTCCCGCGCTGGGCGCCGAACGCGGGCTCGCCTCGGGCACCGTGGGCCTGCTGCTGGCGATCCGCGGGGTGGCGTCCATGGTCTCGCGCTTCTTCCTCGGCAGCCTGTCACGGGCCGCCGGCCGCCGCAGGCTCCTGATCGTCAGCACCGTCGCGGCGGCCCTGGCTCTGGCGCTCGTACCGCTGCCGTGGCCGCTGTGGCTCCTCGCCGCGTTGCTGTTCGTGGTCGGGTTCGGGCTCGGCGTGGGCCAGCCGCTGACCATGTCGTGGCTCGCCGAGGCCGCGCCGCCCGGCCTGCGGGGCCGGGCCATGTCGCTGCGGCTCGTCGGCAACCGCACCGGTCAGGTGCTCATCCCCGGGGCCGCCGGGCTGGTGGCGGCGGGCCTGGGGGTGGCGGGGGTGCTCTGGGTGACGGCGCTCGGGCTCGGCTGGGTGGGTGTCGCCGCGCGCGGGCTTCCGGTAGACCAGTGATCCACCCCTTGAGGAGGTTTCCATCATGACGACCGTGACCGCGGACCTGTACGACGAGCGTGGCGACGAGCTCGACTCCTGCGACCTGCAGCTCCGCCAGTACGGCGGGCGCCGCGCCTTCCAGGGGGCCATCGCCACGGTCCGCTGCCACCAGGACAACGCGCTGGTGAAGGGCATCCTGTCCGAACCCGGTGCCGGTCGCGTCCTGGTCGTGGACGGCGGCGGCTCGCTGCACACCGCGCTGATGGGCGACGTCATCGCGGGCCTCGCCGTGGGCAACGGTTGGTCCGGGGTGGTGGTCAACGGCGCCGTACGGGACGTCGCCGCCCTGGCCGGGCTGGACCTGGGCGTCAAGGCGTTGGGCTCCAACCCGCGCAAGAGCGCCAAGGAAGGGGCCGGGGAGCGGGACGTCCCGGTGACGTTCGGCGGGGTGACCTTCCTCCCGGGTGCCACGCTGTTCAGCGACGACGACGGGATCCTCGTCACCAGAACCTGACCCGCGACGGCGACCGCGTCAGGGCGGGCCGCGCGGCCGTGCCGGTCAGGCCGTGCGGCGGGGTCCTCCGTCGGAGGGCTCCAGAGTCGCGCGGGCGACGGCGCCGGCCTCGGGCCCCGCCT
>NZ_QNFZ01000587.1 GCF_003313395.1 Nonomuraea lactucae | reverse complement strand
GGGCGCCAGCGCGGCGCCGCGCAGGAGCTCACGCCGGCTGACGCCCTGCGCGCCGCCGCGTGGGATGCCGTGTGGGCTGCCGTGTGGGATGCCGTGTGGGCTGCCGTGTGGGCTGCCGCGCTGGGCGCGGCCCGCGTCGCTGGGCGGGGTGCTTCCCGGGAAGTCGGGCATGATGTCCACTCCTGACTGTTCAAGCTCCACGTCTGATGCGGCCCGCGTACCGGCTCTCCAGGGCCTTGTTGTGCTCGTCGCCGCCCGTCACGTTCACCGACAGGTAGACGGGCGGGGTCTCGCCGAGCGCCACCAGCCCGGCCACGGCCTCGGTGACCACCATCTGCGCGAGCAGCGCCGAGGTGATCGTGGACACGGCCCCGTAACCGCCGCCGCCGGGCAGGTCCAGGATCGAGTCGCCGTACGGCGCGCCGTTGTCGAGCACGACGTCGGCCAGGTCGAGCAGCTTGCGGCCGGACGGGTGGCGCGAGGTCATGCGGCTGCTGTGGCGCACCGAGGTCAGCGCGACCAGGGGGTGGCCGCGGTCCTTGACGATCGTGGCCAGCTCCACGACGGCGCCGTTCACGCCCGAGCTGGAGACGAGCACGAACACGTCCTGCGGCTCGACCGGGGCCAGGGCGTAGATCTGGTGTGCGACCGCGGGGTCGCGTTCGAGCTCGGGGGTGAGTACGTTGGGGGGCCGCCCGCCGTACAGGACGAGGTCGCGGGGGGTGAGACGGTTGCTGGGCACGAGCCCGCCGGCCCGGCCGGCGATCTCCATGGCGATGGCCTCGGAGTGCCCGGAGCCGAACGCGTTGACGACGCCGCCCGCGCGCAGCGAGGTGACCACCAGGGCCGCCGCCCGGCGCACCGGCTCCGCCTGCGTCTCGGCGACGTGGTGCGCGAGCTCCAGGGCCTTGGTCGCGTACGTCATTCAGCCTCGCTCCACCCGGTGGCTCTCCACGGCGCTGATGGTCCGCTCGAATGCCTCGTTGGTGCGCTCGTAGGTGCGCTGGGCGACCGCCACGTAGACGGCGTCGAGCACGAAGAGCTGCGAGTGGACGGCGGCCAGCCCGCCGAGCCGGAACGTGGTCTCGCGGCTGGCCGTGGTCAGCACGAGGTCCGCCAGCTCGGCCAGCGGCGAGCGGGCGAACGAGGTGACCGCGACCGTGGTGGCGCCGTGGCTGCCCGCCTCGGCGAGCGCCTCCATGACCTCGCGGGTGCGGCCCCGGTGGCTGATGCCGATGGCGACGTCGCCCGGCCCGAGCAGCGCGGCGTCGGCCAGCGCGACGTGCGCGTCGCCCGCGCTCCAGCCGGGGATGCCGATCCGGCGCAGCCGGCCTTCCAGCATGGTTGCCACGTTACCGCTGGTGGAGACGCCGACGAGGAGGACCCGCGAGGCGGCCACGACGGCGTCGGCCACTCGGGCGACGGTCCGGGATTCGAGCTGGGCGGCCGTGTCCTGGATGAGCCGGGCGTCGGCCGCGGCCATCACCTCGATGGCGGAGTCGAGCGGGTCGTCGGGGCCGATCTCGTGGCCGACGCCCGCGCCCCAGCCGGCCTGCGCGGCCCGGCCGGTCTCCGTGGCGAGCGCCACCCGCAGCTGGGCGTAGCCGGAGAAGCCGAACGCGCGGCAGAACCTCGTCACGGTCGCGGGCGAGCTGCCCGAACGCTCGGCGAGCGCGATGATCGTGGACCGGGCGGCCTCGGCGGGGTCGTCGAGGATCACCTCGCCGACGCGGCGCAGCGCCTCCGGCAGGCCGGGCAGCTCTGTGCGGATGCGCCCGAGGGCTCCTGGCGTCACGAACATTCCTTCCGAATCCCCGGCTTTCTCGCGAAAATTATTCTTGCTTCCCCGCCGCGTCAAGACCCAGAATCGGTGCCGTGAATCAGTCGTACGTGATCGGGGTGGACGCCGGCGCCACTGCCACGCGGGTCGCGGTGCACGCCCTCGACGGCACGCGCGCCGGCTACGCCCGCGCCGGAGCGGGCAACCCGAGCGCCCACGGCCTGGCCAGGGCGGTGGCGG
>NZ_QNFZ01000589.1 GCF_003313395.1 Nonomuraea lactucae | reverse complement strand
GACGGCGACGCGCCGGCCGACCCGGCGCTCCTCGGCGACGTGGTGCTGTGCCCGCAGGTCGCGGCCAGGCAGGCGCGCGAGGCCGGGCACAGCACTCGCGACGAGCTCGAGTTGCTGTGCACGCACGGCATCCTCCACCTGCTCGGCTACGACCACGCCGAGCCGGAGGAGCACAAGGAGATGTTCGGCCTGCAGGCCCGGCTCCTGGAGTCGTGGCAGGAGGTGCGCGGCTAGCGGTGGACGCCTGGTTGCCCCTGGCAATCGCCCTCGTGGTGATCGGTGGCCTGATCGCGAGTGCGGAGACGGCACTGACGCGCATCTCCAGGGTGCGCGCGGAGGAGTTCGTCCGCGAGGGCAGGCGCGGGGCGGAGCGGCTGCAGGCCATCGTCACCGACCCGCCGCGCTACCTCAACCTGCTCCTGCTGCTCCGGCTGAGCTGCGAGCTGGTGGCCACGGTGATCGTGACGCTGCTGTTCATCGACCACCTGGGCGACCAGGGCTGGGCCTACGTGGCGGCGGCCGCGGTGATGATCGTGGTCAGCTACGTGATCGTCGGCGTCTCGCCGCGCACCCTCGGCCGCCAGCACGCCGAGCCGATCGCGCTGGCGAGCGCCCCGGTCGTCTACGGGCTGACCCGGATCTTCGGCCCGCTGCCCAAGCTGCTGATCCTGCTCGGCAACGCGCTGACCCCCGGCAAGGGCTTCCGCGAGGGCCCGTTCACCTCCGAGGCGGAGCTGCGCGACCTGGTCGACCTGGCCGAGGAGCGCCGGGTGATCGAGCCCGACGAGCGCGAGATGATCCACTCGGTCTTCGAGCTGGGCGACACGCTGGTGCGCGAGGTGATGGTCCCGCGCACCGACATGGTCTTCATCGAGCGCGGCAAGACGCTCAGCCAGGCGCTCTCGCTCGCCCTGCGCAGCGGGTTCTCCCGCATCCCGGTGGTGGGCGAGAACGAGGACGACGTCGTCGGCATCGCCTACCTCAAGGACATCACCCGCAGGGTCCACGAGGCGGGCCAGGACGGCGGCGACGAGCGGGTCGAGTCGATCATGCGCCCGGCCACGTACGTGCCGGAGAGCAAGCCGATCGACCAGCTGCTCCGCGAGATGCAGGCGCGGCAGACCCACCTCGCCATCGTCATCGACGAGTACGGCGGCACGGCGGGGCTGGTGACGATCGAGGACGTCCTGGAGGAGATCGTCGGTGAGATCGCCGACGAGTACGACCAGGAGGCGCCCCGCGTCGAGCCCATGCCCGACGGCGCCCTTCGGGTGACGGCCCGGATGCCGGTCGACGAGCTGGGCGACCTGTTCGACACCGAGATCGAGGTCGACGACGTCGAGACCGTGGGCGGGCTGCTCGCGCACGCGCTCGGCCGGGTGCCGATCGCCGGGTCGGAGGCGGAGGTCGCGGGGCTCAGGCTGACCGCGGAGAGCCTCGCCGGGCGGCGCAACCGCATCAGCACCGTAGTGGTCCGCCGGGTCACGCCGCCCGCGGGCGACGCCGTGCCCGCCGCCGCTGAGCAGGACTGACTCCCTCGCCGGCGCGCCCTTGACAGCGATCGGCAAGTGTTCTCCAAGCCTTCTGCAAGTGCTGTGCCCCAGTCTGGGTCCGACACCCCGTGCGGAGGGTGTCACGAGGGGAGCGACCGACCGCCGGATGGGGTTCGCGGCGAGAGGACGCTCCCGGGGGGCGGCAGCGTCCTGGCCGGTCAGCCGGTCGCGACGTTGCTAGGCGTAAAGGGGGCTCTCGTCCGGATGGCCGAATGAGGGCCCCCTTTTCGCGTTTGATCCTTTATTGGCAACTACGGTGGATTGTCCTGCTCGGGGCCTGGGGAGATCGCGTCCCGGGGGGAAATCATGGAACGCGGACTGCGGATCATCGGCTGCCTGGCCGCCGCCGGCGGCCTCCTGGCCGGGAGCCTGGCGGGATGCGGCGGCCCGGACGCCGAGGTCCGCGTCGACCCGCGCGCCACGGCCAGGCTGCACAGGGCGCTCAACGACCGGCCACGGCTGCCCG
>NZ_QNFZ01000584.1 GCF_003313395.1 Nonomuraea lactucae | reverse complement strand
GGGCACATGGTGGGGCGCCTCGGCCGGGGCGTCGGGCGCCTGCGCGGCCGCGGCGTCGATCAGCGCCGCCGGCTCGTCGTCGCCGAGCCGGCGCAGCAGTACGGCGAGGTTGCGCAGGGTGACCCACAGGTGAGTCCAGTTGCCGCTGCGGGCGAAGTACTCGATCACGTCGCGGTAGCCGTCCAGCGCCTCGTGGACGCGGCCGGCGTCGGCGCGCACCGAGAGGAGCCCGACGGTCGCGACGCCGACGAGGAACGTCGCGCCCGAGGTGCGGGCCAGCTCGATGGCGCGCACGTAGTGCCGCTCCGCCGGCTCGCTGTGCCCCGAGAGGCTCTCGATCTCCCCGGCGACGTAGGCGCCCCACGAGAGCATCGTGGGCGACACCGCACCCGCCGATCCCCGGTCGTTCAGTGTCCGCGCCGCGTCGAGGTCGCCCCCGTAGGCCGTCGCCAGGGCGGCCATCCCCAGGCTCTCCCGCTGGGGGCCGGCGAGCACGGCCCCGGCGAGGGCGTGCTCGACCGTGTCGCCGTGGGCGCCGCGGGCCAGGTCGGCCACCGACATCACCATCAGGCAGTGCCATGACCCTGCGCCGTCGGGTGCCCGCTCCAGGCCGGCTCGGGCCAGCCGGTCGGCCCGGCGGTAGTCGCCGCGGTGGTAGACCGCCTCAGCGGCCGTGCCGAGCACGGCGGCCGCCTGCGGGTGGGCGGCGAGCGCCGGGTCGGCGGCCAGTTCCTCCGCCCAGTCCCGGATCTCGATGAGGTCGCGGTAGGCCACGGCCTCGAACAGCGCGACGATCATCGCCGCCGCGTCGTCCAGGGCCTCATGGGCGCGGGCCAGCCGCCACGCGGCCCGCAGGTTCGGCAGCTCGCGGCGCAGGACGGCGTCGGCCTCGGGCTCCCGTTCGGTGGTCATGGCGGCGCCGATCCACGCGGTCAGCTCGACGGCCCACCGCAGCATGCTCTCGGCCGCGGCCTTGTCCTCGCCCTCAGCCGCGAGCCGGTCCAGCCCGAACGCCCGCAGCGTCCCCAGCATGCGGTAGCGGGTGCCCCCGTCGAACCGGGCGTCGATCATGGAGGTGTCGACGAGGCGGGCCAGCACGCCACCGGGATCGCCCTCCAGGCCCAGGCCGGCGGCGATCCGCTCGGCGGTGTCGAGGTCCACCCCGTCGACGAAGACCGACAGATGCCGGAACAGCCGCCGTTCGTCCTCCGTGAGCAGCTGGTACGACCACTCCATGGTCGCCCGCAGTGTCCGGTGCCGGGAGTCCGCGCTGGCCCTGCCGCCGCCGAGGAGGTCGAGCGAGCGGTCGAGGCGGTCACGCAGATCGGCGAGGGAGAACGTGGACATCCGGCCGGCGGCCAGCTCGATGGCCAGCGGCATCCCGTCGAGCCGGCGCACGATGTCGGCGACCGTGCCCAGCTCTGCCTGCGTCGGTGGCGGACCGGGACGAATCCGGCAGGCCCGGTCCAGGAAGAGCGCCACGGACGGCACCCGCGATAGGTCCTGATCGGGATGGGGCAGCGCGAGCGGCGCGAGCCGCGAGACGTGCTCGGCGGCGAGGCCGAGAGGTTCGCGGCTGGTGGCCAGCAGGGGGATCGCGGGACAGGAGGAAAGGATGATGCCCACCAGGTCGCGGACGCCGTCGAGCAGGTGCTCGCAGTTGTCGATCACCAGCAGGCCGGGGCGGTCGCCGCCCAGCAGGGCCAGGCAGGCGGACAGAACGTCGCCCTGGACGACCCTCAGGTTCAGCGCCGCCGCCAGCGCGTGCGGGATGGCGGCGGGATCGGTGACGGGTGCGAGAGGCAGCACCGTCGCCGCGCCGTGCTGCCGCGCCACCTCCAGCGCGACCCGGGTCTTGCCCACGCCGCCGGGCCCGGCGAGTGTGACCAGCCGCTGGGCCGCCAGCAGCCGGAGCAGCTCCGCGACCTGCGCCTCGCGGCCGATCAGCCGCGTGGCGGGCCAGGCCGACACATCCGTCCGAACGGACGCCTCGGGCCGCGCCGCGGGCGGCGCGGG
>NZ_QNFZ01000585.1 GCF_003313395.1 Nonomuraea lactucae | reverse complement strand
CGGGGCGCGGGCCGGTGCCCGAGCAGGTGGTGCCCGAGGGCGGCCTCGCCGCCGGACGGTGGCTGCGCGCGCACTCCGGCCCGGACGACCTGGTGGCCACCAACGCGCACTGCCGCTGGGGCCGCGAGGAGCCGTGCGACAGCCGCTTCCCCTGGGTGGCGGCGCTGTCGGAGCGGCGCGTGCTGGTCGAAGGCTGGGCCTACACCTCGGCCAACCTGAGCCGGTGGCGTCCGGGCCTGCCTCCGGAGAGCCTCCCGTTCTGGGACGACGAGCTGATCAGGCTCAACGACGCCGCCTTCCACGCGCCTTCGGCGGACGTCATGCGCCGCCTGCGCGACGGCCACGGTGTCCGCTGGCTGTTCGCCGAGGAACGCCCCGGCACCACGCTGCCGGAGATCGGCGACTACGCGACCCCGCGGTTCCGCTCGGGCGGCTACGCCGTTTACCAGATCAGGTAAGGCTTACGCAATGCCTCATCCAGCCGCGCCGCATCGCGCGTGCCGGTGGGAGCGGCCCCGTTGTTCACTGCGTTCGTGCATGCGACTGGCCTGACGGCGGTCCCGTTCAACCGGACCCACATCGCCGAAAACGAGCTCGACTATCTGGCAGACGCCGTAAGGGGCCGCTCCACCTGCGGAGACGGCCCCTTCACCGGGCGGGCCGCCGCCCTCCTCCGGGAGATCACCGGGGCCCGGCAGGCGCTGCTGACCACCTCCTGCACCCACGCGCTGGAGATGTCCGCCCTCCTGCTGGACCTGCGGCCCGGCGACGAAGTCATCATGCCCTCGTTCACGTTCATGTCGACGGCCAACGCCTTCGCGCTGCGGGGGGCCGTACCGGTGTTCGCCGACTGCCGGCCGGACACGCTGAATCTCGACGAGCGGCTGATCGAGGCGGCCATCACCGACCGCACCCGGGCGATCGTGGTGGTCCACTACGCCGGCGTCGCCTGCGCGATGGATGCCATCGGCGGGCTGGCCGCCCGGTACGGCCTGGCCGTCGTCGAGGACAACGCCCACGGGCTGGGCGGCCACTACCGGGACCGCCCGCTCGGGTCGTTCGGCTGCATGGCCACCCAGAGTTTCCACGAGACGAAGAACATCCAGTGCGGAGAGGCCGGCGCGCTGCTGGTGAACGCGCCCGAACTGGCCGAGCGCGCGGAGGTCATCCGGGAGAAGGGCACCGACCGGAGCCGGTTCTTCCGCGGGCAGGTGGACAAGTACCGGTGGATCGACATCGGTTCGAGCTACCTGCCGTCGGACGTGCTCGCGGCGCAGCTCACCGCGCAGCTCGAATCGTTCGAGCGGATCCAGTCGCGTCGTCACGCGGTGTGGAGCGCCTACCACGCGTGGCTGGCCGACTGGGCCGCGAGCGGCGGCGTCGCCCAGCCCGCCGTACCGGACGGGTGCGAGCACCCGGCGCACCTGTACTACCTCCTCCTCCCCGACCTGCACAACCGCCAGGCGTTCATCGCCCACCTCGCGGAGCGGGGCGTGCAGGCGACCTTCCACTACCAGCCGCTCCACTCCTCCCCCGCGGGCACCAGGTACGGCAGGAGGGCGCCGGGTGGATGCCCGGTGACGGAGGACGTCGCGGACCGCCTCGTACGGCTTCCGCTCTTCCCCGACCTGGGCGAGGAGGACCTGGCCCAGGTGATCGACGCGGTCCGCTCCTACGAGGTGATCTGATGGCCTGGCACGACGTGATCGAGGCGCCGTCCGTGTGCGCCCAGGCGTCCCCGCTCGAATCCGCCCGGTTCGGCCGCTCGGTGGACCGGCTGACCGTGTCCGCGGGCTCCGGGGCGTCGTTCGGCGCCGTCGCACAGGCGGTCCGGGAGTCGGAGGCCGACGTCGTCGTGCTCCGCTACCCGGCCGAGCACATCGGCTGGTTCGCCCGGCTCACCGCCCTCGGCCGGACCCCCGTCTTCGCCGACTCCCTGGTGTACTGGCGGCTGGTGGCGGGCCGGGGCCGCGCGCCCGCACCCGCGGCCGACCTGGCGGTCGCGGCGGCGAG
>NZ_QNFZ01000582.1 GCF_003313395.1 Nonomuraea lactucae | reverse complement strand
GGCGGTGCGGCGGGTGGGCGGTTGCCCGGCGAGGTCCTGCGGGTGCTGGCGGCTCTGGGCGCCGAGGTGGCCGCCCGCTTCGGCCGCCCCCAGGACATCGAGTGGGCCTTCGCCGACGGCAAGGTGTGGCTGCTCCAGGCCCGTCCCGTGACCGCGCTCCCGCCGCCTCCGCTCGGGCGGCTCGGCCCGCTGCGGCGCAGGCTCGGTGCCGTCCTGTCCGAGTACGTGCCGGTGCGGCCCTACCCGATCGACATGTCCACCTGGCTTCCGCACGGCCCCGCCGGGCTGATGGCGAGGGTGACCGGGAGCTTCGGGGTTCGCAGCGCCTTCGAGGACTTCCTGCGGGAGGAGGACGGCGTCGTCTACCGGCTCGTGCCGCCGCGCCCGCGCCCCGCGCCCCGCCTGCTCGTCATGCCGTTCCGCGTCGCCGCCAAGGCCAGGAGGTACGACCCCGCCCGGTGGACCGGCGACCCTCGCTTCACCCGCTTCCTCGACGGCAACCGGGAGCTGGCCGCACGCGACCTCGCCGCCATGCCCTGGCCCGAGCTGATCAGCGTGCCCCGGCAGGCCCTCGACCTGGTGCGGCCCGTGGCCGACCTGCGCATCGACTACCTCCCGGGCACCGGCGTCGCGCTGCTGAGGCTGCTGGTGTCGCTCAGGCTGCTCGGCCGCGGCAGGTGGTTCGGCGAGCTCATCGCCGGCGGGCGCACCCGCACCGCGGACGCCAACCGGGCACTGGAGGAGCTGGCCGAGGTGGCTCGGCTGACCGGCGCCCTCGACGTCCGCCCGCCGCATCGCGCGCCGGCCGCGTTCGCCGCGAAGCTGGAGGCGTTCCTCGCCGAGTATGGGCATCGCGAGACCGCGAGCCCGCTCCTGGTCACCTCACCCACCTGGGCCGACGCTCCGGAGACGGTGCTCGGGCTGATCAGGGTGCTGGCCGCCGGGCCCCCGAAGCCGGCCGCCGCCGACCCCCTCGACCGGCTGCTCGACGAACACCCCCGGCTGCGCCGCTCCAGCGCCAGGCGGGCCAGGATGGTACGCAGGGTCGAGGCGGCCCGTGCCGGCATCGCCTTCCGTGAGGACAGCCACTTCTACTTCACGCTGCCGCTGCCCGTCCTGCGCAGGTCGCTGCTGGAGATCGGCCGGCGGCTGCGCGACGCGGACGTGCTGCGGAACGCGGAGGACGTCTTCCACCTGCGGCTGGAGGAACTTGAAGGGATCAAGGACCCGGCGGCCGGCGGGCCGGGCCTGGAGCGGCTGCGCGCCGCCGTACCCGCGAGGGCGGCCAGAAGGGAGGAACTCGCCGGTGTGCGGCTCATCGAACCGGCGGCGCTCTTCCCCGCCCGGCCCGCGGGAGACGCGCTCGTGGCCGGGACACCCGCGAGCGGCGGGCGGGCCACCGGGCCCGTGAAGGTGATCCGGGAGCCGTCGGAGTTCGGCCGGCTCGCGAGGGGCGACGTGCTCGTCTGCCCTTACACCAACCCCTCCTGGACGCCGCTGTTCCAGCGGGCCGCCGCCGTGGTGGTCGACACGGGCGGCAGCGCCTCGCACGCCGCGATAGTGGCGAGGGAGTACGGCATCCCCGCGGTCATGGGCACCGCCGACGGGACCTCCACCCTGACCGACGGCCTGCTGGTGACCGTGGACGGCGGCACCGGCAGGGTGACCGCCGCGGCTCCGTAGGATTCCTGCCATGGTCACCGACCACCGCAAGCTGCCGCGCCGCCGAGGTGAGGCGCTCAACGCCGCGATCTTCCAGGCCACGCTCGACGAGCTGGCCGAGACCGGCTACGCCAGGCTCACCATGGAGCGGGTGGCCGAGCGCGCCGGGGCCGGCAAGGCGTCCCTCTACCGGCGCTGGCCCACCCGGCTGGAGCTGGTGATGGACGCCGTCTATGAGGTGCTGCCCGATCCCGCGTCGACGCCCGACACGGGGACGCTGCGCGGCGACGTCCTGGCGGCGCTGCGCGGCGCGGCCGAGGTGCTGGCGGGGCCGGCCGGGGAGG
>NZ_QNFZ01000579.1 GCF_003313395.1 Nonomuraea lactucae | reverse complement strand
GGCCGGGTGGTCCAGCAGGTCTGTCAGCGCCCGGGCGAGGGCCCGGGGTCGGCGGGGCGGCACCAGCACGCCGCAGCCCGCCACGGTGTCGAGGTGCCCGCCGACGGCGGAGGCCACGACGGGCACGCCGCACGCCATCGCCTCGACCGGCACCATGCCGAACGGCTCGTACCACGGCACGCTGACGACCACGTCGGCCGAGCGCATCAGCGCGGGCACCTTCTCGCGCGGCACACTGCCGATCACCCGCACCCGGTCGCTCACCCCGCACCCGGCGGCCACCTCGCGCAGCCGCACGGCCTCGTCGTCGTCGGGACGGCCACCGGCGACCACCAGCTCGCAGCGGGGAATCAGCCGCAGCGCCTGGATGGCGGTGTCGACGCCCTTGCGCGGCACCAGCCGCCCGATGCTGAGCACCAGCGGCCCGCCGCGGCGCGGCGCGACCGGCCCCTCCGGGCGGAACACGCCGAGGTCCACCCCGCACGGCACGACCCGGATGCGCTGCCGCGGGACGCCCATCGCACGCAGCTCGCCGACCTCGTCGCCGCAGGTGGCCAGCACCGCGGCGGCGCGCTCGCCGATCTCCCGCTCGGTCTCCAGGCGGTGCGCCGGGCTGGTGTCGGCGCGGCCCTGCCAGCGCCGCTTGACGGTGCCGAGCGCGTGGAACGTCTGCACGACCGGGACGTCCCCGCAGGCCAGCAGCGCGGCCTGCCCGCTCATCCAGAAATGCGCGTGCGCGATGTCGGGCCGGTCGGCCGCCCAGCGCGCGGCCAGCCGCTCGGTGAACTCCGGCATGTACGGCGGGAGCTCGTCCTTCGGCACCGGCGCGGCGGGCCCGGCCCTGACGTACTCGACGGTCACGCCGGGAGCCATGGTCACCGTGGCCGGCCGGTCCGGGTCCGAACGCCGGGTGTGCACCACGACGCTGTGGCCGCGGGCCCCGAGCGCGGTGGCCAGCGCCGCGACGTGGACGTTCTGCCCGCCCGCGTCCACTCCGCCGAGCGCCGCCAGCGGATCGGCGTGTTCCGAGATCAGCGCGATTCTCACCGGATCAGCTCCCTCACTGCCTTGACCACCTGCTCGCTGGTGACCTGCGCGAGGCAGGGATGTCCCGATACGGGGCACTGGCGCGCCCTGGAGTCCCGGCACGGCGCGTCCTGGTCGCCGAGCAGCACGACGGGCACCCGGTAGGGGGCCCAGCGGGCGGCCGGGACGACCGGCGCGAACAGGCTCACGACCGGTGTGCCCACGGCGGCGGCCAGGTGCGCGGGGCCGGTGTTCCCGGCCACCAGCACGCCGGCTCCCTCGATGAGGGCCGCCAGCTCGGCCAGCGTCGTCCGCCCGCCCAGGTCCACGGCGTCGCCGCCGGCCACGTGGGCGGTCAGCTCCCGCTCGGAGCCGGTGCCGGTGACGACGACGCGGTGGCCGTCCCCGGCGAGATCGCGGACCGCCTGCCGGTGCCGCTCCGCCGGCCAGGCCCTGGCCGGTGCCGACGCCCCCGGATGGACCACGACGTACGGGCCGGGTCCGAGGCCGAAGCGGCTCACGCCGGGCAGCGGGCGGCGTACGGCGAGCCTCCCGTCGTCCCCCGGAGGCGGCTCGAACCCGGCGGTGACGGCGAGGCCCAGCATCCTCTCGGCCTCGGGCACGTCCACGTCCTCGTCCACCACGTGCCGGACGTCCAGGAGCGAGCCGGGGTAGTCGTTGCTGATCGCGGCGATCCGCCGAACCCCGGCGAGCCGCAGCAGCAGGGCCAGCGGCAGCGCCGACTGGTGGAACGAGGTGAGGATCACCGCCTCGTCCACGCCCCCGCCCCCGTACCCGCGCCCGCGCGCGTCCCCGCCGCCGAGCAGGCCGAGCAGTTCGGCGACGCCTTCGGCGGACAGGGGCGGCGGCGGGTACGCGATCCACGGCGCCCGCCACACGATCACCCGGTCCACCCCGGGCAGCAACTCGGCTGCCGCCCGGCCGTTGGGCCCGGCGAGCACGGTCACCACGCGCGCGTG
>NZ_QNFZ01000583.1 GCF_003313395.1 Nonomuraea lactucae | reverse complement strand
GGGCTCGCCGCGGTGCCGGTGTTCGCGGCCGGGTTCGTGTGGTGGCAGCGGCGGGTCGCCGCGCGCGGCGGCGACCCGTTGCTGCGCCTGCCGCTGTTCGCCGACGGCCGGGCCGGCCTCGAGGTCGCGGCCAGCGGGCTGGTGTACGCCTTCCAGGCCGCGCTGTTCCTGGCGCTGTCGCTGTACCTGCAGCAGACGCTGCACGCCACCGCTGCTGTCACCGGTCTGATCCTCGCCTCGCTGGCCGCGGCGTACTCGGTCTCGTCGCTGCTCGGCCGGCGGCTGGCGGAACGGCACGGCTACGGCACCCGGCTGGCCTGCACGCTCATCGCGCTCGCCGGCATCGGCGTCGCGATCTTCGACGTGCGTGCGGGCGTGTCACAGCCGGTGCTCTTCGTGGTGCCACTGGTGCTCATCGGCGCGGGCACCGGCCTGCTCATGACCTCGATCACGGCCCTGGTGCTCAGCGGCGCGCCGGCGGGAGCCACATCGAGGGCCTCGGGGGTGCTCGCCACGGTCCAGCAGTTCGCCGTCGCGCTCGCGGTGACCATCACCGGCCTCGTGCTGCCGGCCGGCGGCATCTCCGTGGTCCTGGGACTGTGCGCGGGGGCGCTGGCCGCCGTGTTCGTCACCGTCGCCGCGGCCACCGACAAGCGGGCGATCGGTAGGAGCCGCATCCGAGATAGGTGAGATTCACCGACGCGGGCCTCGAGCGTTCACGGCCAAGCTGATGACATGACGAACAGCGACATCAAGTACGACGAGCCCACCACCCACACCGACGAGATCCCGCTGCAGCCTCTTTCCGAGGTTCCCCAGGACACCACCCCTGACAAGCACGACAAGCACGACAAGCACGACAAGAAGGGCAAGAAGAAGAGCAAGGCCAAGCGGCGCGCCGCCAAAGGGCTGGCGTGGCTCGCCCTGATCCTCACCGCCGCTCTCGTCCTGGCCGAGCCGTGGCTGCTGGTCCCGGCGGCCGCCATCCTCGCGGCGATCGCGCTCTGGGACTGACACCCGGGCGCGAGCGGCCCCTGGAGAGACGCCGCGCTGACACGGTCTACGGGCGGACGCCCGCGGCGGGGTTGTCCGTGACCACGATCGGGGTCATCGTCGGATTCACGCTCGGGGTCATGGCCGGTCTCGTCGAGTCCGGCGACTCGGCGAGTGACAGCTTGAACTCCAGGCGGTAGCGGTCGCCCCGGTAGACCGCATGGGTGTACTCGAACACGCGGCCGTGCTGATCACGGGTGACACGTTCCAAGGACAGGAGCGGCGAGTCCTGGCCGACGCCGAGCAGGGATGCCTCCGTGGCGTCGGCCGCGCGGGCCTCGTGATACTGCTCCGCTTCGGTCGGCACGATGCCGAACCTGTCGCGCAGCAGCGCGTAGAAGGAGCCGGCCTCGACGTCGGCGGAGGTCAGTCCCGGAACGAGGTGGCTGAGCACGTGAATGGTCTCCACCGCCATCGGCTCGTTGTCCACGAGCCGTTGCCGGGCGATGCGCAGGACGGGCGTGCCCGCCTCGACGCGCAGCCTGCTGCCGATGGCCGTTCCGGCGGGGATGATCGAGTGGCTGAGGACGCGGCTGGTCCAGGTGCCGGGGGCCGGAGGGTAGGCGGCCCCTCGCGAGGTGGAGCTGCCCACGATCTGTTGGGCGATCTTCGGAGTGCCCACGAACACGCCGCGGCCGTGTTCGCGGATGAGCCAGCCATCCTTGATCAGTTCGTCCACGACGGCGCGCAGGGTCGGCCGGGAGATCCCCAGCTCCGCCGACAGCTGTCGTTCGGAGGGGATCGCCTGGCCGATGGCGCGGGATTCGATCAGTGTGATCAGATGCTCGCGGATCCGATCACGCTTTCTGAGGCTGGCTGTCACTGAGCCTTCTGTGCCCTTCTGTGTCTTGGTCTATTCCTATGCCTTGGTGTAGACGCGTACGTAGTCGATCAGCATGGTGGCGGGGAACTTGGTGGAGGAGTTCGGCGATCCCGGCCAGCTGCCG
>NZ_QNFZ01000578.1 GCF_003313395.1 Nonomuraea lactucae | reverse complement strand
GGCGCCCGCCCCGGCCACCTGCGGCCACCCCCGCCCCCTGAGCCCCCGCCCCCTCAGCCGTGGCCCCCATGCTCGGCGCCACGGCTGAGCCCGGGGCTGTGGTGGTGGGCGGGGTGGAGGGCGGGTTGGCAGGCGCGGTGGTGGGCGGGGGTGCGGCGGATCTGCGGCCCTCGTCGAGGAGGGCCCGTTCCGGCACCGGATGGCCGAGCAGGGTGAGCAGCGCCCGCGACGCGGCGGGCCGGGCGGCGGGATCCTTGGCCAGGCAGCGCGCCACCAGGTCGCGCAGGTCGCCGCGGAGCTCTCCCAGCTGAGGCTCGGCGGACAGGATGCGGGTCACGACCGCCGGCACGTCACCGGAGCCGAACGGCGGCGTGCCCGTGGCGGCGCACACCACCGTGGCCGCCCAGGCGAACAGGTCGGCGGGCGGCCCCGCCCCGCCGCCCGAGAACTGCTCGGGCGCCATGTACGGCGGGGTGCCCTCCAGGTGCTCGTCGGCCTCCCCGGACTCCAGCGCCCGTGAGATGCCGAAGTCGATCACCCGCGGCCCGTCCCGGCCGAGCAGCACGTTGCCCGGCTTGAAGTCCCGGTGCACCACGCCCGCCTGGTGGATGGCGGCCAGCGCGGTCAGGCTGCCGATCGCCAGGCGGCGCAGCTCCGCCGGCCGGAGCGGGCCCCGCTCGGCGATGACGCGCGCCAGCGAGGGCCCGTCGACGTACTCGCTGACCACGTACGGCACCCCGTCCTGCTCGCCGACGCCGAGCACCCGCGCCGTGCAGAACGCCTTGACCCGCCGCGCGAGCTCGATCTCCTTGGCGAACCGGGCCCGGCCCTCCTCGTCCGGCACGCGCGCGAGGACCTTGATCGCGACGTTCTCCCCGTCGGGCGACTCGCCGAGGTAGACCACGCCCTGCCCGCCCTCGCCGAGCCGGCCCGCGACGCGGTAGGGGCCCAACCGCGGCGGATCGCCCGGCAGGGGCGGCCGCGGCCGCATCACCGGGGCGCCTTGGGCGCGAAGTGCACGATGACGCTTCTGGAGGGCAGCTCCGCCAGCACCCGCTGTGTCTCGCCCAGGAAGGAGACGATCTTGATCTGGTCGCGGCCCTTCTTGCGGGTGGGCTCGCGCACCAGGATGTGGTCCTCGTTGAACCAGCCGAGCAGGTAGCCGGCATTCTTGATGCCGCCGATGGTGGCCTTGCGGACGCCTGTGCTGGTGTCCCAGACGCACACGTCCTCGCGGTTGGGGCAGACCGTGACGTACTTCTTGCCGGAGGGCGAGTACCAGGAGACGTCGCGGGGCGAGCCGACCCAGTGGACGTTGCGCGTGACCTTGCCCGACATGTCATAGGTCTCGAATCCGCGGTTCTTGGCGGCGGTGTAGCCGCGGGCGATGCTCCCGTCGGGGGTGAAGGTGAACGGCAGGCTGAGGTCGTCGACGTACTCCGTGCGCACGACGGTGGCCTTGCGCGCCACGACGTCGACGTGCACGAACCCGGTGATCTTCTTGCGCTTGTCGTCCGTGATCGAGGCCACCACCCGGGTGCCGTCGTGCGACCAGGCGGGAAACCACGACTGCTCGGGCTTCTTGACCGTGGTGACCTCGAACGACTCTCCCGTGCTCAGCCTGGTGAACCTCAGCTTGTCCATGTCGGTGTTCTGGAACTTCAGCCACGGGTTGAGAGCCACCCAGTCGCCGTCCGGCGACATCTGGGGGGCCTCGGCCAGGCCGATCTCCTTGAACCGGCCGGTCCGGTCCCTGGCGAACGTCTTGAACGGCCGTTTGACCTGCAGGTAGGCGGCCAGCCAGACGGGGTCCGTGGGGTGCTCGTACAGGGTGGCGCCGACGTCGGCGAGCTTGACCTCCCGCTCCGCCTTGGGCGCGACGGTGGCGACCGGCGCGCTAGTGACGCTCGGCGTGACGCGGGGCGGGGTGGCGACGAGCGTGGCGGCCGGGCTGGAGGAGGCGGCGGGCGTGGCGCCGGCTGTCGCGGGCGTGGCG
>NZ_QNFZ01000576.1 GCF_003313395.1 Nonomuraea lactucae | reverse complement strand
CGCCGGGCCAGCCGCCGCCGGGCCAGCCGCCGACCTGGTCCTGCCGCTCCCGATCGCGGTCATCTGCGAACTGCTCGGCGTCACGTCCGAGTCATCCTGGTCAGGGTCTCGCGCATGCGCAGGGCGACCATCGCTCCGGAGGCGGCGGTGAGCGCGGCGACCGTCCAGATCGCGGCGCTCAGCCCGTACAGGTCGGCGATCAGGCCGGCCAGCAGGGCTCCCACGGCGAAGCCGCCGTCGCGCCAGAGCCGGTAGACGCCGACGGCGCGGGCCCGCCAGACCGGGTGGGCGACGTCGCCGATGACCGCCAGCAGCGTCGGGTACGCCAGGGCGGTGCCGACGCCGAGCAGCACCTGCGCCGCCGCCCACGGGACGAAGCCGTGCCCGGCGGCCACCGCGGCGATGGCGGCGGCCTGCAGCATCATCCCGGTGGTGATGAGGCGCTTGCGGCCCACGTGGTCGGACCACCAGCCGGTCAGCGTCTGCCCCAGTCCCCACACCATCGGATACAGCGCCCCCAGCACGCCGACCTGCGCGACGCTCATCCCGCCCGCCGCGAAGACGATCGGGAAGACGCCCCAGGCGAGAGCGTCGTTCAGGTTGTTGACCATCCCTGCCTGGCTGGCCGCCGACATGGAGCGGTCGCTGACGCTGGTGCGCCAGGCGATCCGCGCCGTCGACGGCACGCCCGGCTCGCCCGGCGTGGAGCCGTCCGGGGCGGGGTGGGCGGCGGCCTCCGAGCGGGCGTGGTCGCGGGTCTCGCGTACGGCCAGCGTGGACAGGCCCAGGCCGAGCGCGGCGTAGGCGGCCCCGAGCAGGAACGGCGCGGGCCGCAGCCCGAAGGATTGGGCGAGCTGGCCGGTGGCCATCGCGGTGACGGCGACCGCGACGTACCCGGCGGCCTCGTTGAGGCCCATGGCCAGGCCGCGCCGGTCCGGCCCGGCCAGATCGATCTTCATGATGATGGTGGTCGACCAGGTCAGCCCCTGGGAGACGCCCAGCAGCACGTTGGCGGCCACGATCCACGCCCACGACGGCCCCCACGCCAGCATGGCCGGGATCGGCAGCGCGATCAGCCAGCCGGCCACCAGCACGGGCTTGCGGCCGGAGCGGTCGGACAGGGTGCCGGCGAAGAAGTTCGTGACCGCTTTGGTGGCGCCGAAGGCCAGGATGTAGGTCAGCGCCGAAGTGTAGGCCGACAGACCGAACACCGTGCCGGCCAGCAGCGGCAACGTGATGCGTTCCTGGCCGAGCATGCCGCCGACCAGCGCGTTGACCGCCACCAGGAGGATGAACTGGGCCAGGTTGGCGCGCAGCCCCAGCCGGATGCCGCCCGCGGTGGGGGCGCCGGTGTTCACGCCGCTGTCACGCCGGTGTTCAGGCCGGCGTCGAGGCCGGTGTTCACGCCGTGCCTTCCCGTAGCGGGAGGCCCGTGCGGGCGTGCCAGTCCTCCGGGCCGCCCGCCAGCGCCCGGATCCGCCGGTGGCCGGTGCGGCGCAGCAGGCTGGCGGCGGTCATCGCGCGCTCACCGTGGCCGCACATCACCACCGTGGGCTCGTCCGGCACCTCCCCCGCGCGGGCGGGCAAGTCGCCGAGTTCGACGTGCCGCGCGCCGGGGAGGTGCCCGGCGGCGTACTCGGCGTCCTGGCGGACGTCGAGCACGCGCTCGCCGTCCCGCAGCCCGTCCGCGCTCACCACGTCGATGGTCTCGGTCGGTCCGTCCCAGGCGTCCATGCCGCCGGCGAGCTCTCCGGCGCACCCCTCGTAGCCGATCTTGGCGGCCTGCCAGGCGACCTCCCAAGGGTCCTGGTCCCGGTCGCGGACGATGACGTACGGCGTTGCGGGGTCGAGCAGCCAGCCCAGCCAGGAGGCGAACTGGGCGCGCAGGGGGATGGAGACGGCGCCGGGGATGTGCGCGGCGGCGAAGGCGCGCGCCGGCCGCACGTCGACGAGCACCGCCCCGTGGGCCGCGAGGCCGCGCACGGCCGCGG
>NZ_QNFZ01000577.1 GCF_003313395.1 Nonomuraea lactucae | reverse complement strand
GCCTCGGCCGTCGCGACGCGCACGGCGGCGGAGGCGCTGGCCAGGGGCGTCGGCTCGGTGGAGGCGTTCGAGCTGGCCGGGCGGGCCGTGGCCAAGCTCGCGGCCTCGCCGGACGACGCCCCCGCCTGCACGTACGTCTCAGCGGTGGTCACCGGCGGGCGGGTCACCCTCTGCTGGGCCGGTGACAGCCGTGCCTACTGGCTGCCCGGCGGGACGCGGGACGGCGTGGCGCTGACCGAGGACCACGCGGCGCCCACCGGCGAGATCACCGCCTGGCTCGGGGCCGACGCGGCCGACGTCGAGCCGGAGGTCCGCGTGTTCGGCCCCGAGGAGCCGGGGCTGCTGCTGGTCTGCAGCGACGGGCTCTGGCGCTACCTGGACGGCTACGCCTTCCCGCCCGCGGGCGCGCCCCTCGACCTCGCCCGCGAGCTGCTGCGCCACGCGCTCGACTCGGGCGGCCACGACAACGTGACCATCGTCCTGATCCCCCTAGGAGGACCGCATGGGTGACGAGCCCACCTTCACGCTGCACATCGACCAGAACAAGTACCTGCCTCTCGGCGGACGCGAGGTGCACGCCATCCTCACCATCTCCTCCACAGGTTCGCCGACGGCCACGACCTCGGTGCCCGCCGAGGCGGCCGAGGTGATCATCGTGGACACGTCGGGCTCGATGAGCGGCGGCAAGATCCGGGAGGCGAGACAGGCGGCGGCCACCGCCGTGGAGGGGCTCCGCGACGGCGTGCACTTCGCGGTGGTCGCGGGCACCGACGTCGCCAGGGTGGTCTACCCGCGCGACCGCACCCTGGTGCGGGCCTCGCGCGCCACGCGCCAGGAGGCCCAGAACGCCATCGGCAGGCTGTCGGCCAACGGCGGCACGTCCATCGGCGAGTGGCTGCTGCTGGCGAACCAGCTCCTGTCCGCGCACCCCGACGCGATCAGGCACGCCATCCTGATGACCGACGGGCAGAACAACGAGAGCGCCGACCGCTTCGCCGCCGCCCTGGCCCGCTGCTCGGGCGCGTTCGTGTGCGACAGCCTGGGCGTGGGCTCCGACTGGGTCCCCGCGGAGCTGCGGAAGGTGGCCGACGCGCTGCTCGGCACCTTCGACTTCGTACGCGACCAGGGCGATCTGGCCGAGTTCTTCCGCAGGATCACGCGGAGCTCGATGAGCAAGACGGTGGCCGAGCTGGCGATGCGGGTGTGGGTGCCGCAGGCCGCGACGCTCAAATTCGTCAAGCAGGTCTCCCCCACCCTGCTCGACCTGACCGGCAAGCGATCCGACGTGAACCCGCTGACCGGCGACTACCCCACCGGCTCGTGGGGGGCCGAGGAGCGCGAGTACCACCTGTGCGTCGAGGTGCCGCCCGGTCAGGTCGGCAGCGAGATCAGGGCGGGCTGGGTGAAGCTCGTGCGTCCCGACACGCAGGAGGTCTTCGCCAGCGGCAACGTGCTCGCCCAGTGGACCGACGACCTGGCGCAGTCGACGCGGATCAACCGCAAGGTCGCCCACTACACCGGGCAGGCCGAGCTGCACGAGCTGATCCAGGAGGGGCTGAGCGCCAGGGCGGCCGGCGCGGTGGACGTGGCGACCGCCCGGCTGGCCAGGGCCAGGCAGCTCGCCGCCGAGTCGGGGCGCGAGGACACCGCGCGGCTGCTGGACAAGGTGGTCGAGGTGGACCCGCGCAGCGGCACGGCCCGGCTGCGCCGGAACGTCGACAAGGCCGACGAGATCGAGCTGGACACCGGTTCGGTCCGTACCAGCCGGCTGCGCCAGGGCGGGGAGGGCGGCTGATGGCGACCTGCCCTCAGGGCCACGCGTCGGGCGCCGACGACTACTGCGACGTGTGCGGCGCCCAGATGGCCGCCGCGGGAGCTCACGCCGGCGCCGCCGGGCCGCCACCCGCCGCAGGCCCTTCGCAGGGTCCGGGCCACGGTCCGGGCCACGGCCCAGGTCCAGGGCAGGGGCCAGGTCCAGGGCAGGGG
>NZ_QNFZ01000580.1 GCF_003313395.1 Nonomuraea lactucae | reverse complement strand
CTGCGCGGGGGGCCGCACCGGCGGGCGGCCGTGCTGTCCGGCGGGTCCGGCGAGGTCCGCACCTACGCGCTCACGGCCGGGGCGCTCGTGGTGATCGGCGTGCTGTCGGGGCTGCGGCTGCCGCTCACGGCCGGGCCCACGGCCCCGTTCCTGACGCCGGTGATCCTCGTGCTGATCCCGCTCCTGGTGGCCACGCAGGCATGGGTGTGGTGGACGTTCAGGCACCGCGTGACCGGCCCGTCGTACCTGTGAGAGGGGTTCGGGGCGCTAGTGGTCAATCGGGTGCTCCGACTTCACCGAGGCGTCCTCCGGCGGCACCTCGGGAGCCGAGGCGCGCAGCCAGCGGCAGCCGTACGGATCCAGCGACAGCGCGGCGACGCCGCTTTCCGGCACCTCGACCGAGCCGTCCTCCAGCAGATCGGTCAGCAGGCAGCCCTCCAGGCCCTCCAGCGTGAGCTTCACGTCCTCGGCGGTGTCGCCCAGGTTGTGGAGAGCGACCACCGTGGCGCCGTCCGCGTCGCTGCGATGGGCCAGGACGGCCGGACGACCGGGGTCGAGGACGGTGCAGGTGCCCCACGCCAGCTCCGGGCACTCCCGGTAGCGTTCGACGAGCAACTGGATCCAGCGCAGCAGCGAGCCGGTGTCCCGCTTCTGGTCGGCCACGTTCACCCGGCCCGGGGCGAACGCGCCGTCCGGCATCTCGCGCACCGGCTCGCGCATGCTGAAGCCGCCGTCGGGCGACCACTGCATCGGGACGCGTACCGCCATGCGGCCCTCCGCCTTGAGGTTCTCCCCCATGCCGATCTCCTCCCCGTAGAACAGCACCGGAGTGCCCGGCATGGAGAGCAGCAGGCTGTAGGCCATCTTCACGCGCCTCATGTCGCCGCCGAGCATGGTCGGCAGGCGACGGCGCAGGCCGCGGTCGAAGACCTGCATGTCCTTGTCGGGGCCGAAGGCCCGGAAGACCTCCTGACGCTCCTCCTCGGTGAGCTTGTCCAGCGTCAGCTCGTCGTGGTTGCGCAGGAACGTGGCCCACTGGCAGTCCCTGGGAGCCTGGGGACGCTCCCTGAGGGCCGAGGCGAGCGGCCGGGCGTCGCCGCGGGCCATCGACAGCCAGGCGCGCTGCATGCCGATGAAGTCGAAGCACATGGTGACCTGGTCGCCGAGGCCCTCCCCGAAGTAGCCGACGAGCTCCTCGTACGGGACGTTGACCTCGCCGAGCAGCACCGAGTCGCCCTTGCGCCGGGTCATGAACGCCCGCAGGTCCGCCAGGAAGTCGTGGGGGTCGGCCAGCTTGGGGTTGACGTTCTCGATGAGGAACGGCACCGCGTCCACCCGGAAGCCCGACAGCCCCAGCTCCATCCAGAAGCCGAGGACGCGGGTGATCTCGTCACGGACGGCCGGGTTGGCCACGTTCAGGTCCGGCTGGTGGCGGTAGAAGCTGTGCAGGAAGTACTGCCCCGTCCGCTCGTCCAGCTCCCAGACGCTGTCCTCCTTGTCGGGGAAGACGATCTGGCTCTTGTCGTCGGGCTCGGGCACGTCCGACCAGACGTACCAGTCGCGCAGCGGCGAGTCCTTGCCGGAGCGCGCCTCCACGAACCACGGGTGCTGGTCGGAGGTGTGGTTGACGACGAGGTCGGCGATGACGCGCAGCCCCCGGTCGTGCGCGGTCCGCATGAACTCCACGAAATCGCCGAGCGTGCCCAACCGGGGATCGACGCTGTAGAAGTCGGTGACGTCGTAGCCGTCGTCCTTGCCGGGCGAGGGGTAGAACGGCATGAGCCACAGGCATGTCACGCCCAGCCCCGCGAGATAGTCGATCTCCTGCGTCAGCCCGCGGAAGTCGCCGATCCCGTCGTCGTTGCCGTCCTTGAACGTCTCGACGTCCAGGCAGTAGACGACGGCGTTCTTCCACCACAGATCCGACGTGTAGGTCAGTCGCATCGGAGAATCCTCTCTGACCTGCTGGTACTCACATGCGCCT
>NZ_QNFZ01000581.1 GCF_003313395.1 Nonomuraea lactucae | reverse complement strand
TTCGGTCTGACGGTGTCGGGTCGTCCGGCGGAGTTGTCGGGGATGGAGTCGATCGTCGGGTTGTTCATCAACACGCTGCCGTTGCGGGCTCGGGTGCCGGAGGATGTGCCGTTCGTCGAGTGGTTGCGGGAGTTGCAGGACAACCAGGTCGCGTTGCAGCGGTTCGAGTACACGCCGCTGGCTGATGTGCAGCGGTATTCGGCGGTGCCGCGCGGGACGTCGCTGTTCGACAGCATCGTGGTGTTCGGCAACTACCCGCAGGAGGAACTGCCGGATTCGGAGGTGGCTGAGGGGCCCGCGGCGGGCGTGTTCGCTCCGGTGGACAACGTGGAGCAGGGGCACTACGCGCTCACCGTGATGGTGGATCTGGAGAAGCGCTTGGGGTTGGAGGTGGCGTTCTCCCGGAATGCCTTCGATCAGGATTCCGTGGAGCGGTTGGTGCGTGGGTTGGAGCGGGTGTTGGCGGGGGTGGCGGTTGATGGTGGGGTGTTGGTGTCGGCGGTGGGGGTGTTGGGTGAGGTGGAGCGGGCTGCTTTGACGGTGGGGCCGCGGGTTGGTTCGGTGGTGGAGGAGTCGGTGGTGTCGGTGTTTGGGGGGTGGGTGGAGCGGGCGCCGGGTGCGGTGGCGGTGCGGTGTGAGGGGGTGGGGGTGTCGTATGCGGAGTTGGATGAGCGGGCGAATCGGTTGGCGTGGTTGTTGGTGGAGCGGGGTGCGGGGGCTGGGCGGTTGGTGGGGGTGGCGTTGGGGCGTGGGGTGGATTTGGTGGTGGCGTTGTTGGCGGTGTTGAAGTCGGGGGCGGGGTATGTGCCGGTGGATCCGGAGTATCCGGCGGAGCGGGTGGCGTTCATTGTGGCTGATGCGCGGCCGGTGGTGATGGTGACGGCGGAGGTGGTGGCGGAGTCGGCGTCGTATCCTGCGGTTGATCCGGGGGTGGGGGTGCGGGCGGGGGATGCGGCGTATGTGATTTATACGTCGGGGTCGACGGGTCGGCCGAAGGGTGTGGTGGTGCCGCACGCCAATGTGGTGCGGTTGGTGTCGTCGACGCGGGAGTGGTTCGGGTTCGGGCCGGGGGATGTGTGGAGTTTCTTCCATTCGGCGGCGTTTGATTTTTCGGTGTGGGAGATCTGGGGGGCGTTGCTTTCGGGTGGGTGTGTGGTGGTGGTGCCGTTCGGTGTGTCGCGTTCGCCGGAGGCGTTTCGGGCGTTGCTGGTTGCTGAGGGGGTGACGGTGGTGTCGCAGACGCCGTCGGCGTTTTATCAGTTGGCGGCGGCGGATGCCGAGGAGCCCGGTGGTGGGCTTGTGGTGCGGTGTGTGGTGTTTGGTGGGGAGGCGTTGGAGGTGGGTCGGTTGGCTGGGTGGCGGTCGCGTCATCCGGGTGTGGTGTTGGTGAATATGTATGGGATTACTGAGACGACGGTGCATGTGTCGTATCTGCGGGTGGATGAGCGGGTGGTGGAGGGGGTGTGGCGGGGGTCGCCGATTGGGGTGGCGATTCCGGATTTGGCGGTGTTTGTGTTGGATGAGCGGTTGCGGGTGGTGCCGGTGGGGGTTGTGGGGGAGATGTATGTGGGGGGTGCGGGGTTGGCGTGGGGGTATGTGGGGCGGCCGGATTTGACGGCGGAGCGGTTTGTGGCCGACCCGTTCGGTTCGGGTGGGGGGCGGTTGTATCGGACGGGGGATCGGGCGCGGTGGCGGGCCGACGGGACGTTGGAGTTCCTGGGGCGGACGGATGCGCAGGTGAAGATTCGGGGGTTCCGGATCGAGCCGGGTGAGGTGGAGGCGGTGCTGGCTGAGCATCCGGCTGTGCGGGGTGTGGCGGTGGTGGCGCGCGATGATGGCCCGTCGGGTATGCGGCTGGTCGCTTATGTGGTCGGCGATGGGTCTGCTGATATCGGTGAGTTGCGCTCGTTCATGCGTGAGCGGTTGCCGGATTACATGGTTCCGGCGGTGTTGGTGAGCGTGGAGGCTCTGCCGTTGAC
>NZ_QNFZ01000574.1 GCF_003313395.1 Nonomuraea lactucae | reverse complement strand
TCCGCGGGGTCGAGCGACGCCCGGGCCAACGCGGTCGTCACGGCCCTGGCCAGGCAGTGGGCCCGCCGCGCCGGCTGGTGGGCGGTGACGGCGGCGTACGCGTCGGCGGCCTCGCCGACCCCCGAGGAGGCGGTCGCCCTCCTGCGGGAGGCGGGCGCGCCACGAGTGGTCGTGGCGCCCTACCTGCTGGCCCCGGGCTACTTCTCCGACAAGGTACGGCGGGCGACCCTCGCGGCGGGCGCCGACGTGGTCGCGGACGTGCTCGGCCCGGCTCCGGAGCTGGTCCAGGTGCTGCTGGAGCGCTACACGGCGGCCCTGCTGACGCCTGCCGGGGTGGCCGCCTCGTAGGACCGACGCAGGACCTCAGCCCGGAGCGCGGGCGACCGCGCCACCGCTAACCGGCGTGGCCTCCAGGACCACCATGGCCTCCAGGACCGCCATGGCCTGCGCCGCCTCCGCCAGGACCGTGCCCGCCAGGGACCGCGTGACCCGGCCCGCCAGGGACGCTGTGACCGGGCCCGGCAGGGGCTCCCTGGCCGGACCCATCACGGGCACCGTGGACGGACCCGCCGTCGACGCCGTGCCCGGACCCGCCAGGGGCTCCCTGGCCGGACCCGCCGTGGAGGCCGTGCCCCGACCCGCCGTGGAGGCCGTGGCCCGACCCGCTCCAGCCCGTGATGGCCGCCGCGCCGGGAGCGCCCGTCGTGGCGGCGGGCGTGCCGTCCTGTAGCTGACGCCAGTGCTCCCGCCAGGCCGCCAGGCGGCGCTTCAGGGGCTTGACCCGCGAGTCGCCGACCACCTTGACGTCGCCCAGGACCGCGTACGCGCGCACCCTGACGACCGGGACGTTCATGCCGGGCGCCGCCTCCTGCACGTCCACCCGCTTGTCGCCCAGGACGGCCATCCCGTCGAGGTCCACGTGCACGCCGTCGGGCACGATGATCTTCACATCGCCCAGCACCGAGACGGCCATGACGTCGACCCGGTCGGTACGCACCTCAGCCTCCCGGAGGTCGAGCACCACGTCGCCCAGCACGGCCACCGCGCCGAGCTCCTGGTCGATCCGCCACGTGCCGCGCCGCTTGCTGTCGCCCAGCACGCCGACGAACCATCGCCGCTTGCGCCCCTCCGGGGCTCTGACGGGTGCGGGCCCGGAGGCGGGCAGGTCCTGGGTGAGGAGGGCCAGTTCGGCCTGGGTGGTCGCGGTGTAGGCGGCCTCGGTGCGGTCGGTCAGCTCGGCGAGGGTCAGCCTGCCGTCCACCGAGGCGATGCGGAGCTGTTCGACGACGGCTTCGCGTTCGGCGTCGGAGGCTCGGACGCCACCAGGGTCAGTCATAGTCGCAACATATCGCGTTTCATGGCGAAAAGGCTCCTTCCTTAGGAGGAACCCACCTACACCACCCTCGCTTCGTCTCATTCCATTGACAGCACCTGCCGCCTTAGGCAGTTCGAAGGACGAAAGTAAACAGATTTGACAGCTGCGAATTCTGTCAAATACGTTTGACGGGTGGCTGACCGTTACGAGATTCCCGGACCCGATGACCCCGCCGACGCGCTGGCCGCGGTCGTGGCGCTGCGCCGACTCGCCGACCGCCTGGAGCGCGCCGCCGTGTCCCGAGCCCTCCAGCAGGGCTGGACCTGGGCGCAGGTGGCCCAGGCGCTGGGGATCACCCGCCAGGCCGCGCACCACCGGCACGCTCCCAGGAAGGGCCGCCAGTAGCCGCCCCCTTCCCACGTTCCACCACCCCTTCCAGCCGAGGAGAAGTCCAGTGCGACTCCGCCGTCCCATGCGGGACATCAAGACCATCAACGCTCTGCTCACCGGCGCCGAGCAGCGGGCGCTGGAGCGCGGCGAGGGCGTGCCCGGCCCGGAGCACCTGCTGATGTCGGCGCTGGCGCTGCCGGACGGTTCCGCGCGCCGCGCGTTCGAGCGGCTCGGCGCGGACCCCGACGCGTTCGCCGCGGCCGTCGACCGG
>NZ_QNFZ01000575.1 GCF_003313395.1 Nonomuraea lactucae | reverse complement strand
GGCCGTCCTGGGGCTCGTCACGGCCACCCGCCGGGGCACGGCCTCGCGGCGCCCCTGCTCCGGGCGGCGGACCGGACCGGCGCGGCGGGTGGGGTCGGAGGTCACTCGGGACGCGCCTTCCTGGCCCGCCGGACGAGCAGGTCGCGCAGCTCGCGGGTGTGGCGGCGGCTGACGGGGATCTCCGTCTCCCCCACGCGCACCACGCACTTGCCCGAGTCGATGTGCAACTCGTCGATGTGCTTGACCGCCACCAGGTGGCTGCGGTGCACGCGGACGAACCCGGCCGAGGCCCAGCGCTCCTCGAGGGTGGCAAGCGGGATGCGCACCAGGTGGCTGCCGGTGGCGGTGTGCAGGCGGGCGTAGTCGCCCTGCGCCTCGACGTAGACGACGTCGGCGCTGCAGACGAACCTGGTCACCCCGCCCAGTTCGACGGGGATCGTGTCGGACTCCCCGGTGTCCGTCGCCACGTCGGCCGAGACAGCGACCCGCCGGATCGCCTCGGCGAGCCGTTCCGGGCGCACCGGTTTGAGCAGGTAGTCCTCCGCCTTGATCTCGAAGGCGTCGACGGCGTGCTCCTCGTACGCGGTGACGAAGACGACGCGCGGCGGGTTGGCGAACCGCGACAGCAGCCGCCCGAGCACCACGCCGTCCAGCCCGCGCATCCTGATGTCGAGGAAGACCGCGTCGATCGGCCTGCCGTCGGCGATGGCGCGGTCGAGCAGCCGCAGCGCCGCGGCGCCGTCCCGGGCGGTCGTCACCTCGCCGATGCGGGGATCGGCGCGGAGGAGGTAGGACAGGTCTTCCAACGCGGGAAGCTCGTCGTCCACCGCCAGCACACGAAGTTGCGCCATAGACAGTGATAAAACCGACAACGGAGCCCTGGCGTCAACCTGGGACAACAGCGGTCAGCGGGCCGAGACGCCCGGGTGATACTTCGGCAACCTGACGTTGACCTTGGTGCCCGCCCCGGTGGCCGTCTCGACGACGAGGCCGTAGTCGTCCCCGTAGACCTGGCGCAGCCGCTCGTCCACGTTGGCCAGCCCGACGCCGCCGGCCGCCGGGTTGAGCTCGCCGGCCAGGATGCGGCGCAGCCGCTCGGGGTCCATGCCCAGCCCGTCGTCCTCGACGCTGATCCGGCACAGGGCGCCCGCGTCCTCGGCGATGATCGTGATGCGGCCGACGCCGTCCTTGCTCTCCAGGCCGTGCCTGACGGCGTTCTCCACCAGCGGCTGCAGGCAGAGGAACGGCACCGCGACCGGCAGCACCTCGGGCGCGATGCGCAGCGTGACCTGCAACAGGTCGCCGAAGCGGGCGCGCTCCAGCGTGAGGTAGCGGTCGATCGAACGCAGCTCCTCGGCCAGCGTGGTGAACTCGCCGTGCCTGCGGAAGGAGTAGCGGGTGAAGTCGGCGAACTCCAGCAGCAGCTCGCGAGCCCGTTCCGGATCGGTGCGGACGAACGAGGCGATCGTGGTGAGCGAGTTGTAGATGAAGTGCGGCGAGATCTGCGCCCGCAGCGCCCGCACCTCCGCCTCCATGAGCAGCGTGCGCGAGCGGTCCAGCTCGGCCAGCTCAAGTTGCGAGTCCACCCACCCGGCCACCTCCTGGGCGGCCCTGACCAGCCCCGCCGAGGCGTGCGGCCCGTAGGCCGCCAGCGCGCCGACGACCCGCTCGTCGGTGGTGAGCGGGACCACCACCGCGTGCCGCACGGGGCATTCCAGCAGTTCGCAGTCGAGGGTGAGGACCTGGGTGCGGCCGTCCTCCAGCGTGGCCCGCGCGTGCTCGAACGCCTGGTGGGCATGGTGCTCGCCGGCGCCGTCGTACACCAGCAAACGCTCGCTGTCGGTGACGGCCACCGCGGAGGAGCCGAGCAGCATGCGCAGGTGCCGCGAGGCCCGCAGGGCCCCGTCGGCGGTCAGTCCGGCCCGCAGCGGCGGGCCGGCGAGCGAGGCGGTGTGGAGGGTCTCGAACGTGGCG
>NZ_QNFZ01000570.1 GCF_003313395.1 Nonomuraea lactucae | reverse complement strand
CGCCATGCTCGGCGACGCCGGGGCCAACGCGCTCGGCGCCCTGCTCGGGCTGGCCGCCGTGACCACGCTCGGGCGGCCGGGCAGGCTCGCGCTGCTCGGCACCGTCGCCGTGCTGACGGCCGCCGCGGAGAAGGTCAGCTTCACCAAGGTCATCGCGGGCAACCACGTGCTCAACCGCCTCGACATGCTCGGCCGCCGCCCGGTCGACCCCGTGTGACCCTCGCGGGGTCCGGCACGCGACTGTCGGTCCCACCTGCCAGGATGTCCTCGTGATCGGGGAACGACGCGCACGTCACACGCGTACGGCGACGGCTGGGCCGGTTCGTGGTGCCTTTGGCGGGTTTGCGTGGTGACGGTGAGGGTTCGCGTGGTGACGGTGCGGGCGGCTCGTCGCGGCGCGGGGAGGCGGGCGTGGTGACCGCGCGGCTCGCGCGTGGCGTCGCGGGCGGCGCGATGCTCATCGGCGCGATCACCATCCTGGCGCGCGTCACCGGCTTCGCCAAGCAGTACGTCTTCGCCCAGACCGTCGGCACCGACTGCCTGGCCACCGCCTACTTCACCGCCAACCAGATCCCCAACATCGTCTTCGAGGTCGTCGCGGGCGGCGCGCTGGCCGGGATGGTCGTGCCCGTCCTGGCGGGGGCCGCGGCGGCCGCGGACGCGGGCCTCTCCGGCTCCTCCAGCTCTTCCGACGGCTTTGGTGGTGGCGACGGCTCTACCGGCGGCGGTTCGTCCGGTGGTGGCGGCGGGGGCGGGGAGGAGCGCGCCCGGGTCGCGTCGATCGGGTCCGCGCTGCTGACCTGGGTGCTCGCCGTCCTCGTGCCCGTCGCCGTGCTCACCGCCCTGCTCGCCGGGCCGGTCATGGGGCTGTTCTTCGGCGAGACGCTCTCCGGCTGCGACGCGGGCGACGTCCACGCGGTCGCAGCCCGCATGCTGGCCGTCTTCGCCCCCCAGATCCCCCTGTACGGCGTCGCGGTCGTGCTGTACGGCCTGCTCCAGGCGCACCGGCGCTTCGCCGGGCCCGCGCTGGCGCCCCTGGTGTCCAGCATCGTGGTCATCGTCGCCTACCTGGCGTTCGTCCCGCTCAGCGGCGGCGAGACCGCCCCGGACAAGGTGCCGCTGCCCGCGGAGCTGGCGCTGTCGGCAGGCACCAGTCTCGGCGTGCTGGCCCTGGTGCTCACCGTCATCGGCCCCGTCGCCGGGCTCGGCCTGCGGTGGCGCCCCACGCTGCGCTTCCCTCCCGGCGTGGCCGCGCAGGTGCGGCGGCTCGCCCTGGCCGGGGTCGCCGCGCTGCTCGCCCAGCAGGCCGCCATGGTCGTGGTGCTCCTGCTGTCCAACAACGCCATCGGCAACGCCGCCATCGCCGCCTTCAACTACGCCTGGGCGATCTACATGGTGCCGTACGCCGTGCTGGCCGTACCCATCGCCACCAGCGCGTTCCCCGGGCTGTCGGCGCAGGCCGAGCTGGGTGACACGGACGGGTTCGCCGTGCTGGCGGCCGGGGCCACGCGGGCGGTGGTGCTCGTGTCCGGGCTCGCCGCGGGCGTCCTCGCCGCCGCGTCCGGGCCGGGCGCCGTGGTGTTCCTCGGGTCGAAGAGCGACGTGCCGCCGGACGAGCTCGCGCGGACGATCGCGCTGTTCGCGCCCGGCCTCATCGGATACGGGCTCATCGCGCACCTGAGCCGGGTCCTGTACGCGGGAGGCCGGGGCAGGGCCGCCTCCATCGGCACGGTGGCCGGCTGGGTGGTGGTGATGGCCGCCCAGACGGCGTTCGTGTTCGCGTTCCCCGAGGAGTGGAAGATCGCGGGGCTGGCGCTCGGCATGACGGTGGGCATGACCGTGGGAGGGGTGCTGCTGCTGTCCTTCGTCGTACGTGCCCGAGGGCGACGGGCCGCGGCCGGTCTGGGCCGGGCGGCGGCGGCCGCGGTCGCGGGCGGTCT
>NZ_QNFZ01000573.1 GCF_003313395.1 Nonomuraea lactucae | reverse complement strand
GCACCCAGCCCGGCGCGGCGGCGGGCAGGGTGCCGGCCGCCCGCGAGCTGTCCAGGTCGGGCCGCCACCGGCGCACGACGTAGTACTCGGCGACCATGATCCCGGCGATGGGCGGGATCGCGACGCCGAGCAGAATGAGGAAGCCGACCAGGTGGTCGGCGATCCCGAGCGCCGCCAGCGCGGTGCCGATCACACCCAGCACGACCGTGACCGCGGCCCGGCCGACCCGGACTCCGAAGGCGGTGTGCAGGGCGTTGGTGACGCCGAGCGAGGCGGCGTACAGGTTCCAGTCGTTGGTCTTCAGGGTGGCCGTGACGAGGACGATCGTGCCGACCACGCCGGAGGTGGTGGTGACGATCGTGACGATGTCGCCGGTACGCAGCGCGTGCGCGAGCAGCACGCCGATCAGCGCGAGCACGTACTCGCCGAGCGTGATGCCGAGGACGGTCTGCTTGACCACGTCGGCGGCGCTGCGGTTGAACCGGCACATGTCCGGCGAGATGACCGCGCCGACGATGAACCCGCCCGCGACCAGCGTCGCGCCCTGCGCCAGGGTGAGCGCGGGGCCGGGCGGCGCGGACACGACCAGGTCGCCCAGGCTCTGCCTGCCCAGCTCCACGGTGACGGCCCAGCCTGCCAGGGCCAGGAACGCCGGAACGGTGATCCACGCCGTCCAGGCCATCCCGGCGAACCCGGGCACCACGATGGCGGTGATCACCAGGCCGCCGGCGATCGCCCACACCCACACGGGCGGGCCGCCGAGCAGCGAGGCGAGCCCCTGGGCCAGCACCGCCGACTGCACGCCGAACCAGCCCAGCAGGCATACCGCGATCACCACGCCGACCAGGCCCGAGCCGTGGCGGCCGAACCCCGTCCAGCGGGCCAGGACCGTGGTGGACATGCCCTCGCGCATGCCGGCGACGCCGACCGCGATGGCGACGAGCTCGAGGATGACCGAGCCGAGGGTGACGGCCAGGACCGCGTCCCAGAAGGTCATCCCCATGCCGAGGGTCGCGCCCAGCAGGAACTGCGACAGCGCGGACAGCAGCCCGAACCGCTGAATGGCGACGGTGGGCCAGCGGTAGCGGGCGCCGGGCGGAACACGTTGGAGGGCGAAGTCGTCACGGGCGAGAGCGTCGCTGGGTAACACCGGTTTCGTGGCCGATTCGGACATGCGCCATGCCCTTCTGAAGGGTACGGGTGTCGATGCGAACGCTACGTCGGGGATCCGTCATGATCAAGGCCGTGGTGATCAAGGCTGGGGGTCTCCCCTCCGCCACGGCGAAGGTCATGGGCGTGCCTGTCTTCCGGCAAGCCTCGGCACCCTCCGCCCCCTGCCTGCGTGGCCGCCGCTAAGACGTACCTGTGAGACCGACCGAAGCGCTCCGCTCGTGGCTGCGGGCCGATCCATGGCGAGGGCCGCTGATCCTGGTGGCCGCCTCCTACGGCGTCGCGCAGCTCGTCGCGGGCACCCGCGGGATCGGGCTTGGCTGGGACGAGGTCGTCTACGTCAGCCAGGTGGACCCCCGCGTGCCCGCGACCGAGTTCATCGCGCCCCGCGCCCGCGGGATCACCGTGCTGGTCGCTCCGGTGGTGCTCGTCACCTCGTCGACGGCCGCTCTGCGCGTCTACCTGTGCGTGCTGTCCGCGCTGGCCCTGTACGCGTCGTTCGGCACGTGGCTGCGGGTGCGCTCCGGAGCGGTGGTGCCGCTGGCGGCGCTGCTGTTCGCGTCCCTGTGGCTGGCGCTGTTCTACGGCAACGCGGCCATGCCGAACCTGTGGGTGGCGTTCGGCGCGGTGGCCGCCACCGGCTACTTCCTGCGCGCCGTGCGGCCTGGCGGCCTGCGCCCGGACGGCCTGCGCCCGGACGGTCTGCGCTCGGGTGGTGGGCGCTCGGGCAGCCTGTGCTCGGGCGGTGGGCGTGGCGCGCTCGTGG
>NZ_QNFZ01000572.1 GCF_003313395.1 Nonomuraea lactucae | reverse complement strand
CGCGGCGCGGGGTGACGAGCTTGGCCGCCCCGCCTGACAGGTCGGGCCCGGCCGACACCCCCGTCCCGCCGGTGAGCCCGCTCAGCACGCCGCCGCCCTTGGTGACGGTGCCGAGCAGGTCGATCGGCAGGGCCGCGGCCATGCGCCGCGGCGTCCAGTAGCCGAGCACGCGGCGCTGGGCGGAGGGGCCGCGGGCGGCCACGTGTTCGACGACCTCCGGTCGCGATGCCGCGTGCTGCGGGTGGACGGCGGTGGAACGGCCGGGCTGCTGTGGGGGAGTCGCGCCCAGGAGGGCGGGGCCCATCAGCCCCGCGACGAGCGGGATGCCCGCCAGCAGAGGGGTGCTCAGGGTCATGGCACCCGAGTGTGCACTACAAGATGTGTTCTTGTGGCTACATTCGGTAAAACGCGCTCAGAGTGCGTTGGTGTTCTGCGCCGCCTGGTAGAGGGCCATCGCCTCGTTCCCGAAGAAGGGCCCGAACATGAAGTCCGGGGCGAAGTTGTACTTGAAGCTGTTGACGGAGTTCAGGGTGCCGAGCCCGGTGGACTCGTCGAAGCTCCGGAACCACGGGCCGCCGCTCGAACCGCCGGTCATGTTGCAGCGCAGTCCCTGGTCCCTGGTCATGACGGTGTCGTTGAACGCGCGCCCGCTGCAGTAGGTCAGCGTCGAGCCGTCGAACGGGGGCGCCGCCGGGTAGCCGAAGGAGAACATCTGCAGCCGCCTGGGCTGGTTGAACGCGATGCCCTGCCCGCCCACGACGTCGACGAGCGTCCTGCCCTGCAGCGGCGCCATCACGGCGGCGGCGATGTCGAAGTTGATGTCCTCGCTGGCGTTCCACTGCTGCGTGGTCAGCAGCCTGCTGGCGGCCCAGGTGCCGAACGGGCGCCGGCCGTTGTCGAACCCCGGGACGAACACCCAGTTGCGGTGGAAGGCGCCGTTCATCTTCACGCAGTGCCCGGCGGTCATCACGACGCTCTCGTTGGCGCTGGTCACTGCCGAACCCGAGCAGGAGGCGTTGCGGCCCTCGGCGGTGGTGAAGAAGACGCGGCCGGTGGTGCGCACGACCGCGCCGCCGTCGGTCCAGCGCAGGCCCGGGCTGTTCGGCACCTGCAGCCCCTGCTGGGTGGTGACGGCCGAGGCGCCCTGGACCGTCCACTGCGTGCCCAGTGACGAGCCCGGATATGAGCGCTGTGGTGTGCGCTGTGGCGTGTCCTGTGGTGCGCGCTCCGGGGTGATCGCGGACGCGCCGCGGGTGGACCACGGCCTGCCCTGGGTCGGCGACTCGCCCGACGTGCCGGCGCGTCTCGGCCCGGGCGCGGCCAAGGGCTGTGCGGCGAGCATGCGCTGCGGGGTCCAGTACTCAAGGACGGCCCTGCGCTCGGGCGCGGAGTCCGCGGCGGATCTCCCCGCGGGCCAGGGGTCCAGGCCGGTGCCGGCCCGAGCGGCCCCCGAGGGGGCTAAGGCGCCTGCCACGGCGAGCGCGAAGGCGGAGAGCAGGGCGACTCTGCGGTGCATTTACGTACCTCCCGAAACCGGAATCTGCCGTTGGAAGGTACGTGGGCTAAATCAGTTTTTCTCAATGAATGTGCATACGGATATGGCAGCATTACCGCCCGAACCCACCGTGATACGCCGGGTCACAAAAGTGGCGCATTTCGGGTACGTCACGGCCCCGTGCCACGGCACGCCCGCAACCGGGGACAATGGACGCGTGCATGCAGAGACCCTCCGCTCCGTGGTCGTGCTCGGCTCGACCGGCTCGATCGGCACCCAGGCCCTCGACGTGGTCGCGGCCAGTCCCGGCAGGTTCAGGGTCGCCGGGCTCGCGGCCGGGGGCGGCAGGGTCGAGCTGCTGGCCAGGCAGGCGGCCGAGGCGGGCGCCGAGGTCGTGGCCGTCGCCGACGCCTCCGCGGTGCCCGCGCTGAAG
>NZ_QNFZ01000571.1 GCF_003313395.1 Nonomuraea lactucae | reverse complement strand
GGCTGGGCCGCGGCGTCGGGCCGGCGGTCGCCGGCGGTGTGGCGCCAATCGTCGGCACCGCGCCGCCGGGCCGGCCGAGGGTGGGAGCGGGACCGTGTTCGTCGTAGGTCATCTGGTGAGCGCCCACGAGTCGGGCGCCTTCCCGGACGTCGCCCTTGACGAGGGTGAGCTGGGGATGGCGGCCATCCTGCCGGACCTGCTGAGCTGCCACGACTGGGGCTACACGCACGCCTGGTCGCTCGTCGGTGCCGGCACCCAGGCCGAACTCGTCCTGGCCCACATGCTCGGCGACGCCGTCGTGCACTACGGCCTGCACTGGCAAGGGCACGAGCGCAAGCGGGGCTGGGCCTACCTCCGGATGGGGCTGGTGACCCGCCGGTGCGACGAGTTCTACGAGCAGGCCGAGCAGTCCGGCTGGCGCGAGCCGGGTCTGCTCCGCGACAGCCGGCGCGGATGGGCGCACACCCTGACCGAGTACGCGATCGACCAGTGGCTGTGCGACCGGCGCGACCTGACGACGCTCTTCGAGCGGGTCCGGGCCGCGGCCCTGGACACAGCAGCCGACCTGTCCTGGGTACACGACCTGGTCACCGAACATGTGATCACGCCGAGCAAGCCGATCGAGACGCAGCCCTACCGCTACTGCGGTGCGCTGTCCCGCTCGACCCGGCCGGACGAGTTCCACCTCCGCGGGCTCGCGGTCAAGTTCCATCTGGCCGAGACGCCCGAGTCGCTGGACTGGATACGCGGCTGGCTGCGCGACATCTGGCGGGCCGTCGGCGAGGACGAGATGAGCGACGTTCTGAGAGGGCTGTCCGACGCCACCGCGGATCCGGTGCGGTTCGGCTACCCGCTGGAGATCGCCCACTTCGCCGATCGGCCGCACGACCGGTGGCCGCGCATGGGGCGGAGCGCGGTCACGGCACCGGGGGCCGCGCGATGACCCGGCCGGCGATGGCCGACTTCGACAGCGCCGGCTTCGACAGCTCGGACGAGCGGTCGGCACACGAGCTGCGCCGGCGGCTCGCGGACGACAGCTTTCTCTTCTTCCGCGCGCTGCTCGACCCCTCGGCGGTCGCCGAGGTGCGGCGGCAGGTGCTTCTGGAACTGGAGAAGGTGGGCTGGCTCGCCCCCGGCGTCGATCCGGCGGCGGCGCTGCCGGGCCCGGTCGCGCACCACGACCGCGGGACGATGAACGGCGCCGCCGTCGAGGACCCGGGCTGGCGGGAGGGCTACCAGGCGGTTCAGTCGATCGAGGCCCTGCACCGCCTGGCGCACGGCCCCGCGCTGCTCGACGTGCTCCGCGCGGTGCTCGGCGCCCCCGTCGTGGTGCACCCGCGCAAGATCGCGCGGATCTCCTTCCCGCGGCTGAACTTCCCGACGCCTCCGCATCAGGACGCGCTCTTCAACCAGATCCCGAGCGACGTCCTCACCGTCTGGATCCCGCTGGGTGACTGCCCGGATGATCTGGGCTCGCTGCGCGTGCTGCGCGGCAGCGCCAATCTCGGCGTCCTGCCGGTCGCACCGGACGACGGCCTCGGCGGGGAGTCGGTCGCGGTGCCGGCGGGGGCCGGCGACTGGGTCGGTGACGACTATCGGTGCGGCGACGTCATGATCTTCCACAGCCGGACCGTGCACATGACCACACCCAACGTGGGCGGCACCCTGCGGCTGTCGATGGACTGCCGGTTCCAGTCGGCCGCCGATCCGGTGAAGCTGGCCGCGCTCCTGCCGCACGGCTACACGTCGGGACGGCTGCCCGGCTGGAGGGAGCTGACTCGCGGGTGGACGAGCACCCGATGGGTCGAGCCGGGGCACCCGGTGCGCGTGGTCGCGGTGTCGTCCGGCCCGGTGCGACCGCCGCGGCTGGTCGCCGCCGGCTGCCGCGAGCGGACGGTGACACGATGACGGTGCGGACGACGGCG
>NZ_QNFZ01000568.1 GCF_003313395.1 Nonomuraea lactucae | reverse complement strand
GGGCGTGTCCGAGCGGGCCGCCGCGGACGCGGGACGGGCGCGGGACGGGCGCGGGACGGGCGCGGGACGGGCGCGGCTGATCGCGGGCACACGGTGACATGACCGCCTCCTCAACGCATAGGCTAGGTCCGATGGAGGAAAGAGGAGGCGACACGTGATCGAGCTCGAAGGGCTCCCCGAGCTCGTCGACCCGGTGCTCATAGCCGCGTTCGAGGGGTGGAACGACGCGGGCGAGGCCTCAAGCGGTGTGATCGCTCACCTCGAGTCCGCCTGGAAGGCCGAGCCGCTGGTGGCGCTCGACCCCGACGACTACTACGACTTCCAGGTGACCCGCCCGGTGGTCGAGATGGGCGACGGGCTGACGCGTTCGATCGTGTGGCCGACGACCAGGCTGTTCCACGCCCGCCCGCCGGGCGCCGAGCGCGACGTGGTGCTGCTGCGCGGCATCGAGCCCAACATGCGGTGGCGCTCGTTCTGCGCCGACATCGTCGAGGTCTGCCGCGAGCTGGGCGTGGAGATGGCGGTGATGCTGGGCGCGCTGCTCAACGACTCGCCGCACACCCGGCCGGTGCCCATCCTGGGCGGCGCCACCGACGAGGCGCTGGCCCGTTCGACCAACCTGGAGCTCAGCCGCTACGAGGGGCCGACCGGCATCGTCGGCGTGCTCCAGCACGCCTTCGGCGAGGCCGGCCTGAGCGCCGTCTCGCTGTGGGCGTCGGTCCCCCACTACGTGGCGCAGCCGCCCAACCCCAAGGCGACGCTCGCGCTGCTGCGCCGCATGGAGGACGTGCTGGGCATCCCGATGCCGCTGGGCGACCTCGACGAGGAGGCGCGGGCGTGGGAGCGCGGCGTCGACGAGTTGGCATCCCAGGACAGCGAAGTGGCCGAGTACGTCAAGGAGTTGGAGGACCGTAAGGACGCGGCCGAGTTGCCGGAGGCCAGCGGCGACGCCATCGCAGCGGAGTTCGAGCGCTATCTCAGGCGTCGCGACACAGACACTGACAGCTAACTTTCAGGAATTCGACGCCGCTCGTTTCCGGGGTTTCGGGTAATAATCGGGGCCGTGAAACGCTAAAAAGCAGCCGGTCCGATTCACGGGAAAACAAGACATCCCCCGACCGCCGCGACGTAACGCTGACCCCCCAAGTGACTGCGCACGTTAGGCACACCATGGTGACCTCCCATGTAGACCCGCACCAGCGAAGTCAGGACACCAGACGACGCGTTCTGGAAATGGCCCTCACCCTCCGGGACGGGCGGCCCGGAGGTTCGATAGAGCACTTCCTCGCCCTCCTGCAGTATCGTCTCCCGTTCTGGCTGAGCGTCCTGTACGACCTCTCTCACCGCGTCGGGCAGGGGCAGGTGAACGACAACCTGATCCCGATCGCGCGGGCGGGCATCGACTACTACCTGGAGGTCCAGTCGGCGGCCCTTCCGGCGTTCTCCTCGCTGAACGTGACCGCGCGCTTCCGCGACGCCATCAGGGACGCGGGGCTCGGCCCGGAGGCGGAGGTGGCGCCGCTGGCCGCCTACCTGCGGGGCGAGCAGCGGCTGGGGCGGGTCGCGGCCGGCGTCGATCCGGAGGCGAGCGCGCGGCTGCTGCTCGCGGGCTGCTTCTACCGGGCCAACATGGAGCTGATCGTCGGCGCCGACGACTTCCCGCCCAGGGACGCCGGCGCGGAGGAGATCGTCCGCGAACTCCGCCTGCGGCCCGTGCCCGCCACCTGACCCGGCCTGCCGGGACCTGACCCGGCCTGCCGGGGACACCGCTCCCGTACGCTCCCGTGCCGCTCGCACGGCTCCGTACGGGGACGCACCACCACGTCCGGGACCCGTCGGGGAGGTCACCCGGACCGCGCCGGCGCAGGCGCGCCGAGCACCGGCGCGGCGGCCGGGGACGGGCGGCCGGGGACGG
>NZ_QNFZ01000569.1 GCF_003313395.1 Nonomuraea lactucae | reverse complement strand
TCGCACAGCCCCCCACCCACCGGCTCACCGGTCCTGGGATCGTAGCCATAGATCATGGAATCACCCCTCGGAGTCTTTCGCCCCACTTTGTCAACTGTTGACACCATTGGCGCGAAGCTTACTCCAGGATCCCGACGATGACATCGGCCGCGTGCATCAGATGCGAGTGAAACGTCTCCTCGGCGACCCCGGGCGGATCGGTCAGCAGCGCCTGCAACAGCCGACGGTGCGAACCCGGGTCCTGGAGCGGGGTCAGTATCTCCTCACCCACGTTCAGCACGACAGCCATGACCCTCCCCCGCACCGCCCTCCACGTCGTCAGCAGGGCCTCGCTGTCCGCGAGCTCGCAGACCGCCTCGTGGAACGCCAAGTCGGCGTCCTGCCGCTGTCTCAAGGTCTGCGTCGGGTCGGCGAGCACCTGCTCGAAGTGATCGAGCAGCCCGCTGAGCCGCTTGGCGCCTTCGGGCGTGAGCCGCTCGGCCGCTCGCCGGGCCGCCCGCCCCTCCAGCATCGCAAGGACTTCGTACACGTCTCTGACCTGGGTGGGAGTCAGCTTGCGAACGAAAGTCCCCTTGTGCGGAACGCTGACCAGCAGCCCCTCCTGCTCCAGCTTCCGCAGTGCTTCGCGCAGTGTGCCCCGGCTGACGCCCACCTGCGTCGCGATCTGCACCTCGTTGACGCGTTGCCCCGGGACCAGCAGTCCCGAGATCAACGACTCGCGTAGCCATTCGAGAACCTGCGAGTGAAGTATCTTGGGGTGGACGGTCACTGGCACGGCCTTGCGCCGGGTTTCCTCCGCTGACACTCGAGACACTCCTCGGACTCGATCGAGACCATCAAGACCTGTATTCGTACGGGGTGAGCTTAGTCAATCGCCCCGAACAGATGAGATCTTGACGTGTCCCGCACTTCCGTCGGACGAACGATGTGCCATCACCCGAGACGAAGCCCGTGAGAGCCGGACAGGACCCGGTACGGTGCCCATCTCCGCCGCTCGGTGTTCACCATCGATGATAATCCCTGCGCGGCGTCGGCTTCGGATCGCGTCCAGCCACGCCACCGCCGCCGGTCACTCGTCCACTTGCCGGACCTGGCTGGTCGGCAGGTAGACGGTCCGGGTGTCCTTGCGCGCCCGGCGCGCCGCCGGGATGCGTCCCGAGGTGGTCTCGGGGAGCAACGCCGCGGCCTCCTTCCAGGAGAAGAACCCGTAGTCATCCAATTCGGACAGCTGGAGCACGATCCGGCCGGGATCGGCGACGACACCGCCGTCGAACACGAAATTGATCATGCTGCGCGGGCGGTCGTCCATCGGGAGAACCCAGTCGACGACCAGCAGGTCCCCCGATCGCACGGCCAGGCCGAGTTCCTCGGCGACCTCTCGCTCGGCGCAATCGTGTGGAGACTCGCCGGCATCGACGATGCCGCCGGGGATCGCCCAGTACGGCCGGTAGTTCGGCTTGACCACCAGGACCCGGTCATCACGGTCGGTGAGCAGCATGCAGGCCGAAGCGTAGAAGGCGGGCAGGGAGGCATACCACTGCGCGGGCTCCAGGAACGGCTTGCTCATGCGTTCACGCTACCCCGGCGACCCCTGGGGCAGGGCCGCTCCATCCATGGACTGGGAATCCAGAAACGGACGTGATGGGCCTGCGGAAACGGGATGGGGCGGAGAAAACGGGCCTACCGGTGGCGGCCCGCAGCCGGTAAGACAGGCTCGGGGCCCACGGACGAGGGAAGCGGGGACGCGCCACCATGACCGAGGACGTACGCATCATCATCGAGGCCGTGCCGCGTGCCGGGCTGAGCGCCGAACGGCTGCGCCAGGCCGTGGCCGCGCACCCCGAGGTGCTGGCCGCGCTGGACGTGGCCGACCCGGCCGGGCTCGTCGTGCCGCACGCCG